>CAXTCI010000051.1:0-30234 GCA_964242325.1 uncultured Acetobacteraceae bacterium
CGATCCTCACCGCCGCCATCGTCGGCGTCGGGCCGGGCCGTTTCGTGCAATGCGTCGCCCAGACCTGGCGGCAGAGCCGCATCGCGATCCTGACGGTGGCCCTGATCGTTGGCCTCGCCTACCTGATGAACTACTCCGGCCTCAACTACACGCTCGGCAAGGGCGTTGCCTCGGTCGGCGTGCTGTTCCCGCTGGTGTCGCCGTTCCTGGGTTGGGTCGCGGTGTTCCTGTCCGGCAGCGACACCTCCGGCAACGCGCTGTTCGGCAACCTGCAGGTGGTGGCGGCGAACCAGCTCGGCCTGAACCCGGTGCTGATCGCCGCGACCAACTCCTCGGGCGGCGTGATGGGCAAGATGATCTCGCCCCAGAACATCGCCACCGGCGTGTCCGTCACCGACTTGCGGGGCCAGGAGGGCGTGGTGCTGGCGCGCACGTTCAAGCACAGTGTCGCGCTGACCTTGCTGCTCGGCGTCCTCGTCGTGCTGCAACAGTATGTCGTGCCCTGGATGATCCCCAGCTAAGCCCCGGCGCGCGGCCGCGCCCCATCCAACGCGCCTGGCCGTGCCCCATCCAATCTGCCGGTGGTTTGCAGGCCGCCCAGACCTTCGCGCCGGCATCCCGGGGGACCACGGACCCGACGGACCCGGGCTGCCCTGGTCCATCGGGTCCGCCGCACCGATTTGTGTCCCAACTGGACGCAAACTGGTCTGGCTTTTTTCTTCGCGAGCACATCGCGGCAGGGTCCGGACGCACAGCGACCGAACCCTGCTGCCATTTGCCCTACGACGGCGGCGCCGTTTCCGCGATCTCCGGCCGATGCTCCATCGCCGCATACCATGACGCCAGCGCCGGCCGTCCTTCCCGCCACTTGTCGTCGGCAAACCGCAGGTCCAGGTAGCCCAGCGCGCAGGCCACCGTGAGGGTGCCGATGTCCAGGTGGTCGGCCAGCGGCGCCGCTTGCAGTTGGTCCAGCGACCGGGCCATCGCCGCCGCCTGCCGGGCCATGTTGGCGGAGCGGGCCTCCTCCGCCGGGCGGCCCATCTCCATGCGGCGCATGACCGCGGCGTCCATGATGCCGTCGCCGATCGCCTGCAGCTTCAGCGCCCGCCACCGCAACGGCCCGGCCGGGGGAAACAGGCTGCCTTCGCCCACCGCGTCCAGGTATTCGCAGATGACCGGGCTATCGAACAGCGCCAGGCCGTCCTCCGTGACCAGGCAAGGCACCTTGGACAGCGGGTTGTCCGCGACCAGCGCCGGCGGCGACACGTGCGGGTTGGTCTCGACCCGCACGATCTGGTCCTGCAGCCCGCAGGCGATTGCGCACGCCGCGATCTTGCGGACATACGGGCTGGTCGGTGAGTAGTATAGCTTCATCGGAACTGGTCCTTCTGGGATCTGATCGCACCGAGCGCTTCGGCGCTGGTCGCCCGCAGGAACGGGTTCTCCGCCAGCTCGTCGCCCAGCATGCTCGGCACCGTCGGCAACCCCGCGGCGCGCAGCCGGTCCACCGCGGCGGCGCGGTTGCGCAGCGCCTGATTGTGGCCGTCCACGTGCAGGGCAAAGCGGGCGTTGGACTGGGTATACTCATGGCCGCAGCAGACCAGCGTGGCCACCGGAAGCGCCGCCAACTTGTGCAGGCTGGCGAACATGTTCGCAGCCGTGCCCTCCAGCAGACGGCCGCAGCCCAAGCTAAACAGCGTGTCGCCGCACAGCAGCACCGGCGGCGCTCCATCGCCGAAATATGAGATGTGGCCCACCGTATGCCCCGGCGTATCGATCACCCGCAGCCTGGAGCCGCCCAGCGCCACCTCATCGCCTTCCCGCACCGCCTGGTCCAGCCGCGGCAGGCGCTTGGCATCGGCGGCAGCGCCCACCACCGGGCAGCCATAGCGGGCGCGCACCGCGTCCACCCCGGCGATGTGGTCATCGTGGTGATGCGTCAGCAGGATCATGTCCAGCCGGCCCCCGGCGGCCTCGACCGCGGCGATGCAGGCATCGGCGTCGGCCGGGTCCACCAAGCCCACGGCGCCGGTCCCCTCGTCCCGGAGCAGCCAGGCGTAATTGTCAGACAGGATTGGGATGGCCTGAACATGGAGCGGCATGGAATCCTCGGCAACGCAGGCCGGCACCGTGCATCGGCGGGACCGGAATGTGCAAGCCGGGGCGTGCAAGCCGGAACGTGCAAGCCGGGCGAGGCAACGGCCGCTATGCTATAAGGATGGCATGACACCCGATGCCCAGATCACGGCGGAGTTCTACGGCAGCGCCCGAGGCGCCGTTGCCTGCCGGCTGCTGCGGGAGCAGGTCGCGGCGCTATGGCCCAGCGTCGCCGGGATGCAGGTGCTCGGCCTCGGCTACGCCGCCCCCTACCTACGGCCCTGGCGGGAGACGGCGGCGCGCTGCATCGTCGGCACCCCGGCGCAGGTCGGCGTCGCGCGCTGGCCCGCCGGCCATCCCAACCTGTCCGTCACGGTGGAAGAAGCCTCCCTGCCCTTCCCCGACCTGCACTTCGACCGCATCCTGCTGGTGCACGGGCTGGAAGCCTCGGAGAATGCCCACCTGCTGCTGCGGGAAGTCTGGCGCGTGCTGCGCGACGATGGCCGCCTGCTGGTCGTGGCGCCCAACCGCGTCGGCGTTTGGGCGCATGTCGAGAGCACGCCGTTTGGCCACGGCCAGCCCTACTCCCAGGGCCAGATTGGCCGCCTGCTGCAGGCCAGCCTGTTCAGCGTCGAGCGACGGGCGACAGCGCTGTATGTGCCGCCGACCCACGTAAGGCTGGTGCTGCGCGCCGCGCCGCTATGGGAACGCGCGGGCCGCCGGATTGCGCCGCGACTGGCTGGCGTGACCATCACCGAGGCAGTCAAGGACGTTTACGCCGCCCTACCGCTCCGCCACGCCCGCCGCCGGCGCTTGGTGCTGAGCCAGTCCGCCTGACCCCAATACCCCGTTCGGGGATGCGCTGGGCTGGCGTGGGTTTCCACCCACCGCAGCGGAGCCGGCATCTACCCGTAAGCTCCGCGCAACGCCTTCGTTGCCCGCCCAACGTCTTTGTTGCCCGCCCAACGCCTTTGTTGGGCGAAGCAAGCACACGACAGCCGCGTCAACCACCCAGCGCACCACACCATCAAACCAGCCCTCAGCCAACGGTCAGGTGCGCCGTGTTCCTCCCGGACCGCTTGGCGGCATACAGCGCGGCGTCCGCTGCCTCCACCAGAGCAGCCGGGCCGGCGCTGGTCCCGCCGCCCGCCAGCACCGCAATCCCCATGCTGAGCGTGACGATGCCGAACTCGGACCCGGCATGCGGCAACGCCACGGCCCGCATCGCTTCCTGGATGCGCGACGCCGTCGCCAGCGCCCCAGACTCGTCCGTGCCGGGCAGCAGCACCGCGAACTCCTCCCCGCCATACCGCGCCGCCAGGTCCGCCGGGCGGCGCAGCGACCCGGCCAACGCGGCGCCGACCCCCCGCAGGCAGGTGTCCCCCGCCGGGTGCCCATACAGGTCGTTGAACGTCTTGAACCGGTCCACATCCACCATGATGAGCGATAGCGGCTCCCCGTCCCGCATGGCCCGGCGATACTCGGTGCCGAGCATCTCGTCGAAATGCCGGCGGTTGCCCAGCCCGGTCAGCCCATCCTGACGCACCAGGACCCGCAGTTGACAGTTCGCCTCCTCCAACTGCTGCTCCAGCAGCTTGCGCGCCGAAACGTCGCGGCTGACGAAGACATACCCGGTGCCATCCGCGAGCCGGCGGCCATTGCTCTCGACCCAGGTGGTCCGGCCATCGGCACGCAGGGCGCGGTAGGTGACGCGCACCGCCAGGTTCCCGCCGATCAACGGCAGCACGAGCGACGAGTCCACCTCCGCCCAATCATCCCGCAGCACGACGTCCGACAGATGCCGCCCCACAAGCTCCTCCGGCCGGTATCCCAGCACCTCATGGCAGGACGGCGACACGTAGGCGTGGCGAAACTGCAGGTCGAACCGGGCGATCACGTCCGTCGCGGTGTCCGCCAGCAGCCGGTGATGCGCCTCGCTGGCGGCGAGCTGCCGCCCCATGCCGGCAATGCGGTCGTCCCGCTCTCGCAGGCGCCGGGCCATGCGGGCGAAGGCGGAGGCAAGCGCGCGCAACTCCCGCGCCGCGCCGCGTCCCATCCGCGCATGCGCCGCCAGGTTCCCGCTGCCCATCTGCTGCGCCGCCATCGCCAGGCTGCGTATTGGACGCAGCAGCGCGTGCTGCGCCGCCAGCCAGCCCGCCAGCACCGCAAACGCCACCGCTCCCAGCGCGACCGCCAAGGCATAGCCCGAGCGTAGGTCCGCTTCCCGCCGGACCTCTGCCTCCAGCACGCCGACGGCGATGACGATGCTGTTGCCGCGCCCGGGCAGCGGCGCAAAGCCGAAGATCCGCCTGGCGCCGTCCAGGTCCGCAGCCACGACCGAGCCGCCCATCGGCGCATCACGCACCGCCTGCAGCACGGGATGGCCCGGCACGGCCTGCCCGATCCTGGCGGAGCGGTCGGGCGCACGGGCGATAATGGAGCCGTCGCGGCTGTCCAGCACCTGCAGCAGCTCGTCCCCGCCATACGGCAGCCGCTCCCCCAAGTGGGTGAACCAGGTCAGGTTCAGGGATGCGATCACCGCGCCGGTCTTCACCCCGCCGGCCTGGATGGGCACCGCCACGAACACCGTCGGCTTGCCGGACACCCGGCTGACCGTCAGGCCGCTGAGCGCCGCGCTGGTTCCATCATCGGCCATGACCTCGCGGAAGTAGGACCGGTCGGCGGCGTCCAGCCCGTTGGCGCCGGGGCGGCTGCCGCACACGACGGTCCCGTCCCTGCGCGCCACCACGATGGCGTCTATCTGCGGGTGATCCGCCGCGACGTTGCGCAGCAGGTCGTCACAGCTTCCGTCCCGCTGCTCCTGCACGGCGCCGACCCGGGCCAGGACATGCAGCGTGCTGATTGCCTCCTGCAGCGTGTCGCCCTGCTGCTCCGCGGCAACGCGCGCCATCTGCAACATCTGCCCGCCCGCATCCTCGACAACCCGGCGGCCATCCGCCACCGCAGCCAGCACGAGCACCGCGACCATCGGCCCCGTCGCAACCAGCATCAGCACCGCCAAACGCGGCCACAAGCCCCGCGGCAGCAAGCTGAACCGGCGGTGAAGCAAGGTGTTGCGGGGGGACACGGCCAGCCTCCAGCCCACGCCGGACAGGATGGCCGGGCCGGCGCAGGATGCGCCCTCGGCGTTTCCAACGGGTAAAGGCGCCGCCGGGCCAAATCGCCTGGAGGAAGCGCCCGGGGTTGGAAATCCCGTAGCAACCGAACCGAAAATGCAGTTCGGCGAAGCAAAGAAGCTCAGTCGGCTGGCTGGCGGCATACGGCCGCTGCTTCCGGCCAGAGCAGACCTTCAGCCCTACGGTCGAGACGTTCATCGCTGGGCCTACGACCTTACCGAGGCCAGGGGCTTTGGTGCTAAAAAGAAGCAAGAGGGTAGGGTCGGCGTCAGAATGATCATGCTGCAAAGCGTTCCGAAGAACCGTCATGATCGGTAGGGCTGAACCAGCGGCGGAGTGTCTCCTCCAGTCCGTCTGTGCTGTTTTCCTCACCGGTCCAAGCAAGGCAGGCATCGGGACGGATAAGCATCGAAGGCCCCATATCAACAGCGACGCAGCGTATCCTCTGCGTAACGGCCGCAACGAGCCTGGACGCCTTTCCCTCGGTAGAGGCGTCGAGCAGCAAGCCCATGCCATCCTGCATGAGGTCGTAAAGCGAGGCGTCGCCGTCCCCGATCGGCTTGTCGCCGATCAGCCGGCCGACATCGTTCCGCTCCGACCCGAGGTCGTAGGGATTGGACAGGCCGCTCACCATCTCGCCGAACAACCGGCTGACATCGTCGAAGCGCATGAGGCTGGCCATCACTTCCCGCAGCGCACTCGACCGGGGGTCCGGCCGCATGATGGCGGCCTGGGCAAGCGTGTTGGCTAGAACGGCAACGGCCACGGGTCGGCGTTCGGCCGTGTAGCTATCGAGCAGGGTGTCGGGAGCGTCGCCGCGGACTACGGCAGCAAGTTTCCAGCCGAGATTTGCGGCATCCACGAGTCCAAGGCTCATGCCCTGCCCGCCGAATGGGGAATGGACGTGCGCCGCGTCACCCGCGAGCAGCACCCTGCCCCGGCGATATGTGTCGACAAGCCGGGTGTTGTCCGTCCATCGACTCGCGCTCTCCAGAGCCTCCACGCGGACGTCCGCGCCGCTGACGCGACGGAGAACGGCTTCGATCTCCTCGCGCATGACCGGAGCCTGCCGATCCTGAGGCGGACCGCTAAAGTCCAATATACCCAATCGGCGGGGAAAGGGCCCGTAGAAGAACATGCCCTGCGGCGTATGCCGGAAACCCGTGGAGGCCATGCGCTCCGGATGGTCGATATCGCAGACGGCTGTATACATCGTCATCGTCGGAGGCGTGCCGGGGAAGTCGAAGCCGGCCATCTTGCGAATGGCGCTGCGCCCGCCGTCGCACCCCACGAGGTAGGCGCAGCGAGTACGGCCTTCGCCTGCCGGAGAGGCCCACTCCACCTCGACGCCCTCCGCCTGCTGGGCGAAGCCCGTGACCTCGCACTCGCGGCGCATCTCGATCCCCAAAGGAAGCGCGCGCTCGATCAGCATGGCTTCGGCTGCCTGCTGGTCCACGGCGCGGCTATGCCGGTCCGGCTCCTTCTGCACGTCCTTCCGGATCATCAGCCCGGCGAAATGGCCGCTGAACTTGGACCAACGGTTAGGCCCGGCTGCCCCCTTCTGCTCCGTGGCCGCTTTCTGCTCCATGGCCCCTTTCTGCTCCATGAAGGTCTTGATCGCCGCGAAGGTGCGCGTCTCCGCAGCGACGACGGCCGCGGCCATCCCGCGACGCTGCAACGCCTCGATGCCAAGAGGACCGATCGCCAGCGCCTTGTTGACCGTGCTCGGTGCGGCCAAGCGCTCCAGCACGAGGACGCTCGCGCCGCCCAACGCCACTTCGATGGCGGTCAGGAGGCCAACCGGCCCAGCACCTACGACGACGACATCGACGTCCCTATGCATAGATCAAATCCCATATTATACCGAGTATATATGTGGATGCGCTACCAGGAGTGCCATGTCAACGTCTCTCGACCGCCGATCCCGTAAGCGCCTTGCCACGCGGCAGGGCATTTCCGACGCCGCCACGCGCCTCTTCTTCGAGCGGGGCTTCGACGCCGTGACGGTGGACGAGATTGCCGACGCCGCCGACGTCGGGCGGATGACGGTGTTCAATCACTTCCCCCGCAAGGAGGACATGTTCTTCGACCTCGACGAAGAAGGTCGCGAGACACTGCGCGAAGCCTTGCGGCAGCGTGACCCCCGCACCGCTCCGATCGAGACGCTACGCCTGCTTGCTCATCGGCTGGTTGCGGAACACAGCCGCTACGTCAGATTCTTTCCGGGAAGCCAACGCTTCGTGGAGACCATCGAGGGCAGCGAGACTCTCAAGGCTCGCGCCAGGGCGATCCGTGACGAGCTCGCGCAGGTCGTGACAAAAGCTTTGGCGGCAAGCGTAGGGCGAGAACCTGCCGGCCCCGACGCCCATCTGGCAGCCGGTATGCTCCTGGCCACATTGGCCGTGGCCTTCATTCAGGCGCATCGGACCTTTCGACAAACGGGAGATGCAGAAGCAGCCAAAGCCACCTTCCTTGCTCTCATTGACAAGGGAGCAATTGGCCTCAAAGCCGCAATGGCCGGAACGCCGTATGCATGAGCCACCAGGTAAGTGAGGGCGTCTGCTCTCCACGCCAATCGGTCATGGCCCCACTGGGGTTTACCCTTGCGATACTGCCGGATGGCATATTTTCTGCGTGCCACTAGGGCTGCTTCTGGCCCGCTGGAGCGATAAAGCTCCGGGGCCTAGACCGTTTCGGAACAAAAAAGGCCGCCCGGGTTCGACCATATCAACATGGTCGGCCGCTATCCCGTCATCCCGCCTGATCTGATTGCCCGCGGAGAGCTTCGACCGCTCCGCAACCCTGTGACCGTGAGCGAGGAGAACCGAAATGCAGTTTCGGTTCCTTTGCTACGGGGGCCCGAGTTAGTGGGTTGCCGATCCGCCAGGGCCGGCTCATGCCATCTTCCCTTGGCTCTGACCTTTCATGGCGAGCATCGCAGCGGCATGGCGATCCAGCATCGGCCAGCACAGTCCTTGCCGTCCTCTACCATCCTGCGCCCGACCCGCAATGCCAGCTCGCAATGACGGATGACCACCCCTTGCAGGGCGCGGCTGCGATCAGTCCATCCCGATCAGCAGCCCGATGGCCCGCAGCAGCGCCACCGTCTCGAACGGCTTGGTCATGCAGACCGTGGGCGGCGCGAGCGCCCCGGCCCTGAGCAGGTTGGCAGCCCCTCCAGACACGAACAGGATCGGCAGGTCCGGATGCACTTGCCGCGCGTGCTCGGCCAGCCCGATGCCGTCGATGCGCCCGGGGATCGCGATGTCGGTCAGCAGCGCGTCGAACCGGTCGCGGTCGGCGAGCAGGATCGCCGCCTCGTCCCCGGTGCGGGTGGCCGTGACCTCATATCCCGCGCTGCAGAGCGACTCCGAGATCAGCTCGCGCTGCAGCGGTTCGTCCTCGACGATCAGGATGTGCGACGGGTTCATCGGCGACACGGGACGCCTCCGGGGGTGGCCTGTCAACGCTACGGCCTGTAGCTAGCATGCCCATGTCCCGGGGCTGCGGCCAAGGACAGTTTTGGGCATGGTGCCGGAATGTTGTTCAACACGCAGGGTTTCGTCCTGGGTTTCCTGCCCGTGGCGCTGGGACTGTTCTATGCCGCGCACAGCCATGCGGCCCGGCAGGCCGTGCTGGTCGGGGCATCGCTGGCGTTCTATGCGTTCTGGGATGCGCGGTTCGTGCCGGCGCTGGTTGGACTGACACTGGCCAATTGGCTGGTCGTGCGCTGGTGGGCAGCCCGCCGCCGCCGGGCCATCCTGGGCCTGGGCGTCGCGCTGAACCTCGGGGTCCTGGGGGTATGCAAGTATGCGGACTTCCTCGGCGCCAACCTGGCGGCGGTGCTGGGCATGCCCTTCACCCCATTTGGGATCATCCTGCCGCTGGGCGTGTCGTTCTTCACCTTCCAGAAGATCAGCTACCTCCTGGACCTGCGTCGCGGCGACCGGCACGTCTATGGGCTGCTCGACTTCTTCGCCTTCGTGACCTTCTTCCCGCAGTTGATCGCCGGCCCGCTGGTCCGCCACAACGAGATCATCCCGCAATTCGCCCGCGACCCGCACGGCCCCGCCATGTGGGAGAACCTGTCGCGCGGCCTGGCCCTGTTCACCATCGGCTTCGCCAAGAAAGCCGCCCTGGCCGACACCTTGGCGCCCCTGCCGGACGCGCTGTTCGCGCAGGCCGCGGCAGGGCCGCTCAACCTTGCCGAAGGCTGGGCGGCGGCCGCCGGCTATGCGCTGCAGATCTACTTGGACTTCTCCGGCTACTCCGACATGGCCATCGGCTTGGCGCTGATGTTCGGCCTGCGGCTGCCCTTCAACTTCGACGCCCCATATCGCGCCGCCGGCATCCGCGAGTTCTGGCGCCGCTGGCACATGACCCTGTCCCGGTTCCTCCGCGACTACATCTACATCCCCCTCGGCGGCAGCCGGCGCGGGTCGCAGGCGGGCAACGTGCTGCTGACGATGCTGCTCGGAGGGTTGTGGCACGGCGCGGCCTGGACCTTCGTCGCCTGGGGCGGGCTGCACGGCCTGGCGCTGGCGGTGAACGGAGCCTGGGACCGGCGCGGCCTGCGGCTACCGCCGGGACTGGGATGGGCAGCGACCCTGTTGTTCGTGACCGCGGCGTGGGTGCCGTTCCGGGCGCCGGATTTCACCACCGCCCTGCACGTGCTTTCCGGGATGGCCGGCCTGCACGGCGTGGGCCGGGTAAAGGTCGAAGCGCCAATCCTGGTATTGGCCGCCGCCGTCGCCGTGATCGGCCCGACCAGCCAGACCGTAGCCCTTGGCCAGTGGCGGCCATCGCCCTGGATGGCAGTCCCAGCCGGAGCGGCGCTGGCCGGACTGCTCCTGCTCGCGGGCGGCCGGCTGCCGAACGAGTTCATCTATTTCCAGTTCTGACCCTTCCCCAGGTTCTGGTCCCTCCCCGAACCCGGACGCCTGGCGCCGCGCCTTCCGCACCATGCTGCTGACGGCATTGGGCCTGATCGCGGTGCTATGGAGCTTCGTCGTGCTGGTGGACCCCTGGGACACCCTGCCGCTGTCACCGCCGGCGCCGCGGGTGCCGATCAGCACCAATGCCCGCTTCTCCTTCCCGGCGCTGGCGCGCAGTCCCCACTTCGATTCGGCAGTATTCGGCACCTCCACCTCCCGCCTGCTGCAGCCGGCGCAGCTCGACCCCGGATTCGGCGCCCACTTCGTCAACCTGTCCATGAACAGCGCCACCGCCTGGGAGCAGACCCGGATGCTGCAGGTGTTCCTGCGCGCCCACCCGGTGCCGCGCGCCATCATCGTCGGGCTGGACACCGAATGGTGCCAACCCGCCATCATCCGCACCACCGGCCGCCCGTTCCCGGAGTGGATGTATGGGCCCAGCCGATGGCCCGCCTACCGCCACATGCTGACGCCCTACGCCGTGCAGGAGGCAGCGAACCAGTTCGCCGTCCTGATGGGCTGGCATCGCCGACGCTATGGCCTGGACGGCTACACCAGGTTCGTGCCGGACGACGCCGCCTACGACCCCGCCCGCGTGGACGCCGCCTTCGCCCGCTGGCCGCCGGTGGACGCATCGCCGGCCACCGAGGGCCAGCATTTCGCCTTCCCGGCGCTTGCGATGCTGCACGACGCCCTGGCGCCGCTGCCGCCAGACACCCGTGTGGTGCTGTACTTCACCCCCAACCACATCAGCCAGCAGGGCGCGCCCGGCAGCCAGACCGCCGCGTCGTGGGCCGCGTGCAAATATGCCGCGACGAAGCTGGCTGCGGCGCGCGGAGCATCGGTGCTGGACTTCATGGTGCCAAGCGCGATCACGGCGGACCGGTCGAACTACTGGGACCCGCTGCACTACCGCGCATCCGTCGCCGCAAGCCTCGCCGCCGCCCTAGCCCGCGGCACCGACCGGGACGCGGAGGTGCTTGCCTCTCCATCCCTCTCCGGAAAGGCGCCGGAGTGAGCGGGCCTTGGGACCGCCCTCATCTCGGTCCCCGCGCAAACGGCCAGTTCTCTCGCAAACAGCCTGTCCTCTCGCAAACGAGTAGGGAGAAAGCATTGCCGAGCCTGCACCCGTCGCCCATCCTGCCACCATGCAGGTCTCCAGCCCTGAAACTCCCGGCCTTGAAACCATCGCCCTCCCCGGCGGCCCCACCCCGGTCCAATGGCGCCGCAGCCCGCGTGCCCGCAAGGTCAGCCTGCGCATAGACCCGCGCTCCGGCGCCGTCGTCATCACCCTGCCGCCCCGCGCCACAGCCGCCGCAGGCAGGGCGCTGCTGCTGGACAACGCGGGATGGGTCGCCGACCGGCTGGCCCGCCTGCCCCAGCCCATCCTGCTGCAGGACGGCGCCACCGTTCCCATCCACGGCGCCCCGCACAGCATCCGCCACGCCCCCGGAGCAGTCGGCGCCTGGCTGGACGGCGGCACCCTGCACGTCGCCGGGGCGCCCGAGTTCCTGGCCCGCCGCGCCGCAGACTTCCTGCGCGCCGAGGCCCGGCGCCGCCTCGCCGCCCAGGCCCTCGCCAAGGCGGAGCCGGCCGGCCTCCGTCCCCGGCGCGTCGTCGTCAAGGACACCCGCACCCGTTGGGGAAGCTGCACCGCCGACGGCACGCTGATGTTCAACTGGCGCCTGGTGATGGCGCCCCCCGACGTGCAGGACTACGTGGCGGCGCACGAGGTCGCCCACCTCCGGCACATGGACCACAGCCGGGCGTTCTGGACGCTGGTCGGGCAACTGACGCCGCACCGCCGCGCCGCGACGCGATGGCTGGACGCCGAGGGCATCGGCCTGATGCGCGTCGGGTGATCCCGCACGGCGCCACTGCGCCCGGGTCCAACCATCGCGTGCCACCGCCCTTGGCAGAGGCGCCGCGACCCGGTCCGCCAACTGCCCCGCCCCGCCACGTCCTGGACTGCCGCGCCGCAGCGGCGGCTCACGACGTTTCTCCAAGCAAAAAGGCGCCTGACCCCTGGCTGACGTGACGCCCGCCGCGCCGCCGACCCTGCGCAACCTGACGTTCTCTGCCTTTTTGGCCGCGAACGCGCTGGAGCGGCTGGCGTCGTCCGCCCTCAAGGTGCTGCTGGGATTCCAGGTTTACGAGTTGACCCACAACCCGCTGGACCTGGGCTGGCTGGGCCTGGCCGAGGCTGCGCCCGGCATCGCCCTGGTGCTGTATGGCGGCCACGTCGCCGACCGGCTGCCCCGGCGCAGGATCGTGCTGATCGGAACCACGGCGCTGGCGCTGCTGGCGGCGGCCCTGGCCGCTGCGGCCGGAAGCGGGCACGCGCTCCCAGTCCTGTTCGCCGCCGCAGTGCTGACCGGCGCCATCGGCGCCTTCGCCGACCCGGCGCTGTCCGGCCTGGAGGCGCATGTCGTGCCCGTGGCCGGGCTGCTGCGCGGCCTGGCCGTGCTGGCCACCACCGGACGGACCGCAACCATGCTCGGCCCGGCCCTGGGCGGCCTGGCCTGGGCGGCCCTGGGACCATCCAGCACCTACGCCGGGCTGGCCGTGCTGTTCGTGGCCTCCGTCGCCGTCATGGCGGCGGGAGTGCCGGAAGCGCCGGTGCCGGAATCGTCGGAGGAAGGCGCCGGAGTGTGGCGGTCCATCCGCGAGGGCGTGGCCTTCGTGTTCCGCAGCGAGGTCCTGCTCGGCAGCATGGCGCTGGACCTGTTCGCGGTGTTCTTCGGCGGCGCGACGGCGCTGCTACCGGTATTCGCGACGGACATCCTGGGCGCCGGTCCCGCCGGGTTCGGGCTGCTTCGCTCCGCCAGCGCGGCGGGGTCGCTGGCGGCGGCGGCCTTCGCCACGCGGCTGGTGCCGCCCCGCCGGGCCGGGGTGGTGCTGCATGGCGTGATCGCCGGGTTCGGCGTGGCGATGGTGCTGTTCGGCCTGTCGCGCTCCCTCCCGTTGTCCGTGGCGGCGCTGTTCGTGGCCGGCCTGTGCGACGGGGTGAGCGTGGTAATCCGCCGCGCCATCCTGCGCCTCGCGTCGCCGGAAGCCATGCGGGGCCGGATCGCCGCGGTCCGCCTGGTGTTCCTGTCCTCGTCGAACGAACTCGGCGCGTTTGAGAGCGGCGTGGCAGCCAGCCTGCTGGGCGCGCCCGCGGCGGTGTGGGCCGGCGGGCTGGTGACGCTGGGAGTGGTAGTGGTGACAGCGCTGCGGGCGCCGGGCCTGCGGCGGTTGGATTTGGAGGTGCTGGGCCGCTGACGACCTCCGCTCACGCGCTTTCTGCTCGCGCCCCCCTGCTCATGTGCCCCCTGCTCATGTGCCGGAGCGGCGCGCCACCTGCAGGCGTTCGGCAAGCTCGTCTCGCCGGTAGGGTTTCGGCAGGGTTGGCAGGTCGGTCGGAACCTTGTGATCCCTGGCCAGGCGCTAAGCGCGCAGATGTCCTAGCAACTGGCATAGTCTTGAGTTTGGTAGGGACCAGAGTGTCAAAGCCTGCGCCGCCACGCCCCTCATAGCAACAAACCTCACCGAACCTCCCCAGCCACCTCCCGGAACAACCGCGCCGGCAGCGAACTCCCGGTAACCCCCTTCATCGCGTGCCCATCATCATTCCCCATCCAAACGGCAATCACCGTCCCACCCCCAATACCCGGAGCTCCCACCGCCCCAACAAACCAGGCATCCCGGTAATCCTGCGTCGTCCCCGTCTTCCCCGCCACGAACCGCCCCGGCACCGCCGCCGCCTTGCCGCTTCCCCGAGACACCACCGCGCCCATCATCCGCACCAGGTCCGCCGCCAGCCCGGCATCCACCAGCCGCTCCGCCGCCGGATGCGGCATCGGCACCGCCTTGCGGTCGGCCTCCGCCGACTCGATCCCATGCGGAGTCACCGCCATCCCCCCGTTGAACAGCACCGCATAGGCCGCCGCCATCTCCGTCACCCCGACCTCCCCGGTCCCTAGGGCCAGCGATAGATCCGTCGGCAGCACATCCGTCACCCCCAACCGTCGAGCCACCCCCGCCACCACCCGAGGCCCACCCGCCCGCTGCATCAGCCGCACCGAAGCCGTGTTGACGGAATACGCCAGCGCATCCTCCAGCGTGATCTCACCCCGATACGTCCCCTCGAAGTTGCCCGGCGACCACCCGCCGATCCGCAGCGGAGCATCCAGCACCGTATCATCCGGCCGCAGCCCGCTCTCCAGCGCCGCCAGCCAGACGAAGGCCTTGAACGCCGACCCCGGCTGCCGCCGCGCCGCAATGGCGCGGTTATACGGACTGGTGTGCCAATCCCGCCCCCCGGCCATAGCCCGCACGGCGCCGGTCGCCGCATCCATCACCACGACCGCCCCCTGCCCCACTCCCAAAGCCGCCCCCGGCCCATCCAGGATCGCCGCCAGCCGGGCCTCCACCACCCACTGCAGCCGGCTATCCAGCGTCGTGTGCAGCACGGCGTCCGCCCCAGGCGGAACCACCGCAGCCGACCCCTCGGCCGCCCAGTCCGCGAACCACCCCGCCGTCGCCGGCCGCGGCGGGAACGAGATGGCGGCCCCGGCCGTCTCGGCCTCCGTTGCCGTGATGACCCCGGTATCCGCCATCGCCGCCAGCACCTCCCGCCCGCGCGCCGCCGCGGCAGTCGGGTCGGCCCGAGGATTGATCCGGCTAGGCGCCCGCGGCACCCCGGCCAGCACTGCGGACTGCCAAAGGTTCAGCCGCCGCGCCGACACCCCGAAATACTGTCGCGCCGCCGCATCCATTCCCCACGCCCCGCTGCCGAGGTAAACCCGGTTCAGCCAGATCTCCAGGATTTCTGTTTTCGTGAAGCTATGCTCCAGCCACAAGGTCAGCATCAGCTCCTGCACCTTGCGGCGGAAGGTGCGGGCATTGGTCAGGAACAGGTTCTTCGCCACCTGCTGCGTGATGGTGGACCCACCCTGCGAGACCTTGCGGTATCGCAGGTCGGTATAGATGGCGCGGGCAATGCCGATCGGGTCCACGCCGAAATGATGGTAGAACCGCCGGTCCTCCACCGCCACCGCCGCCTCCGGCAGCCATTTCGGCATGTCGCGCAGCCGCAGTGAATCCCCCACCACATCGCCAAACGTGGCAAAGCTGCGCCCGCTCCGATCCTGCAGCGTCAACCCCGGCCGGCGCGCGGCATCCAGCGCCGTCTCCGGCCGCGGCAAGTCGCGCGCAAACCAGAACAGCACCAGCGCCCCGGCTAGCGCCCCCCAAATCCAGGCGATCACCAGCCATCGGAACACCCGCCACGCCCACCGCCGCAGCCGGCCGGGCTCCGTGGGCCTAGCAGCCCTGGGCTTTTCCCCGCCGGACTGCCGCGCACCCGGCGCGGGACGCCCGGTAAATCGCCCAGTAAACCGCCCAGTCGGGGCAGCGGATGGCACGCGGGCCAAGGATTAACGCCAGCCGTCCAAACGCGCGCTGCCGCTCAGCCCGTCAAGCCGGGACCGCGTGGGACCAGCATCTCGCCTCGAACCCGCGGCCATGCATGCCGATCCCCGTTCCATCGCACCATCATTGCAGGCCGCTTGCGGCATAAGCATGGCGAAGCCAGTAGCCCGGCGTTCCCAGCGACTGAAGTAGCGCCCCGCCGCGCCTCCTACAATGGACTGGCCGGCCAACGGCGTAACAAGGACGCGGACCCCGCCCCGCTCAGCAAACCCCCAGTGGCCCGCACACGAACGAAATGCCATTCAGGCCGGCCCTGCGACCACCCGCGCAGGCCTACTCAGCCCAGCATCGTCAAGCGCGCCCTCAATGATAGCAAAGCACATGCACCGTGGAGGGGTTCGCGACCTGCCCGATCTCCGTGTTCCGCTTGTCCGCCCCGGAGCCGCTGGCCACCCTCGGCTGCACCCCGTTGGCGCGCAGGAACGCCAGCGCCTCCGTCCCCTTCACCGCGAAGTTGACGTTCTGCGGGATGTCGCCGCCGGTCATTTCGGCGATCCGGGCGGCGTTCAGCTTGCTGACCACGACGCCGATCACGTTGGCCTGGCTGTCCAGCAGCGGCCCGCCGGAGTTGCCGGGCTGCACCGGCGCGCTGATCTGGATGTTGGTCGGGTTGTCCCGCAACCCCGCCAGGGCGCTCACATCCCCCGTCGTCAGCGTCGGCCCAGACGACAATAGGCCGGACAGCGGAAAGCCGAAGGTCACGACCGCCTCGCCCAACTGCGCCGGCGGGTTGTCGCGGAACGCCAGCGGCGGCCCGACCGAGCCCGGCACCGTCATCAGCGCCAGGTCTCGCCGCCGGTCCACCACGTCCACCCGCGCCGGATACCGGGTGCCGGCGGCGTTGCGGACCACCATGCGCCCGCACTCGTCCACCACGTGGTTGTTGGTCATGATCCTGCCGTCCGCGACGACGAAGCCAGTGCCGCTGCTGGACGGGCGCTCGCCCTCGGACGGCAGCCGCCCGCCGCCATCTCCGCGCGGCCCCTCCATGCGCGGCATCGCGCCGGGATCAAAGCTGCTGGACTCACCCAGCGGCGGCGGCTTACCCGGCAGGTTGAAGCCCTCGCCGCTCGTCCGCAGCCGGTCAGTTCCACCCCGCTGCGCCCAGGCCCCCGGCGCCAGCACAAGGGACGCGAGCACCAGGAAGGCCTGCACGCCCGCGCGCAGGAGGGCATGGCGATGTTGCATAATCGGAATATGAACCATGCCGCGCCGCAGCGTCAATCGAATGACGGATGCCGGGCCGCCTTGCCCGTCCCGGCCGGCCGTCGCAGTCTCGGGGGGATCAGGGAGATACGGCATGAAGGGGTTGTTCCTGGACGCGAGCGAAGCGCTGGCCGGCGTGCTCCGCACGGTGACGCGCGACAGCGACCCGCAGGTGGACGTAAACATGCAAGCGCAGGTGGACCCGGCGGAGTTTCCGGAGTTGCTGGCCGGCTATGACTTTGTCCTGAACGATCATTCCGCAATGCCCGCGGCCTCGCTGCGCGCCCTCCCCGACCTGCGCCATGTCATTTTCCTGGGCACCGGCGCCCGCAGCTACATGGACCCCGAGGCTCTGGCCGCCCAGGGCGTCACGGTCCACACCATACGCGGCTACGGCGACGTCGCAGTGGCCGAGCACGCCGCCGCCCTGATGTGGGCCGCCGCCCGCGGCGTCGCCCGCATGGACCGCGGCATGCGCGGCGGCGCCTGGCTACGGACCGAGGGCATGCAGCTCCGTGGCAAGACCTTGGGCCTGCTGGGCTACGGCGGCATCGCGGCGGAGATGGCGCGCATCGGCCGCGGCATCGGCATGGAGGTGATCGCCTGGAACCGCACCCCGCGCGCGGCGGAGGGCGTGCGCTTCGTCCCGCTCGACCAGCTTCTGGCCGAAAGCCACGTCCTGTCCCTGCACCTGCTGCTGACCGACGAAACCCGCGGCTTCCTGGACGCCCGGCGCCTCGCCGCCATGCGCCCCGGCGCCATCCTGGTCAACACCGCCCGCGGCGCCCTGGTCCCGGAGGCGGCGCTGCTGGAGGCGCTGCAAAACGGTCCTCTCGCCCACGCCGCCCTGGATGTGTTCGACATCGAGCCGCTGCCCCCCGGCCATCCCCTCACCCAACTGGACAACGTGACCCTGTCGGCCCACAGCGCCTTCCGCACGCCCGAGGCCAACGAGACCCTGATCCGCCGCGCATTGGACATCGCATGCAGTTTGGGGGGCTGGGAGGTGGCGAAGTCCTGAACAGGTGTTATGTTCGCCGGCGTGTGGGCGTGGCGGAATGGTAGACGCTGCAGACTTTGCAATTGGAGTGCCCGCGGGGAAATCCGCGGCGTAGAACCCCTCAAACTCGGGGAACGCTAACGGCAGGGCAGACGCCCGGCCCAAGCCAATCCCGAGCCAAGCCTTGCGCAAGCAGGGAAGGTGTAGAGACTAGACGGGGGGCGCCTGCCGCATCCGGCCCATCGGGATGCATGGCGAAGGGATAGTCCAGCCCACGAACGCCCGGCCAAACCGGGCGGCGGCGAAAGCCGCAGTGGGATGAAAATCTGAGTCCCGCAAGGGAGTGCGGGTTCGAGTCCCGCCGTCCGCATCCTTCTCGCTGCTCCTTCTCCCTCCGGGAAAGGGCCGGGGTGAGGGAAACGGCAAGCACCAGCCTTCCCCCATCAAGAACTTGGGATACCAAGGGGCAGATCGGCGCTTGCGGCCTCCCTCACCCCGGCCCTTTCCCGGAGGGAGAGGGAGAAACAGGCGCTCACCCTTGGCACCACCCCCGCCGCCGTGCCACCCATGCGCCATGATCGGCATAGACTGGGGCACCAGCAGCTTCCGCGCCGTCCGGCTGCAGGGCCAGGCGGTGATTGACCGGCGCGACCTGCCGCTCGGCATCCTGCGCGTGCCGCCCGGCGGCTTCGCCGGCGCCCTGCACGATGCCATCGCACCCTGGCTCGCCAACGGCGAATCCCGTGTCCTGGTGTCCGGCATGGCCGGTAGCCGCCAGGGCTGGCAGGAGGCGCCCTACCTCCCCTGCCCAGCCGACGCCGCCGCGCTCGCAGCAGCACTCGCGCCGGTGCCATTCGACGCCGCCCAGGTGCTGCTGGTCCCCGGCCTGTCCGTGCCCGGCGACCCGCCGGAGGTGATGCGCGGCGAAGAAACCCAGCTCGTCGGCGTCCTGGCCGCCATCGGCAGCGACGGCCTGGCCTGCCTGCCGGGCAGCCACTCCAAATGGGCAAGCATCCGCAACGGCGCCATCGCCGGCTTCTCCACCCACCTGACCGGAGAGGCCTTCGCCGCACTGCGCGACCACACAATCCTCGGCCGCATGGTGCAGCCCGGCGCCGCGCCGGACCCGGACTGCTTCGACATGGGCGTCGCCCGCTCCGCCCAGCCCGGCGGCCTGCTGCACCACCTGTTCGGGGTCCGCACCCTGGGCCTGTTCGACCGCCTGCCCAACCCTGAATCCTACCTGTCCGGACTGCTGATCGGGCACGAGGTCCGCGCCGCCGCGCCAGGAGGCCAAACGGTCCACCTGATCGGCGACGCCCGGCTCTGCGCCCTGTATGCCCGCGCCATCGCGCACTGCGGCGGCAGCGCAATCATCGTCACCGAGGACGCAGCCGCCGCCGGCCTGGCCCTCATCGGGGAGCACGCCGCATGGACCTAGCCACCCTTCTCGCCGCCTGCCCCCTGGTCGCAATCCTGCGCGGCATCCGCCCCGACGAGGCGGAGGCAGTCGGCGAAGTCCTCGTCGCCGCCGGGCTGCGCATCATCGAGGTGCCGCTGAACTCCCCGGACCCAATGGACAGCATCGCCCGGCTGCAACGCCATTTCGGCGACATCGCGCTGATCGGCGCCGGCACGGTGCGCAGCGCGGCGAACGTGGAGGCGGTGGCGGCGGCTGGCGGGCGCCTGATCGTGACGCCGCACGCCGACCCGGCGGTGGTGCGCGCCGCCAAGGCCCACGGCCTGCTGGCAGTGCCAGGCTTCTTCACCCCGGCCGAGGCATTCGCCATGCTCGACGCCGGCGCCGATGCGCTGAAGCTGTTCCCGGCGGAGGGCGGCAGCCCCGCCATGCTGCGCGCGATGCTGGCCGTGCTGCCGCATGGCACGATGGTGCTGCCGGTCGGCGGCATGGAGGCCGGAACGCTCGCCCCCTGGCGCGCAGCAGGCGCCGTCGGCTTCGGCATCGGCAGCGCGATCTTCAAGCCCGGCGACGACGCCGCGGCAGTGGCAGCCAAGGCCGCCCGGCTGGTTGCCGCCTTGCAGGAGAGCTGACCCATGTTCGTAAACGCCAACGGCCTGACGATGCACGTCCAGGTGGACGGGCCGGCTGCCGCGCCGGTGCTGGTACTGATCCATTCTCTCGGCACGTCGGGGCATGTCTGGGACGCCCAGGCGCAAGCACTCGCCGGGTCGTTCCGCGTGGTGCGGCCGGACCTGCGCGGGCACGGGCTGACCGCGGTCACGCCCGGTCCCTACACCATCGCCGGGATGGCGGCGGACGTCATCGCGGCGCTGGACGCGCTTGGCGTCGGCCAGGCGCATATCGGCGGCCTGAGCATCGGCGGCCTGGTGGCGCAGTCGCTCGCCCACCAGGCGCCGGGCCGTGTTGCCAGCCTGATCCTGTGCGACACCGCGCTGGCCATCCCGCCGCCACAGGGTTGGCACGACCGTGCCGCGCTGGTGCGGTCCAGTGGAATGGAAGCCTTGGTGGAGCCGGTGATGGCCCGCTGGGTCACGCCGGGCTTCATGGGGGACCCGGCCGCACTCGGCCTGCGCGCCATGCTGCTCCGCACGGCCCCGGAGGGTTACGCCGGGGCAGCCGAAGCCATCGCCGCCGCCGACCTGTCAGCCGACACCGCATCGCTGCACGTGCCGGCGCTGGTGCTGGTGGGCGAGCACGACGAGGCGACGCCGCCCTCCAGCGCAGAAGCGTTGCGGGCTGCCCTGAACGGCAGCCTGGTCGTCCTGCCCGGCGCCGCGCACATCCCAACGGCCGAAGTGCCGGACCTGGTGACCGACGCGATCCGGACCTTTCTGCTGCCCGAAGTGCAGGATTTCGGGGCTGCCGGCATGGCCATGCGCCGCCGGGTGCTGGGCGACGCGCACGTGGACCGGGCGGTGAGCGCGACCACCGGCTTCGACCGCGACTTCCAGGCATTCATCACCCGCGCCGCCTGGGGCGGCGTTTGGACCCGGCCGGGCCTCACGTTGCGGGAACGCAGCCTGCTGGTGCTGACGATCCTGGCGACCCTGGGCCACCACGAGGAATTGCGCCTGCACACCCGCGCCACCCGCAACACCGGTGCGACGCCTGCCGACGTCGCCGAGGCGATGATGCACGTCGCCGCCTACGCCGGCATCCCCGCCGCCAACAGCGCCATGCGGATCATCAAGGAAACCCTGGCGGACATGAAGTAACCCTCCTTCTCCTACTCCCTCCGGGAGAGGGTCGGGGTGAGGGGGCGGGCAAGAGCCAAACTTGCCCACGGGAGAACTACAGCGCTTCGACACGGACGGTGCGCCGCTCCGCAGCCAAGCCCCCCTCACCCCAACCCTCTCCCGGAGGGAGAGGGAGCAGCAATGCAGGCAGTCCGCTTGCCGCAGGCGTCCCCGCCCTGCATTGTCCCCCGGCCCGGCTGGCACAGCCGGCAGGGAGGCGTCCATGGCGCAGGTATCCGTCCGCGGGGTTGAGAAGGCATACGACGGCGGCGTCATGGCCGTGCGCGGCATCAACCTGGAGGTCGCCGACGGCGAGTTCGTGGTGCTCGTAGGACCCTCCGGCTGCGGCAAGAGCACGACGTTGCGCATGATCGCCGGCCTGGAGGAGATCAGCGGCGGCGAGATCTGGATCGGCGGGCGCCGGGTCAACGACGTGCCGCCCAGGGACCGCGACATCGCCATGGTGTTCCAGAACTACGCGCTGTATCCGCACATGACCGTCCGCGACAACATGGGTTTTGGCCTCAAGCTGCGCGGCCTGCCCAAGTCCGAGATCGCATCGCGCGTCGAGGAAGCCGCGCGCATCCTGGACATCACTCCCCTGTTGATGCGCAAGCCCAAGGCGCTGTCCGGCGGCCAGCGGCAGCGCGTGGCGATGGGCCGCGCCATCGTGCGCAACCCCAAGGTGTTCCTGTTCGACGAGCCGCTGTCCAACCTGGACGCCAAGCTGCGCGTGCAGATGCGGACCGAGATCAAGAAGGTCCACCAGACCGTCCGCACCACCACGGTCTATGTCACCCACGACCAGGTCGAGGCCATGACCCTGGCCGACCGCGTCGTGGTGATGAACGGCGGCGTCATCGAGCAGGTCGGCCCGCCGCAGGAGCTGTATCACCGCCCCCGCACCCGCTTCGTCGCCGGGTTCATCGGCAGCCCCGGCATGAACTTCCTGCCCGTGCGCGTCACAGACGGCGCGGTGCATCTCGCCGATGGCCAGCGCCTGCCGATCCCGCCTGCGCGCCGGGACCGCTACGCCGCGCATAACGGCGCCGAGATGATCCTCGGCCTGCGGCCGGAGCACCTGACCGACACGCGCGACGCCGGTCGCCCGGGCCTGGCGCCGCTCACGGCCATCGTGGACGTGGTGGAGCCGATGGGGATGGAAACCATGGTCCACTTCGCCGTCGCCGGCGCCCCCGTGGTCGCCCGCGCGTCGCCGGACACCCAGGCCCAGCCCGGCCAGCCCCTGCCGCTGCTGGCCGACATGAACGCCATGCACCTGATGGATGCCAACGGAGTCGTCATACAATGAGGGATATCGCAGGCCAGGCCGTCTGGATCACCGGCGCTGGCACCGGCATCGGCCGCGCGATGGCTCTGGCCTTCGCCGCCGCCGGGTGCCGCCTGGCGCTCACTGGCCGCTCCCGCGAGAGCCTGGCGGAGACGATGCGCCAGGTGGAGGAGGCGGGCGGCAGCGCCACCCTGGCAATGGCGGACGTGGCGGACGCGCATCAGGTCACCCAGGCGCACCTGGCCGTTACGGCGGCGCTCGGCGACGTGGACATACTGGTCAACAACGCCGGCACCAACGCCCGCCGCCGCCACTGGGGCGAGCTGTCCCCGGCAGACATGGCAGCCGTCGTGGACGTGAACCTGAAGGGACCGTTCCTGTGCAGCCTGGCCGTGCTGCCGGCGATGCGGGAGCGCGGGTCCGGCATGCTGATCCACGTTGCCTCCGTCGCCGGCACCGGCATCTTCGCCGTGTCCGGCCCGGCCTACACCGCCTCCAAGCACGGCGCCCGCGCCATGTCGGCCACGATCAACGCGGAAGAAGGCATCCACGGCATACGTAGCGTCTGCATCAACCCCGGCGAGGTCGCCACCCCGATCCTGGACACCCGGCCCCGCCCGCCCAGCGCCGAGGAACGCGCCGTCATGATCCAGCCCGAAGACATCGCCGACGCCGCAGTGTTCGCCGCCCGGATGCCGGCCCGCACCTGCATGGCCGAAATGACCATCACCCCCACCGACAACGCCTTTTACCGGGCGACCGCCCAGGCCATCGCAGGGGCGTCCCGCTGATGGACGCCCTGCCCACGGTCGCCGTCAAGGCGGACACGCTGCGGAGCTTCATCGCCGAAATCTTCCTGGCCGCAGGATGCGACGCCGCAGAGTCCGCGCGGATCGGCCTGCATTTGGTCAGCGCCAACTTGGCCGGGCACGACAGCCACGGCGTGATCCGGGTGCCGCGCTACGTGCAATGGCTGGACATGGGCCGGGTGCGCGCGGGTCAGCAGCCGACCGTCGTGGTGGAAAGCCCGACCCACGCCGTACTGGACGGCAACCTCGGGTTTGGCCAGACCATCGGACCCATCGCGGTGGACCTGGGCATCAGCAAGGCCCGCGCCGCCGGGCTGGCGGTGGTGACGCTGCGCAACAGCGGGCACGTCGGGCGCATCGGCGACTGGGCGGAGCGTGCGGCGGAGGCCGGCCTGGTCAGCATCCACTTCGTGAACGTCGGCATGGGCGAGGTCGTCGCCCCCTTTGGCGGCACCGAGCGGCGGTTCGGCACCAACCCGCTCTGCATCGGCGTGCCGCAGCCAGACGGTGCCCCGCCGCTGCTGCTGGACTTCGCCACCAGCATGGTCGCGGAGGGCAAGGTGATGGTCGCCAGCAACGGCGGCAAGCCGATCCCGCCCGACTCGCTGATCGGTCCGGACGGCAAGATGTCCGGCGATCCCACGGTTCTGTATGGCCCGATAGACGGCTCCCCCGTGCGTGACCCCGGCAATGGCGCCGGGGCGCTACGGGCCTTTGGCGACCACAAGGGGTCCGCCATCGCCTTCATGTGCGAGATCCTGGCGGGATGCTTGGCCGGCAGCCCGACCGCCGGGCCGCTCGCGGAGGGCAAGCGCGGCGGCATCGTCAACGGCATGGTTTCTATCTATCTCAACCCCGGCCATTTCGGCGGCGCCGGCTTCGCGGCGACCGCGCGGGACTTTGCCGAGTATGTCCGCGCATCCCGCCCCGCACAGCCCGGCGGCGAGGTGCTCGTGCCCGGCGACATGGAGGCCCGCACGCGAGCGTCGCGCCTGCGCAACGGGGTGCCACTGCAAACCGAGACCTGGGCCGCGCTGGTCGCAACCGGACACAAGTTTGGCCTCACGCCGCCGCAGGATGCTCCGTCCTGATGGAACGTCTTGAGTGGGACCTTTCAGTTCCGGCAAGCTCGGCAGCGGCCTAAGCAGCCGGACGACGCACCGGCGACACGAGCCGTCATGGCGGACCCATTTGGAACGTGCTGTGTTCAGGGCCGCGGCAACCGCCCGCGTAACCCTGAACCGTGGGACCACTGCGATCCCGCAATGACGCGCGCTGACAACAACGAACACATCCAGACTACCATCATGTCCCGTATGTCCCTCAAACACCCAGGGTTCCTGGGGTCTGAGCAATGCCGAATTATGTGCTGGAAGGCCCGTCGTGGACGGCCCGCACCGTCACCTGGAGCCTTGCCGCAGCCGGAGGCGTGTTCACCAGCGCCATCGGTCCGGCCTACCAGGCCGCGGTGCAGCAGGCAGTCGCGCAATGGGACGACGTCGCCGGCATCACCCTGGTGCAGGTGGCGGACAGTGCGGCAGCCGACATCAGGATCGGCTTCGGTTCTTTCGGCGCAAGCGCCGGCGAGATAGGCGAAACCGACTATTCCTACAGCACTGGCACGGTGCAGGCGTTCACCCCTGGCGTGACCGTCCGGATTGAGGACCCGGCGGAACGCCTGGTCGGCGGCGACGGAACGTATGCCGGAACTGCAACCACCCTGGCCCAGGTCGTGCTGCACGAGGTCGGCCATGCGCTCGGGCTGGGCCACTCCACCGACCCGTCCTCCGTCATGTATCCCGTCGCGGGCGCCGCCAACCGCGTCTTCGACGCCACAGACCTCGACGGCATCCACGCCCTGTATGGCGCACCCGCCTTCGCCATGACCGACACCACCGCCGGCGTGTCGAGCCATCCGGACGGCGCCGCCTATGCCGGCCCGATCACCTATCTGCAGCAGCAATACGTTTACAACGGCAGCGACGGCATGGCGGTCGCCGCCCAGGCTCCGAACGTGTTCATCTGCACCGGCGGTGGCGACGACGCCATCAGCGTTGCGTCAGGGCAGAACGTGCTCGATGGCGGCCAAGGCTCCAACTTCCTGACCGGAGGCAGCGGCAACGACGAGTTCTACCTCGATGGGCGCGGCGGCCAGGTGACCTGGGGCACGCTGGTAAACTTTCACGCCGGCGACACCGCGACCTTGTGGGGATACGCTGCCGGGCAGTCCAGCTATGCCTGGGCGGACCTCGACGGAACCGCGGGATATACCGGGCGCACGATCCATGCGGACCTCGCTGGCAACGGCGGCATCACCACCTCCATCACCTTTGCCGGCATGACGGCGGCGGACACAGCGCACTTTTCGATCACCACCGGCAGTGCCGGCGGCAACCCCTACTTGGCGATCACGAACCCTGGCTGATCGCCTGACCAGCCGCCATCGGGCCGCGGCGCCTCGTCCACCGGCTCGATATCCACGCCGACGTCCAGCGTGTGATCGCCGCCGCCCAGCAGGACGCCCAGCACCGGGCTGACGTCCAGGTAATCCCGGCCCCAGCCCAGCACGACATGCTCCTCCGCGACGATCAGGTCATTGGTCGGGTCCAGGTCTATCCACCCCCACTTCGGCCCGAGCCAGCAGCCGACCCAGGCGTGGGACTGATCCGCCCCTCGCAGCCGCGCCTGCCCCGGCGGCGGCCAGGTGCGTATGTAGCCGGACACGTAGCGCGCCGGCAGCCCAAGGGTGCGCAGCGCCGAGATCATCAGGTGGGCGAAGTCCTGGCAAACCCCGGCGCGCAGCTCCAGCACCCGGGCCACCGATGTGCCGACGCCGGTGACGCCGGACTGGAACCGGAACTCCCGCCCGATCCGCGCCATCAGGTCCAGCAAGCCTACCAGCACCGGCCGGCCCGGCGGGAAGCTGGGCGCAGCCCATGCCCCCGCCTCTGCCAGGCAAGGCGCCTTCGGGCTGCAGAAGCTGAACTCCGCCACCTCCCCCGCAGCCGCGCCTCGGCGGCATAGGCTGACCACATGCTCCCACGCCGGCGTCGCGGCCGGGTTGGGCGTGGTACGGGGCAGCACATCGACCAGGCTCGTGGCCGTGAACCGTAGGGCGTGATGGGCCGTGTCCATCGAAACCCAGATGACAGGGTTGCCATAGTGGTCCGTACCCCAGGTCGTGCGGGACGCCGACGGCTCCACGGCCAAATCGAACCGCAGGACCCGTTGCTGCGGCAGGTCGCGCGGGCGCAAGTGGAGCATGTGCGACGCAAGCTCCACCCGGTCGGCGTAGTCATAGGCGGTTGTGTGCAGAACCTGGAGGGTCATCGTCGCGCTAGATCCATGCCACCCCTGCCATTATTGCCATTCCTGGCATAGAAACCGTTAACACACCTACGCCACCTCGAACCCGACCGAATGCAACGCAGGCAACAGCGCAAAAAAGCGGCGGCCGATCCCGGCGGAGAGCATATTGGTGCCGCCTCCCAGGGCCAGCAGCGCTTCTGGCAACTCGGCCGTCCGCGCCGCCGAGTCGGGCGCATGCACGACCTCGTCCACCAGGTCGGCCGTCCGCTGCAGCAGCGCTTCCGCCTCCCCGGCCAGGGTCCGGCAGCCCGCCTGATGCAGCAGCCGCGCGGCCTGAGCGAATTGGAACGCCAGGGCGCGCGGGTTGTCCTGGTCCGCCAGCACCAGGTCCAGCACCGGAGCCGGCTGCAAGGCGGACATGTAGCGGCTCTGGTAGGTTATGGCGCTGTCGCACAGCTCCAGCAGCAGTTGGAGAGTGCCGGACATCCGCGCCGCCGGCTGGCTCAGGACCGCCGCCAGCATCTGGGTGGACAGGTAGGCTCGCTCGATCCGCCGGCCCAAGTCCAGGAACAGGCCGCCGCCACCGCGCACCATGCCCTCTGACGCCAAACCGGCCAGGGTGGTCGCCAGGCGCTGCAGCCCGGTCATCGCGTGCATCAGGCTGTCCACCCCGGGGCTGCCTATGCTGGCGCCGCCCTGGCGGGGGCGCAGCGCGTCCTCCATGTCGGCCCGCGCCGCACGATGGGCGTGGGTCAGTGCGGCGTAGGTTTCAGGAGTCATCCGATCCCGCAGCGATTCCGTCAGCAGCACGGCATTGGACAGGCCGGACGACGCCGCGCCGTCCACCGCCAGGGCAAGCTGCACCGCCACCGGCAAGGTGCTGCCGTCCTCGTCATCCACCATGCCAACCTGGGCGAGGCAGGTCAGTAGCAGTGCGGTCTCCGCGATCTCCCGCGGCAGCGGCGCGCCGCGGGCGCTGCGCAGCAGGCCGGCGCGGCCCAGCCGGGCCTGCATGTCTAAACGCTCGACGTAGCGGCCCAGCCAGTAGAAGTCGTCCGCCACCCGGCTGGGCAGGTCGCCGACGCTGCGACGGATGGCGACGGGCGGCCGGTGCGCCGGCTCCGGCCCTCGTATCTCGGCACGTTCCTGGGTGGACACCCAAACGTCCTTGAACCAGGCGCCGGCCGGCAGGGCGTCCGTCACATGCTCCCCGTCCCGCAGCACGCGCGCCAGGCCGCCCTGCATCATCACCCAGCGCTGGCCGTCGTGCATCAGGAACAGCCGCAGCACCACCGGACGCGGCGCCAGCCCTTTCTCGCTGTAACACGGCGCAACCGAAGGCTCGATAGGCGCACTGGCCGCGTAATCCCAGGGCCGTTCGGCGATGGCGTCGCCCAGGGCATGGCGCTCCTCGGTGGACAGGCTGGACAACGGCACCGGCGGGCGGTGCGGGTCCATCGCCGGGCGGATGCACCAGCGGTGGTATGCCTGGCTGACCAGGTGCTGCATCCCGTCGTCGCCCAGCCACACCGTTGGGACCGTCGCCAGCCGCAACGGCTTCCCCAGTAGCCGGCGGCTAAGGCTGGGCAGGATCGCGGCCAGGCCCGGCGCCTCGACCAGGGCGGCGCCGGGGTGGTTCAGGATTCGGACCTTGCCGGTGCGGGCGGCGTCCAGCAGGCCGGCGATGCCGGGACCGGGGGCGTGCAGTTCCAGCGGGTCTATCGCGTCGCCAGGCAGGCGGCGCAGCAGCACGTCCACCGGCTGCAAGCCCAGCAGCGTCCGCAGATGCAGGGCGCCGCCCCGGACAGTCAGGTCCCGCGTTTCCACCAGGGCGCAGTTCAGGTCGCGGGACAACGCCAGGTGCTCCGCCCAGTGCGGGTCGGTGACGCCGGGCGTCAGCAACGCGACGAATGGGACGTGGCCATCCAACTGCGAGGCCGACTGCAGCAGCGCGTCCTGCCACGCCTCGAAGAACGGGCGGAGCTGGCGGACCTGGGTGGAGCGGAACAGCTCGGGCAGCACGCGGGCCAACAGGCGCCGGCTTTCCCGGGCATAGCCGATGCCGAGCACGCCGCCAGTGCGGTCGGCCAGCACGCGCCACTGCCCGTCCGGGCTGCGTATGAGGTCGGCGGCGTAAGCTTGCAGGAAGCGCCCCGCCGGCACCGGGCTGCCGCGGCAAGCCCGCAGGAAGCCGGGGTTGGCGAACACCAGCGCAGGCGGCACTGTGCCGTCGGACAGCAGGGACTGCGGGCCATACAGGTCGGCCAGCACGGCTTCCAGCAGGCTGGCGCGCTGGCACAGGCCGCGTTCCAGGTCGGCGAACTCGGACGGGGCAATCGGGAAGGGCACGGGGTCCAGGCGCCAGGACGGGGCCGCGCCCTCCTCTTCGGCGGCGCGGGCCAGCCGGGTGGCGCGGTCGTTCAGTTGGCCGGGGTCCATGGAGGACAGCACGCCCAGCACGGGGCGCCAATGCGGGCGGATGCCGCCGTGCCCGTCCACCATCTCGTCCAGGATGGCCATACCGGAGCCTATGCCGCCTGGATCGCGAAGCGGCGCGGGCTGACGGCCGGCAGGACCGCGCTTGCTGGGCCGGGGTCCCGCCCTGCGATCACGTCCGCCGCCAGACGTCCGGCGGCCGGGGAGGTTTGGATGCCGTATCCCCCCTGCCCCACGCACCAGAAGAAGCCATCCGCCTGCGCGTCCCAGCCGATGGCCAGGCTGCCGTCGCGGGTGAAGGTGCGCAGCCCCGCCCAGGAGCGCTCGACCCGGCGAACCTCAATGTCCAGCGCCTGCTGCATCCGGTCCACCGCCACCGCCACGTCCATCTCGTCGGGGGCGACATCGTGCGCGTGCATGTGCGTCTCGTCGGCAGGGCTGACCATCAGCCGGGTGCGCGCTTCCGGCCGGGCATACCAGGTGGTGTCGGCATTCTGGACCATGGGCCATTGCGCGGGCTGCCAGGGTGCCGGGTCGATGATGACGCCGGTGCGCCGCTTGGGCTGCAGGCCGAGCGGGGCGACGCCGGCCTGCTGTGCGACCTCATCGCCCCATGCGCCGGCGGCGTTGACCACGACCGGGGCGGTGAAGCTGTCTCCACCCGATGTTTGGACGCGCCAGCGTCCGTCCTGCCGCTCGATCTGCCCGGTCCGGCTGCGGAGCGCCAGCACGCCGCCGCCTCTCCGCACCTGGGCCAGGAAGCCCTGATGCAGCACGGCCACGTCCATGTCGAAGGCATCCTCCTCGACCGCGGCCCGCACGGCGTATCCGGGGCGCAGGGCTGGAAGCAGGGTGGCGGCTTCGCTGACCGGGATTTCACGCAGGCCGACGCCGCCTGCCAGCAGCAGGTCCAGGCTGCCGTTCTGCTCCGGCGGCGCCAGGAACAGGACGGGTCGGCGGTTCAGGATCGGGGTCTCAGCGAAGCCTGGCGGCGGGGCCTCGAAGAAGGCCCGCGACAGGCCAGTCAGCGCCCGCACGTCCGGCGGGCCATAGTTCAGCACCCAGATTGCGGCGGAGCGCCCAGTGGTGTGATAGCCCGCCGCATCCTCCGCCTCGACCAGCGCGACCCGGCGGTCGGCGGCCAGGTGCGCCGCCACAGTTGCGCCAACGATCCCGGCGCCGATGACGACTACGTCGAAGGGGTGGGTGTCCATTGCGGAAGCATCGCCGTGCCGGTGGTGCGGTGCAAGGCACGACTGGATGATTTGCGTTATGGGGTGTTAGGGACGATCCTGGGCGGCGTGCCAGATGCGGAGGATGG
>CAXTCI010000052.1:0-30181 GCA_964242325.1 uncultured Acetobacteraceae bacterium
CCGGACGGCCCCGGCGCAGCCGGCTGATAAACCAGAAAGTGCAGGAAGACGGCCGGCCCCGCCCCTTCGCCGGCCGGCTGGAGATCTGGCCCGTGACGCCGATGGACGATACCGGGGCTGCAGGGGACGAGGTGCGGCACAGGTTGGGGCTGTAACGCCAGCCGTCATCCACGTTGGTCCCTATCCGCGTCGGTCCCCATCCTCGTTGGTCCCATGTCGCTGCGAGGCGCACAAAGCTGCGGCAGGCCAGCGGCTGCCGGGACCGGCCCGTGCTCCGGCTGGTTCCTGGTTTGCCATGCTGCGACGGCAGCGCGTAAGGAAACCGGCGGCGGAGTTCACCGCCGCAACACGCCGGCGCCAAGGACTCCCCACGTAACCCGGTACACGTGAGGCATTGCGCGCCCAGCCCGGCAAGGGCAGGAAGCTGCGCAGCAGGAGTATGCCATGCTCGACATCCAGACCTTCGACGCACGGGCCGGCGGCAACGTGCTCTACAAGGCATTCGCCCACCCCGTAGCGGCAGAGGCAGTAGCGCGGCTCGCCGCCCGGCTGCGCGCGGCAGGGACGCTGGCGGTCTATGACCCGGATGGAGTGTGCGACGCGCTGCTCGCGCTGCATCCATCCATGCCCGCGGTAGACGAGTCGTATGTGCACGACGTGGCCCACCTCGGCCAGCCCCGCGCCGGAACGCCGGCCCGGCCGCTGGTGGACCTGCCGCGGTCGAAGGCGGCAACCCTGCTGATCGCCGCCTTCGATGCGGGACGGGTGCAGGCGCGCATCGCGCACCTGGTTCCGCCGGGCATGACGGTGCTGACGTTGGACGAGGTGCGCTTGCCGGAGGCGATGCTCAGCAATCCCCGCCGCTACCTGGACCGGGTGAACTTTGCCACCAATTACGCCTTCTTCCGCGATTTGGGTGACAAGAACGGGGACGGCCTGCATACCCGCCTGGTGACGGCCAATTACTGGGCCGGCTACGGCGCAAAGTCGGTCCGTCTCTGGCTGCGCCTGTTCGACGGTGCCGGCGCCGTGCTGGCGGAGTGGGAGGAGCCCGTGCCACCCGGCGCCGGCGGCATCGCCATAGACAGCCAGGAGGTCCGCACCCGCTTCGGCCTGCCAGCATTCGCCGGGCAACTGTTCATCCATGCCATCGGCGTCGCCGGGCACGACGTGGTGAAGTATGCCCTGGACACCTACGGGTCCGGCGGTCAGGCCAGCCTGTCCTGCACCCACGATGCCAACGCCTGGCCCAGCGACCGCTACGCCGGCCTGCCTGCCCCCGGCCCTGACGAGCGCGTGGTGCTGTGGCTGCAAAACAGCCATGCCGCCCCAATCCCTCCTGGCGCCGTCACCCTGGATCGCATGGGCGCCGAGGACCCGGCCCCCCTGCATCAGGAGGTCCCACCCTACGCCAGCCTGGCCCTGGACGTGTCCGACCTGCTGCCTCACCTGAGTTGGCCCGCGCAGATCGAGCTGCGCGCCGGCCGCCACGTGGTTCGTCCGCGCTACGAGGTCACGCGCGCCGGCCGCAGCCGCATCGCCCACCTGAACGTGGAGCGCGCCGACCTGCGCCCCGATCCCGGCATTCCCGCGTTGTCCAACCTACTGGGCCGCGGCTACCTGCTGCCGTTTCCGATCCTGCAGCCGGACCGCTTCCGCACCCTGGTCCTGCCGACGCCGATGGCGGAGCGGCAGGCGGACCTGCCGATCCGTCTGGACGTGTTCGACACCGAGGGCCGCCAGGTGGCCGAGCATTTCCTGGGCAACCTGCCGCGCAATCATGGCGTCGCGCTGGACCTAGCCGAGCTGACGGACGTGGAGGGCCATGCCGACCTGGTTTACGACTTCCGTGACGGCGGCGGGGCGGATGGCTGGATGCACGCCCTGTTCCGCTACGAGCACCGGCAAGCGCCGCACGCCGCAGAGAGCAGCTTCGGCGCCCATATCTACAACACGCTGATGACCTACCGGGATGAGCCACAAAGCTACAACAGTCCGCCGCCGGGCCTGTCCACGCGGCTGTTCCTCAAGCTGGGCGATGGCACCCGGCGGAGCTATGCCGCGCTGATCTACGCGGCCTCTGCGGATTGGCGTCCGGTATCGGACACGACGCTGATCCTGCACGGCAGCGATGGCGCGATGCTGGCGGAGCGTCCGCTGCGGATCGCCTGCCGCGGCTCGGCGATGGTGTGGCCGCATCTGGTGTTCGGCGACGAGTTGCTGGAGCAGGCGGGGCCGCGCGGCTACGTGCTGATCCGGGACGTGACGTGCCGGATTTTTGGGTATCACGGGCTGATGCAGGACGGGGAAGCTTACTCAGGGGCGTTCTCGCTGGATCATATGTTCGGGTTCTGATGTAGGTTGGCGGCAAGGCGCTTCCTGTTCTCTCTCCCTCCGAGAGAGGGCCGGGGTGAGGGGGCCTTGGCTGCGGAGCGGGGCACGTCCGGCGCTGCTGAATGCGGTCCTGGGTGATTTAGGGCCGTGCCTGACGACCCCCTCACCCCGACCTTCTCCCGGAGGTAGAGGGAGCAGGGCAGCGCTGCCATTGGAGGACCCGTCACGTGTTCAACATGCCGCAAGGCCCAGCAAATTACGTGCCCTTGTCGCCGCTCAGCTTCATCAAGCGCACCGCAGACGTGTTCCCCAACCGCACCGCCATCATCCACGGCCCCCACACCGCCACCTGGGCCGAGACCTACGCCCGCACCCGGCGCCTCGCTTCCGCCCTGGCCCGGCAGGGCGTCCAGCGCGGTCAGACCGTCGCCGTCATGGCCCCGAACACCCCCGCGATGGTCGAGGCGCATTTTGGCGTCCCTATGGCCGGAGCCGTCCTATGCGCCCTCAACATCCGCCTGGACGCCGCCACCATCGCCTTCATCCTGCAGCACGGTGAGGCCCGCGTCCTGCTGACCGACCGCGAGTTCTCCTCCACAATCGCCGTCGCCCTTGCCATGATCCCCGAGGGCCGGCGGCCCTACGTCGTTGACATCAACGACTCGCTCGCCCCGCCTGGCGCGGCTGTCGGCCAGGCCGACTACGAAGCCTTCCTGCTCACCGGCGACCCGGCCTATGACTGGACCCCACCCGGCGACGAGTGGGACGCCATCGCCCTCAACTACACCAGCGGCACCACCGGCAACCCCAAGGGCGTCGTGTATCACCACCGCGGCGCCTACCTGAACGCGGTCGGCAACGCGCTGACCTGGGGCATGGCGCAGCACCCGGTGTATCTGTGGACGCTGCCGATGTTCCACTGCAACGGCTGGTGCTTCCCATGGACGGTGGCGGCGATGGCGGGCACCAACGTGTGCCTACGCCGGGTCGAGGCCGCGGCGATGCTGGACGCGATGGACGGGGCCGGCGTTACCCACCTGTGCGGCGCCCCCATCGTCATGGGCCTGCTGCTGAACCACCCCGGCGTGCAGCCCCGCCCGCATCCCATACGCATGATGACCGCCGGCGCCGCGCCGCCCGCCACCGTGCTGGAGGGGATGGAGCGCCTGAACTTCGGCGTTACCCACGTCTATGGCCTGACCGAGACCTACGGCCCTGTCACCGTCTGCGCCTGGCACGACGACTGGGATGCGCTGCCGGCCGCCGAACAGGCCCGGCTGCGCGCCCGCCAAGGCGTCACCTACCCGGTGCAGGAGGGCGTCATGGTCGCCGACTCCGCCACGCTGCAGCCGGTTCCACGCGACGGCGCCACGATGGGCGAGGTGTTCATGCGCGGCAACATCGTCATGAAAGGCTACCTGAAGAACCCAACCGCCACGGAGGAGGCCTTCGCCGGCGGCTGGTTCCATACCGGCGACCTGGCCGTTTGCCACCCCGACGGCTACCTGGAGATCCGCGACCGCAGCAAGGACATCATCATTAGCGGCGGCGAGAACATCTCCACCATAGAGGTCGAGGGCGTCCTTTACAGCCATCCCGCAGTGATGGAGGCGGCGGTCGTCGCCCGGCCGGACCCGACCTGGGGCGAGACACCCTGCGCCTTCGTGACCCTCAAGCCCGGCATGGACGCGTCAGCCGATGACCTGATTTCCTGGTGCCGCGAGCACCTCGCCCGGTTCAAGGTCCCCCGAACCGTGGTATTCGGGCCGCTGCCCAAGACCAGCACCGGCAAGATGCAGAAATTCGCCCTGCGCGAGCAGGCGCGCGCCCTCCCGCGAGAGCGGGTCAACACGCCGGAGGCCTGAGCCATGCCGCAACCCGCCCACGTCACTGCCCTGGCCCCTGCAGACGAGAGCACCCTGCCGGAGGACCTGCGCCCCTACTTCCAGAAGTGCCGGGACAAGCTGGGCTTCGTCCCCAACGTGCTGCAAGCCTGGCTGATCCGCCCGGAGCGGCTGCGCAACTTCATCCGCCTGTATGACGAGCTGATGCTGGCGCCGATCGGCCTGTCCAAGCTGGAGCGGGAGATGATCGCCGTCGCGGTGTCGTCTTGGAATCGCTGCTACTACTGCCTGGTCGCCCACGGCGCCGCCGTCCGCAAGCTGTCAGGCGACCCGCAGCTTGGGGAGATGATGGCCTTCAACTACCGCGTCGCCGACTTGGCCCCGCGGCAGCGCGCCATGCTGGATTTCGCCCTGCAACTGACGGCGGCGCCGCATACTGTGACGGAGGCGGACCGGGAGGCGCTGCGGGGGCATGGGTTCGGGGACGCCGACATCTTCGACATCGCGGAAGTCGCGGCGTTCTTCAACTACACCAACCGGGTGGCGCATGCGTTGGATATGATGCCGAATGTGGAGTATCATAAATTAGGAAGGTAGGACCATCCTGGCGATCCTGCTCCCAATGAAAATTTTCCAAGCATCATACTCATGGTTAAAATAAAGGAAGTTGCACGTTTTGACAAAGACGGACTCGCATGGTGGTTTCGCAGAGAAAGTTGATAGCTTCCGGGTCCGCTACGCTGCGGCCGCCATAGGCAGTGTTTTCATTGTCGAAATTTATGCCAGAGTGCTACAGCTCAATATGATTGGTGGCTGGGCAGTCGTGCTGGGTCTGATACACGTAGTTGTTCTCGGGTTTTATTTCCTAGCCGCATTTATTCACAAGCTGGCGATGGGCCGTTGGCGGCAACTCATATCAGTTGCAATCGCGCCATTTCTGGCCTTTGGTATCGTTGACTTTCAGGCCTGGAGCGGCTTGGATCCGGACTACCTGAATTTTTTTCTCATACGGCCTTGGTATTTGGCACAGATTGACCAGCTAGGAAAAGGTGAGAACGCCTTCTATGCTTGGTTTTGGGAGGAAACAGGAGGAGGAATCGCTAGTCGAGAGTACACTGTTCTCATTTACGATAAAACCGATCAGATTGTTCGTTCACCAGAGGATCGCACGCCAGACTGGAAAGGCAGAGTAAGATTGTTTGCTTCAAGAAGTGAGCTTGAACTCGGAGAAGTTGCCGACCCAACACGTTATTATACTCACCCACCGAAAATCAATGCCAAGAAAATAGCAGATCATTTCTATTTAGTGTCTCATTGATTGCTTTTAGAGGAAAGCCGCATGATAAACACCGTGGAATTCCACAAACATTTTCAAGAAGAAAGCATTAACCCGTGTGGTTTTCGTTAGCTGAAATGCTTCATGTCATGGGCCAATCTACTCTGTTTCTACCGCTGCATACATCGCACTTCAGGCCGCTCTTGAGTCCCACGCACTTGTGACCACTCGCGATGCACTCTCTTTTCAAACCTCATGTAAAGCACTGGGCTGAAGCAGTAGAACGTACAAGGTTACATCTGACAATAAGTATTACAAAGTCAATAAACCGGAACATAACATAGCTAATCAAATACCGCCCTCTGCTCTGACCTTATCCGTCATTACGAGGATCGCAGCGACGCGGTAATCCAGGGTGGCAAGGGCCGCGTTGGCAGCCCTGAATTGCCGGCCGCAAGCAGCTCGCAATAACGGCTCGGGAGCGTAAAGGTCAGCATGCAGGCGCAATGGTATTGCCCCGTCCAACGCCGGTCCAAGGCGGATAGTGATCTTTTCTAACGATGACCGCGTACCATCAATTTGAGCTACGCCGCCGCGGCGTCCACCGTCTTCTCGAAGGCTTCATACCCGATCGCGCCCGCCGTCAGCTTGCCGTTGATGATGAACGACGGTGTGCTTGTCACGCTCATCGTCTTCTCGGCATCCTCTTGCGCCGTCAGGATTACCCGCTTCAGCTCGGCGTCGCCGATCGCGCTGTTGAAGGTTTCCCGTGACATGCCGGCCAAGGCGGCATACTTCGCCAACTCCTCCGTCGAGTTCACGCCGCGCGCAAACGCCCAACGGTCCTGGCTGGCCAGCAGGGCGCTGATGAACGGCTCATACCGCTCCACCGGCAGCGCGCGGGCCACCATCGCCGCAGTCAACGCCACCTGATCCAGCGGGTAGTCGCGCCAGGTGTAATGGATGCGTCCGGTGTCGATCAGCTTGGCGCGCACCTGCGGGAAGGTCTCGCGCTGGAACGCAGCGCAGTGCGTGCAAGTTAGGGAGAACCACTCCACCACCTGCACCTTGGCGTCCGCCGGCCCCATGGAGCGGTCCCCCATACGGGTGTTGTCACCCCCGGTCTGGGCACCCCCGGTCTGGGCACCCCCGGTCTGGGCACCCCCGGTCTGGGCACGGGCAACGCCAGCCATCGGCAGGGCGGCAGAGGCGGCGATCAGCAGACGGCGTGTGATGGGCATGGCGACCTCTTAGTATGCAGCGTGATACGGCGACGTTATGCCCTGCCGTCCCCACGCCCGGCAACCACCTGGCCCAGCGCGGACAGCGCATCCCGCAACGGACCCGGCGCAATGCCGGGCACCGGGATCGAGGCGGCCGCACGGCGGGGTGGCGGCGCCAGCGGCGGGGCAGGGGGCGTCGGGTCCTGTAGGAAGCGCAGCCGCTGCACCAGGATACGGCCCATGTGACCGTTCACCCGCTCCATCACCTGGCCGGACAGATGCTGCAGCTCCATCGCCGTGGGTCCGCTGCACGCCAGCGTCAGCGTGCCGCCGATCAGTCGGCGCGGCGTCGTGGTGGCCGCCAGTTCCGGCCCGACGATCGCCGCCCAGTCCGCAAGCACCTGTGCACCGGCCGGCGAGCGCTTCTTGAACGCCGCCCGCGTGATGCCAGGCACCAAGGCGCCCACCGGACGCGGTCCGTATACGTGCCGCGCCGCATCCACCTTGTTGTCCGCCGCCTGCTCGCCCATACCCGGCCCCGTGATTTCCATTCCGGCGATGCCCATTCCGGCCTCCATCCCTCCCGCCGCCGCGCTGCTACACTGGTATGACCGCCACCGCCGCCGGATGCCCTGGCGCGCCATGCCGGGACAGGCGCCAAACCCCTATCGCGTGTGGCTCAGCGAGATCATGCTGCAGCAAACCACCGTCGCAGCCGTCATACCTTACTTCGAGCGGTTCCTGACCCGCTTTCCCACCGTCCAAGCCCTTGCTTCCGCGCCAGAAGGCGAGGTTATGGAGGCCTGGGCCGGCCTGGGCTACTACGCCCGAGCCCGCAACCTGCACGCGTGCGCCAAGCGCGTCACCGAGATGGGCGGCTTCCCTAGCGATGTCCAGGGCTTGCGCGCCTTGCCTGGCGTGGGGCCTTACACCGCCGCAGCCGTCGCCAGCATCGCCTTCGGCGTGCCCGCCGTTCCAGTGGACGGCAACGTGGAGCGCGTCGCCGCCCGGGTCGCCGCCATCGCCGACCCGCTGCCCGGCGCCCGCCCAGCCATCGCCGCCGCCGCCGCCCGGCTGGGCGAGGACCCAGACGCCCGCGCCCGTCCGTCCGACTTCACCCAGGCGCTGTTCGACCTCGGCGCCACCATCTGCACGCCGCGGGCGCCGGCCTGCGCCCTGTGTCCCTGGCGCGACGCCTGTGCCGCCCAGGCCGCCGGCATCGCGGCGGAGCTGCCGCGCAAGGCGCCAAAGCCGCTGCGCCCCCAGCGTCACGGCGCGCAGTTCTGGCTGCAGGACACGGCCGGCAACGTGCTGCTGCGCCGCCGGCCGTCCACGGGTCTGCTGGGCGGGATGCTGGAACTGCCGGGTACGCCCTGGAGGCCGGAGCCCTGGGTGGGGGCGGACGCCCTGGCCCACGTGCCGCAGCCCGCCGCCTGGCGCCTGGCCGGACAGGCGGAGCACGGCTTTACCCATTTCCAACTGACCATGGACGTTTATGCGGCCCAGGTTCCGGCTTTTACCGGGGACGGCCTCGTCCGGCCCATCGCCACCCTGGATGGCGAAGCCCTGCCCACCGTCATGCGTCGCTGCGTCCGTGTCGTGCGGGATGCCGTGGCGTCCGGCGGCCTACCGGGCCTGGCAGCGTTCCCGGCCGCCCGTCAGCCGTAGCGTCCGGAACACCACTGCTGCAGGGCCGGAATGGCCGGACCGCCGCCCGCTATGACGCCCAGCATGACCGCGGCAGCAGTGGGATCGCTGGACCGGACGTCCTGGCCGGCGGCGGTGGTCAGCACGTCCGGGCTGGCCGCGACGTGGCTACACGCCCGATGCCACGCCGCCACCAGCGCAGCATTCGACAGCGCCGGCAGGACCAGCGCAGCATCCAGCTGCACCGCCGCCGCAGTGGCACGCAACGCTGCGATCAGGGCGGATGGCGGAGTCCGCGCTATTACCTGATGCACTGCGGTCGGAACTCTGGGAAAGGCGGGATCGCGGCCCCAGCCAGCCTCGTCGGGCGTGCCTAGCGTCAACGCCGGCTGCAGCCCAGCACCTGCCAGTGACGCCGCCGCGAGCGGCGTGCCGGGTCCGGATAGGAACACCGCATCCACCTCGCCCGGCGACTGGGCCGCGGCCGGGGGGAGCAGCACCGCCTCGATTCCCAGCAGGTCCAAGGCCAGCAGCATCGGCAGGACCGGTCCAGATGGTCCCATGGCCGGCACCCTCAACGGACGGCCCGGCGTCAGCGGCGACCGGGTCAGCAGCACCGCCGGCGCCAGCGCCGCCCAGACCGGCACCCAGCGGGACGGGTCGAATTTCGCCCGGGGGTCGCCAGCCAGCCACGCCAGCGGCGCCGCCCCGGGCGTGAGCAGCGCAGTCGTTCCATCCGGCGTGACCAGCGCATCGAAGCTGTTGGCCCCGGTCACGCCGTCCACCCCGCCCAGGGTGCGGCGCGTCATGCGCCCAGATCCCGGCAAGTCGCGCGCCAGGCCCGGCGTCAGCAAGTCCGCCCATCCATCCAGGCGACCGCCGTCCGGCCCTGCGACCAGCAGCGTGACCTCGGGCGTCGGAGCAGCGGCAACGCAGACGCCGGCAAAGCCGAGCAGGGTCGCACGCCGGCTAATGGCGGGTCCCGTCCAGCCCGTAAGGGCATCAGTCATTGCTGCCTCCCCTCGTGCCCAGGCCTTGAACGCCGGGTGCGTAGCCAACAACGGACGGGCGCCCGCTGTCAAACGTCGCACCTCTACCGGGCATTCAAACGTCGGAAACGTTCACTCGTCATAGGCCACCAGGGCTTCGCACGGCACGTCCAGCCGCGCCCGACCGCCCAGGAAGGTCAGCTCGATCAGGGCAGCAACCGCCGGCACTTCGGCGCCGGCCTGGCGCAGCAGGTTGATCCCTGCGGCCATCGTACCGCCGGTGGCCAGCAGGTCGTCCACCAGCACGACGCGGGCGCCGAGCGGTATCGCATCTGCCTGGATTTCGAGGCGGTCGGACCCGTATTCCAGCGCGTAGTCCAGCCCGGTCACCGCGCCGGGCAGCTTGCCGGGCTTGCGGAGCATCACGAAGCCGCAGCCAAGCTTCAGCGCCAGCGGCGCTGCCACCAAGAAGCCGCGGGACTCGATCCCGGCCAGCATCGTCGGCCGGTGCTCGCGCACCAGCGACGCCATGCGCCCCATCGCGACCTGCCAGGCGTCGGCGTGACGCAGCAGGGTGCTGATGTCGTAGAACAGGATGCCGGGCTTCGGGAAATCGGAGATGCCGCGGATGTGGTCCTTGAGGTCCATGGGTATGCGCCGCCTGTGTTGGAGGGGGCGCTGTATCGTGCAGGCCCCGGCCCGGCAACTCTGGCCTGGCAAGGTCGCCCAGGCTGGGCTACTTGGCGGCAATGTCCAAGGGTTTCATTGCCACTGTCGCCGGGCTGCTGTTCGTGTTGATTTATGTCGTCGTGGTGATCACCCTACCTGACCTGGTTCCGCGCCTGCATTGGTCTTTGGAAGCGCTGTACTGGCTGATTGCCGGCATTCTCTGGGTGTTTCCGGTGCGCTGGCTGATGTACTGGGCTGCCGGCAAGCGCTGACGGCGGCGATCTCGGCCTGCCCAAGGGTCCAGTCCGCCTTGGCGACGACGTTGATCCCCTAACGTCACCGTGATATCCGCGCCTACATTGCAATAATTGCTAATGTGGAGCCCTGGGGATGCTGCGTGACCTGCGCGCCCGGTTTGGACGTGAGCCCAATGCGACCGGAGCGGCCGGAGAGCGTGGACCGCGGCGTCGCGGGCTGTTCGCGCTGGCCGGCCTCGGCGTAGCCGGCATGATGGGCTATGCCGGCTGGCGGCAGCCGGCGCACGCGCTGTCCACCACGCGTGAGATCGCAGAGATGACCTGGATGGAGGTCCGTGCCGCCATCCAGTCGGGTATACGCACCGTCATCGTCCCCAGCGGCGGACTGGAGCAGAACGGCCCGCACATGATCATCGCCAAGCATGACCGCATCGTCGCCTGGGCGGCCCGGCGCATCGCGGCCGAGCTGGGAGACGCCCTGGTCGCGCCCGTGGTGTCCTATGTCCCGGAAGGCGACTACGACCCGCCCACGGGCAACATGATGCTGCCGGGCACCATCGGCGTGCCGCCCGCCGTGTTCGCGGCCGTGCTGGAGGGGATTGCCCGCAGCCTCAAGTGCGCCGGGTTCGAGACGATCTGCTTCATCGCCGACCACGGCCAGTCCATCGCGCCGCAGGCGGAGGTGGCGACGCGGCTCACTCGCGAGTGGGCCGGCAGCGGGCCAAAGGTGCTGGCCGTGGACTCCTATTATGCCGACGCGGCGGAAACGGCCTACCTGCGTAGCCAGGGCGAGTCTGACGCGGCCATCGGTCAGCACGCGACCATTTCGGACACTTCGGAGCTGATGGCCGTTTGCCCCGGCGGCGTGGACCTGTCGCGGCTGCCGAAGGGGACGGGGGACCTGTCCGCCCTGGGCGCGTTCGGCGATCCACGCCGGTCCAGTATCACCCGGGGGGACGCAATGATGAAGCTGAAGGTGGATGCCGCCGTCGCCCAGATACGCGCGGCAGCCGGCCGGGCGGCGGGCTAGACGATGTTCGGCGACCTGCTCGGACAGCTCGCGACCGTAACGTTTTCGGCACTCCGCAACATGGCCGTGCTGGCGGTGGTGTTCACGGCGGCGGCTGCATTGGCCACGGCCTGCAACAAGGCGCCGCCCTGGTGGCACAAGCCGGACCTGGCGACCGACATCTGCTGGGCCGTCGTGCCGCAACTGCTGTACCGGTTCGCCAGCGTCCTCATGCTTCTGGTGGGAATCAGCCTGTTCTACGGCCTGTCCACCGATGAAGCCGGGCGCTTCTTCTCCGAGGGGCGCGGCCTGCTGGCCCATCTCGGCTTTTGGCCGCAGGTCGGGCTGTATCTGCTGGGCAACGACCTCGTGATGTATCTCACCCACCGGACGTTCCACAGCGCGCGGCTCTGGCGCTTCCATGCCGTGCACCATTCGTCCGAGCATCTGGAGTGGCTCTCCTCCTCCCGGTTCCACCCGGTGGATCAGGTGCTGCACGGCGTGCTGGCCGATGTGGTGATGCTGCTGCTCGGCATCCCGCCGGAGGTGGTCGCCTGGCTGATGCCGTTCACCGTCGGCACCTCGGCGCTGGTGCATGCCAACCTGGACTGGGACTTCGGACCGTTCCGCTACGTGCTGGTCAGCCCGGTGTATCACCGTTGGCACCATACCAGCGCCGAGCGCGGCGGCAGCAGCAACTTCGCTGGCACCTTCCCGCTGTATGACCTGATCTTCGGCACATTCTACATGCCGGCTGGCAAGCGGCCCGACGATTACGGGGTGGACGACCCGCATTTCCCGAAGGACTTCGTCGGCCAGCTGCGCCATCCGTTCCGGCGAAGGCAGAATGCGCAGGTAACGGCGCAGGAAAGACCTGCGGAGGTTTCTACCGGCTGAGTGCTTGTAAGAAACCAATGGTAGGCTGTCGTTCAGACCACCCTACGACCCACCACCGGATCACGCGCAACGAAGGAAAGATGCAAGCCGCACGTCAAGCTTACAGCGGCAGAGCGGGACGGCATTGAACTGTCCCGTCCGGGCACAAAGCGTTGGGGCATGGCACCCGGAGCCCATACCAGGAACTGCTGGCAGCGGAGACTTGGGTGCTCGCGCCTCAAGTAATGCGCCGTCGGGCGAAGGCGCCGGTTCCCCCTTGCCATACGGGTGGGTCTGCCCGTGCTTTTGTTCGGAGACAACAAGTCGCGTTCCTGCATCTCCCGCCACGCACGGGCCTTCACACCCCTGCCATCAATCTGTAGCAATGCCGTAACGCTTCGTGGCTACGCCCACGGTCACAGAACACGGAGGATCATCCGATGAACCGTCGCACCCTGCTGGCTGGCGCCGCCGCACTCGCAGCAACCACGGCCGCACCCTCGACCCGCGCCCAGGGCGGTCGCGCCCGCATCGTGTTCTGGCACGCCATGAACGGCGTGCTGGGCGACGAGGTGAACCGCATCTGCGCCGAGTTCAACGGGGCACAGCAGGGGGCCGAGATCGTCCCCGTGTTCAAAGGCCAGTATACCGAGACGCTGACCGCCGCCATTGCCGCCTGGCGCGCCAACCAGGCGCCGCATCTGGTGCAGATCTTCGAGGTCGGCACCGGCTCCATGTTCGCCGCCGGTCCGGCGGTGAAGCAGGCCTGGCAACTGATCCAGGACACCGGCGTCGCCATTGATCCCAACGCCTACATCCCCGCCGTGCGCGGCTATTACAGCCTGGCGGATGGGCGCCTGGCGTCCATGCCGTTCAACAGCAGCACTGCCGTGATGTGGATCAACAAGGACGCCTTCGACAAGGCCAACCTGGACACCACGCATCCCCCCCGCACCTGGGCGGAGGTCGCAATCGCCGCCAAGACGCTGAAGGAGAAGGCGGCGACGCCGGTGCCGATGACCAGCGCCTGGTTCACCTGGATACAGATGGAGCAGTTCGCGGCGATGCACGACGTGCCCTACGCCACCAAGGCCAACGGCTTCGAGGGCCTGGACACCGAGCTGCAGCTGAACTCCCCGGCCTTCGTCAAGCAGGTGACCCGGTTCCTGGACATGCAGAAGGACGGTACCTTCCGCTACGCCGGGCGCGACGACGCGCCGAACACGCAGTTCTTTTCGGGTCAGGCGGCGATCAGCTTCATGTCTTCCGGCTCGCGCGGGGACGTGGCCAAGAACTGCAAGTTCAGTTGGATGGAAGCGCCGCTGCCCTACGACCAAGACCTGATCCCGACGCCGCTCAACTCGGTGATCGGCGGCGCCAGCCTGTGGACCATGACGGCGCCGGGCCGGTCGCCGGAAGAGTACAAGGGCGTGGCCGAGTTCCTGCGCTTCATCGCCCAGCCGAAGATGGACGCGACCTGGCACCAGCGCACCGGCTACGTGCCGGTGACCACGGCCGGTTTCGATGAAAGCAAGCAGGAAGGGTTCTACGACAAGAATCTCGGCGCCGACGTGCCCATTGTGCAGTTGTCCCGCGGCACCGTGACGCCGAACAGCAAGGGCTTCCGCCTCGGCCGGATGCCGGAAATCCGCAACATCATCTATGAGGAGGTCGAGGGCGCGTTCCAGGGCAAGCAGGACGCCAAGGCGGCGCTGGACACCGTCGTCAGCCGCGGCAACCGCGTGCTGCGGGAGTTCGAGCGGTCCAATAAGGCGTAGCGGCGTTGGCCGTCCCGGTCCAACGCCTCGCTGGGTCATTACAAGCCGGTTGCGGCGCGGCAACCCAGGCGTCGCCAGGACGACGGGTTGGTCCCGTGGACCTCCTTGCTCGCCGCTGTGTTTCGCGCCTCGCAGTGAAGGCGGTTTATGCCCTCCAGACTGCGGTGGCATAAGGAAAAATGGACCGGCGCACCGTCTTCCCTGGCCGGTTGCTGCCGCTGCTGCTCGTCTTGCCGCAGTTGCTGCTGACGGCAGTATTCTTTCTGTGGCCTGCCGGGCAGGCCGTCTGGTCCAGCACGCAGCGGCAGGATGCCTTCGGACTACGCTCGGTATTCGTGGGGACCGAGAACTTCACCGACCTATTCACCGACCCGCTGTATCTGGACAGCGCCGGGCGCACGGTGCTGTTCTGCGCCGCCGTCGCCGCGCTTGCCATCGGGGTGGCGCTGCTGCTGGCGGTGTTCGCGGACCGGGAGATCAAGGGACGCAGCTGGTATCGCACCCTGTTGATCTGGCCCTACGCGGTCGCCCCGGCCGTCGCCGCCGTGCTGTGGCTGCTGATGCTGCACCCGCAGATCGGCCTGCTCGGGGCCTGGCTGAACCGGCACGGCATTCCCTGGGACTTCCGGCTGCAGGGCGGCCAGGCAATGGCGGTGGTGATCCTGGCCAGCGCCTGGAAGCAGGTCAGCTACAACTTCATCTTCATCCTGGCGGGCCTGCAATCCATCCCGCGGAGCGTTACGGAGGCCGCACGCATGGACGGCGCCCGCGGCTGGCACCGGTTCCGCACCATTACCCTGCCGCTGCTCGGGCCGACGATGGCGTTTCTGCTGGTGGTGAACCTGGTCTATGCCGCCTTCGACACCTTCGGCACGATCCAGGCGCTAACCCAGGGCGGCCCCGGCAAGGCGACGGAAACCCTGGTGATGAAGGTTTATCGGGACGGGGTGGTGAACCTGGACCTTGGCGGGTCCTCGGCGCAATCGGTCGTGCTGATGGTGGCGGTCGTACTGCTGACGCTGGTGCAGTTCCGCGTTCTCGGGCGGCGCCGTGCGGACTGATTGGGTGGCGCATGGCGTGCTGCTGCTCGGGGTCGCGTTGTTCGCGCTGCCGGTGTGGCTGGTGCTGGCCGGGTCCACCCAGCCGTCGGACGCCATCACCCGGGGCGAGCTGTCGCTGCTGCCGGACCTGCGCGGCCTGGGCGTTTATGCCGACGTGCTGCGCGGGACCGGACCGGGTGGCACGCCGGTCTGGCGGATGCTGCTGGTCAGCTTCGCGATGGCGCTCAGCATCGCGCTGGGCAAGATCGTCATCTCGGTGCTGTCGGCCTACGCCGTCGCGTTCTTCCGCTGGCCGGGGCGCAGCCTGGCGTTTGGCGTGATCTTCCTGACGCTGATGCTCCCGGTCGAGGTGCGGATCATCCCGACCTACTCCGTCATGGCGGGGCTGGGCCTCATCAACACCTTTACCGGGCTGACCCTGCCGCTGATCGCGTCAGCCACCGCGACGCTGCTGTTCCGCCAGGTGTTCCTGGCGGTGCCGGACGAGCTGGTGGAGGCGGCGCGGATGGACGGGGCGGGTCCGCTGCGCTTCTTGCGCGACATCCTGCTGCCGGTGTCGGCGGCGAACCTGGCGGCGCTGTTCGTGATCCTGTTCGTGTATGGCTGGAACCAGTATCTGTGGCCGCTGCTGGTCGCGACCGACCCCTCGCTGGACACGGTGGTGATCGGCATCGTCAAGATGATCGGCACCGAAACCCAGGCCGATTGGTCCCGGGTGATGGCGGTTGCCGTGCTGGCGCTGCTGCCGCCGGTGCTAGTCGTGCTGCTGATGCAGCGCTGGTTCGTGAAGGGCCTGGCGGAAAGCGACAAGTAATGGCGACGCTCGACCTGCACGGCGTGACCAAGAGCTTCGGTGCCGCCACCATCCTGGCCGGCATCGACCTGGCGCTGCGGGATGGAGAGATGCTGGTGATCGTCGGCGCCAGCGGCTGCGGCAAGAGCACGCTGCTGCGCCTGGTTGCCGGGCTGGAGGCGCCGAGCGCCGGCCGGATTGTGCTGGGGGGCCGCGACGTGACCCACGCCGACCCGGCGGCGCGCGACATCGCTATGGTGTTCCAGAATTATGCGCTATATCCGCACATGAGCGTGTTCGACAACATGGCCTATGGGCTGCGGATACGCGGGCTGGACAAGGCTGACATACGCGCCCGCGTGGAGCAGGCGGCGGAGCTGCTGGGCATTGGCGTCCTGCTGGACCGCAAGCCCCGGCAGTTGTCCGGCGGGCAGCGGCAGCGCGTCGCAATGGGCCGCGCCATCGTCCGCAACCCCAAGTTGTTCCTGTTCGACGAGCCGCTGTCCAACCTCGATGCCACCCTGCGAGTGCAGATGCGCGCCGAGATACGGCGGCTGCAGCGCCGGCTGGGCGTCACCAGCCTGTATGTCACCCATGACCAAGTGGAGGCGATGACCCTCGGTGACCGCCTGCTGGTGTTGCATGGCGGCCACCCCGTGCAGTTGGCGACGCCGATGGAGGTATTTGCTCGCCCGGCCGATACCTATGTCGCCGGGTTCATCGGGGCGCCGGCGATGAACCTTCTCCCGGCGGAGCTGCTGGGCAATGTGGTGCGACTCCCCGGCGGCCACACGGTCCCGCTGCCGTCACTGCGCACAGGAGGCCCTTTGGTCACGCTAGGCATCAGGCCCGAGCACGTGACTCTCGCCCCGGCCGGACTGCCGCTGCAGGTGGAACTGGTGGAGCCGCTAGGGTCCGAAACCCTGGTGCACGGCCGCATGGCGGACGGCACGCCGTTGCTGGCCAAGCTGCCCGGCGCCATGCCGGTTGCCGATACGGTTTCCGTCGCGCTTACGCCTGGCGAACTGCACCTGTTCGACCGCGGCACAGGAAAACGGCTTGCTGGATAATGGACTGGTCGGGGCGAGAGGATTCGAACCTCCGGCCTCTTGCTCCCGAAGCAAGCGTACTACCAGGCTGTACTACGCCCCGACTGTTGCGGCGGTATAGCCCTGGCTAGGCCGGGGGGCAAGCGGCCTATGTGCCTTCGTGCGCCGCAATACAGCGTGTTGGGATGGCAGGCAGGCCAGCGCGCGGCGAACCACACCGAAGCGGTTCGACCGAGTGCCATAACGCCCCATCCCGTTCACACACTCGCCGCGATGACCGGGATCAGCGGGACATGAGGGTCGGGGTAAGGCCCCATTTCGGCGGACAAACCCCCACCGGTTGATCTTCTGTCCTGCTCCCCGCACAATGCTGGTCATTGCGGGGTGCATCCCGCTGCTATGGGGAACAAGCGATGAAGCGTCTTACCTTACAGGCTGCCGGCCTCGCGCTGGCGGGCCTTTTTGCCACGGCGGCACCATCGTTGGCGCAGGGCACCGGATCGGCCACGATGGACAGCATCAAGTCCAAGGGGCAGCTCGCCTGCGGTGTGTCCACTGGCGTCGCCGGGTTCTCGCTGGCGGACAGCAAGGGCGTGACCCAGGGCATTGACGCCGACACCTGCCGCGCCGTCGCCGCCGCCGTGCTGGGCGACGCGAGCAAGGTGCGCTTCGTGCCGACGACCACCACCAACCGCTTCACCGCGCTGCAATCCGGCGAGGTTGACCTGTTGGTGCGCGAAACGACCTGGACTTTGGGGCGCGAGGGCAACCTGGGCCTGCTGTTCGCCGGCATAAACTTCTATGACGGCACCGGCTTCATGGTGAAGGCTTCCACCGGCGTGAAGTCGGCCAAGGAGCTGAATGGCGCCACCATCTGCGTGCAGCCCGGCACCAGCACGGAGCTGGCTATCGCCGACTACTTCCGGCTGAACAACCTGAAGTTCACCCCCGTGCTGATCCAGGACCTGTCCGAGATCCAGAACGCCTACCTGTCCGGCCGCTGCGACAGCTACTCGACCGATGCGTCGGGCCTGGCGTCGTTCCGCTACCAGCAGGGTGCCAAGGCCAGCGAGCATGTCCTGCTGCCGGAGATCATCAGCAAGGAGCCGCTGGGCATGATGGTCAGGAAGGGCGACGACAAGTTCTTCGACGTCGTGCGCTGGACCCTATACGCCATGCTGCAGGCCGAGGAGAGCGGCGTGACCAGCAAGAACGTGGACGACATGGCGGCCAAGTCCACCAATCCCGACGTCCGCCGCCTGCTGGGCGCCGAGGGCGACTTGGGCAAGGCGCTGGGCGTGGACAACAAGTGGGTTGTGACCGTCGTCAAGCAGGTCGGCAACTACGGCGAGATGTTCGACCGGACCATCGGGCCGCTCGGGATCCCGCGCGGCATCAACAACCTGTGGGACAAGGGCGGGCTGCACTATCCGCCGCCGATCCGCTAACGCCAGCCGCTAGGGCATATCGTGTCCTGGCCTGCCTAAGAATTAGGCCGCCCCGTCCTGGGGCGGCCCTTTTCGTTCACCTCGCTGTCACACGCGGATTGATCTCCGCCCAGGTTTTGCCGCAAATAGTCCCATGCAGGGGCGGCATGGCTTGACCGCTTTAACCGCATGACGCCAGGCCGGCAGCAATGCCGGCGCCAACAGGGATCACCGATGTCCGGAGCCGCCGCAGACCCCCGCCTGGTCCCTACCCGCATGGCGCCTCGCAAGGCGCTGCAGTTCAGTTGGTCTGACCCACGGTTCCGCAACATCGTGTGGCAGGTCGTGATCCTGGGTACACTTGCAGCAATCATCTGGTATCTCGTGCATAATACCGCGCAGAACTTAGCGGCTCGCCACATTGCAACTGGGTTCAGCTTCCTGGGCCAGACGGCCAGCATGCCGATCGGCGAACACCTGATCCCCTACGAATCCTCGGTCAACACGTGGGGCCGCGCGCTCGTCGTCGGCGTGCTCAACACCTTCAAGGTCGCCATCGTCGGCGTCATCCTGGCTACCGTGTGGGGCACGCTTGTGGGCGTTGCTCGGCTGTCCAAGAACTGGCTCATCGCCAAGCTGGCGGCCACCTACGTTGAAGTGCTGCGCGACATTCCCGTGCTGCTGCAGCTGTTCTTTTGGTATGGGCTGATCCAGGCGTTGCCATTGCCGCGGGCGGCCTTCGCGCCGCCCGCGGACGGCTCGCCCGTGCCGCTGAGCGGGCTGCACCCGCTGCCGGGCATTTTCCTATCCAACCGCGGCCTGCAGGTGCCCGTGCTGGAATGGGAGCCGGCGCACTGGGCCGCGCTGGCCGCGCTGGCGCTGGGCATCGCAGGCACCTACGCCTGGTCCCGGGCTGCGCAGCGCCGACAGGAGGCGACGGGCGTGCGCCCGAAGGTCTGGCCCGTCGCGCTTGGCTTCCTGATAGCACTTCCCCTGGCGGTGTGGGCCGTCATGGGCGCGCCGTTTACGCTGGAGATGCCGATCCCCGGGCGCTTCAACCTGACGGGTGGCACGATGCTGATCAGCCCGGAATACGGGGCTCTGACTTTCGGGTTGGTGATCTACACTGCTGCCTACATCGCGGAGATCGTGCGGTCCGGCATCCTGGCCGTGCCAACGGGGCAGTGGGAGGCCGCGGGCGCGCTCGGCCTGCGGCCCGGCCGGGTCTTACGGCAAGTGGTGCTGCCGCAGGCGTTGCGCGTCATCATACCGCCGATGACCAGCCAGTATCTAAACCTAACCAAGAACAGTTCGCTTGCCGTCGCAATTGGCTACCAGGACGTCACCAGCGTCGCCAACACGACCTTGAACCAAACGGGCCAGGCGGTAGAGGGGGTCGCGGTGCTCATGGCGGTGTATCTCTCCATCAGCCTGGCGATCAGCCTGGCCATGAACCGCTACAACGCCCGCAAGGTCCTCGTGGAGCGCTAGAGCCATGTCCGAAGTTACAGCACGCGTGTCGGAAGCGGCTGGGGAGCCGGTCCCGTCCCTCGCCGGGGTCGCCACGGCGCCCGTCACGCGGCGGGCGCCGGCAGGTACCGGACTTACTCCGGTCGCCTGGGCGCGGGCCAACCTGTTCAACTCGTGGCTGTCCTCGGCGGTCACGATCCTGCTGGGCTACCTGATCGTTCGCTGGGTCATTGGCTTCGTAAGCTGGGGCCTGATCCATGCGGTCTGGAGCGTGCCATCCACCGCCACCGGGCTGGACCCGACGCCATGTCGGGAAGCGCAGGGCGTCGGTGCCTGCTGGGCGATGGTCGGGGACAAGTATCGCTTCACGCTGTTCGGCTACTTCCCTTACGACGAGCAGTGGCGCCCGGCCATTGTCGTGCTGCTGTTCCTGGGGCTGTTCGCGGTGTCCGCCATGCGCCGGTTCTGGCGCAAGGAGCTGGTGCTGATTTGGGCCGCGACGCTCACCGTCATCGGCCTGCTGATGTGGGGCGGCGTGTTCGGCCTAACCTATGTGCCGCAGGAGCGGTGGGGCGGGCTGCCGATCACCTTGATCCTCAGCACCTTCGGCCTGGCGCTCGGATTCCCGCTGGCGGTCGCGGTGGCGCTGGGACGGCGTAGCACGCAGATGCCGGCGGTGCGGATGCTGTGCGTGGTGTATGTCGAGCTGGTTCGCGGCGTGCCGCTGATCACCGTGCTCTTCATGGCCAGCGTGATGTTCCCGCTGTTCATGCCGGCGGGCATCAACCCGGATAAGCTGCTGCGGGCGCAGGTGGCGTTCATCCTGTTCGCCGCGGCCTACCTGGCTGAGGTGATACGCGGTGGTCTGCAGGCGCTGCCGAAGGGTCAGTACGAGGCGGCCGATGCGCTGGGCCTGTCTTATTGGAAGAAGACCGGCCTAATCGTGCTGCCGCAGGCGCTGCGGCTGGTGATCCCGCCGTTGGTGAACACCTTCATCGGCTTCTTCAAGGATACGTCGCTGGTGCTCATCATCGGCATCTTCGACCTGCTGCTGTCGGGCAAGACGGCCATCACCGACCCGATCTGGCAGGCCTACAGCACCGAGATGTATCTCGTGCTCGCCGCCATCTACTTCTGCTTCTGCTTCGTCATGGCGCGCTACAGCCGCGGCTTGGAGCAGGAGTTCAGCCGGACCGTCCGCCGCTGACGCGGCCCATTCAACAAGGGACACCAATCATGAGCCAAGCCGCGACGATGGACCGCCCGGTGGCAGAGGGCAGCAACCAGCCGGCGATCCTGCTGGACAAGGTCAACAAGTGGTATGGCGCCATGCACGTGCTGCGGGACATCAGCTTGAGCGTCGGCCACCGCGAGAAGGTGGTGGTGTGCGGACCCTCCGGATCCGGCAAGAGCACGATGATCCGCTGCATCAATCGCCTGGAGTCGCACCAGGAGGGCCGTATCCTCGTAGACGGGACGGAGCTGACCGACGATCTGCGGGCGCTGGACACCATCCGACGCGAGGTCGGCATGGTGTTCCAGTCGTTCAACCTGTTCCCGCATCTCACGATCCTGGAGAACTGCACCCTGGCGCCGATTTGGGTCCGCAAGATGCCGAAGGCGGAGGCGGAAGAGTTGGCGATGAGCTACCTGCGCCGGGTCAAGATCCCCGAGCAGGCAAATAAGTATCCCGGCCAGCTCTCAGGCGGGCAGCAGCAGCGCGTCGCCATCGCCCGGGCGCTGTGCATGAAGCCGAAGATCATGCTGTTCGACGAACCGACCAGCGCGCTGGACCCCGAGATGATCAAGGAGGTCTTGGACACCATGATCGGCCTGGCGCATGACGGCATGACGATGGTCTGCGTGACCCACGAGATGGGCTTTGCCCGGCAGGTCGCCGACCGCGTGGTGTTCATGGACCGGGGGGAGATCGTCGAGCAGGGGGAGCCGAACACGCTGTTCGAAAACCCGCAGACCGATCGGCTGAAGCTGTTCCTGAGCCAGATACTGCGGGGGCACTAGGGTCTAGGGACAAAGCTTTGTTGGGGTAGGTAGCCACGGGGCTGAGTTGCCCTGTGGCCAGCCCGGACTATCCTCAACTGGCGGTTGAAGGTGAAACTTTGTCCCTATACCCTTGCCGTTGCAGGGCCGGTTTTCCCCGCGCCCGTTCGGACGGTCGAAGATCATGCTGTTCGATTAGCCGACCAGCGTGCTGGACCCTGAGATGATCAAGGAGATGCTGGACTCAATAATAGGCCTGGCGCATGACGGCGTGACGATGGTTTGCGTGTCGCACGAAATAGGCTTTGCCACGCAGGTCGACGACCGTGTGACGTTCATAGACGGCGGCAAGGTTGTCGAGCATGGGAAACCGAATACGCTGTTCGAGAACCCGCAGGCTAGCGGCGGTAGCTTTTCCTAAGCCAGAGTTTGCGGCGTCACTGACGGGCTTGGGTTAAGATCAAGAAAAATGAGCCGTCACAGATGATCCACTTCTTCCCCAGGTTCTCCAAAAGGGCTGGCGACACACCATTCGGTGACGCCCTTCGTGCGCTGGGCGTGGCGCACCGGATCATCGGAACGGACGTGCCGCAAGCCTACCGGACGCGGCTGCAACTGCTGCTGATTGGCTACCCCAAGCTGGCCCTGTCCGCCCTGTCAACGGCAGCCCGGTCCTTGCTGAGCCGGACCGGGCCGCCGCCGGATGCTGCAGTCATCAGCAGCGACGTTGAGGTGCTGATGTTTGCCTTGGTACGTGCGCTGCCCTTCGCGGCCCGCCCCAGGCTGGTGTTCACACCATTCATCTACACCCAGCGTACATCGTCAGCCGTCAACCATGTAAGGCTGCTTTATTACCGCTTCGTCATGCGCCGGGTATCATGCGCCGTTTGCCATTCCAGGCTGGAGGTCGAGCGTTACCAGGCGCTGTTCGCCGGATGCAGGACCGAGTTCGTCTTCGTGCCTTGGGGTGGCTACGTCCCTGCGCCGGACGAGGTGCTGGCCCGTGCGTCCAACCAGCCAGCAGTAGGCAGGCTGCCGCGGGTCGTATCGGCCGGTCGGTCCGGCCGCGATTACCCGGCGCTGGTACGCGCGACGGAGAACCTGTCGTGCCACACCGTGGTCATCTGCAACGAGCGTCCGGCGCTCGGTGGGGTCACGGCGTCCGAGACGGTGGAGGTGTTGACGGCCTGCTTTGGCATGGACTGCCTGGCGCAACTCCTAGTCGCTGCGGTCGTCGTGGTGCCGTTACGAGTGGAGGATATATCGGCCGGACAGATGGTGCTGATCCAGACGATGGCGCTTGGCCGGCCGCTGGTCGTGACTCGTACGCCGACCATCTGCGATTACCTGCGAGACGGTGATACAGCCCTGCTGGTGCCACGCGGAGATGATTGCGCGTTGACTGCGGCCATCAAGCATTTGCTGGACGACCCCGTCGCTGCGACCAAGATGGGACGCCGTGCTCAAGCCGACTACCACGCACGCTTCAGCATTGAGGCGCACCTGCGTGCGCTCGTCCAAGTGATTGAGAGTCACTGCGGCATGTCGCAGCACCAATCATTCGTAGCTTCTGGTGCCGGCTAGCCCAACCCAACCCGCGCCACCACCAGCAACACGGCCAACATCTGCACCATGTTCACCCCGACCGACACGCGGTGCATCACGTCGAACCGTGCGTTCGATGCGGCATCCCCGGCCAGTCCGGCATCGCGCAGCCGGTTGAGCGTCGGCATCAAGCCCTGACGCAGCCACACCGTCAGCAACGCCACCACAAGCAGCACGACGCCCGACAGCCAGTCCGCCCAGATCAGGCCAATCGCCCCCAGCAAAGCCGCCACGGCGACATACAGGTAGTAACGAGGGAACGTCGCCCGGATGAACCGTGCTGCCGTCGCCCCGTCCAGCTTGGTGAACACCAGCGGGGCGAGGATGGCGGCAAAGAACACCATCCCGCCCAGCAGGCACGCGGCCGCCACCACTCCGAATGCGTGTACGGCCGCGATACCCATGCTAGTAGCGATACAGGTCGTGCTTGAACGGGCCGGACACCGGCGCCCCGATATACTCGGCCTGTTTCGGCGTCAGCTTGGTCAGCGCCGCGCCGACCTTGGCGAGGTGCAGCGCCGCCACCTTCTCGTCCAGCGCCTTCGGCAGGGTGTAGACTTGGTTCTCATACTTGCCGGCCGGGGCCGTCCACAGTTCCATCTGCGCCAGCACCTGGTTGGTGAAGGAGGCGGACATCACGAAGGACGGGTGGCCCGTGGCGTTGCCGAGGTTCACCAGCCGGCCCTCGCTGAGCACGATCAGGCGCTTGCCGTCGGGGAACACGACCTCGTCCACCTGGGGCTTCACGTTCTCCCACTTGAAGTTGCGCAGGCCCTCGATCTGGATCTCGCTGTCGAAGTGACCGATGTTGCAGACGATGGCGCGGTTCTTCATCGTCCGCATATGGTCCACAGTCAGCACGTCGATGTTGCCGGTCGCGGTCACGAAGATGTCGCCGCGCGGCGCCGCGTCCTCCATCGTAACGACCTCGTAACCCTCCATTGCCGCCTGTAGGGCGCAGATCGGGTCTACCTCCGTCACCAGCACGCGGCAGCCACCGTTCTTCAGGCTGGCAGCCGATCCCTTGCCCACGTCGCCATAGCCGGCGACCACGGCGACCTTGCCAGCCATCATCACGTCGGTGCCCCGGCGGATCGCGTCCACCAGGCTTTCCTTGCAGCCATACAGGTTGTCGAACTTCGACTTTGTGACGCTGTCGTTCACGTTGATGGCGGGGACCTTGAGGGTGCCGGCCTTGGCCATCTCCCACAGGCGATGCACGCCGGTGGTGGTCTCCTCCGACAAGCCTTTGATCCCCGGCAGCAGGTCCGGATGGTTCTCATGGATCAGCTTGGTCAGGTCGCCGCCGTCATCGAGGATCATGTTCGGCACCCAGCCATCGGGTCCGCGGACCGTGGCCTCGATGCAGTCCCAAAACTCCTTCTCGTCCATGCCTTTCCAGGCGAAGACGGGGATGCCGGCGGCGGCGATGGCGGCGGCGGCATGGTCCTGGGTCGAGAAGATGTTGCACGACGACCAGCGTATGGTGGCGCCAAGGGCGATGAGCGTCTCGATCAGCACGGCGGTCTGGATCGTCATGTGCAGGCTGCCGACGATGCGCGCACCCTTGAGCGGCTGGGATGCACCGAACTCCTGGCGCAGCGCCATCAGGCCGGGCATCTCGTCCTCGGCCATCAGGATCTCCTTGCGGCCCCAGCCAGCGAGGGAGATGTCGCGCACCTTGTAGTCGTGGTTGACGTTCATGTCGGGCATCGCCGGCTCCTGATTGATGGTGCACCTGATATACGGATATCTTTATGTTTGCAACGGCGGCATGGGATTGCAGGGTTGACCAATGCCAGGGCGGGCCGCACATCGGTGCCATGCCAGACCCCTTCGTCGTGCCCGAGGAACCGACCGCCGCAGCCGCCATCACCGCCATCGGTGAGGAGCTGGAGGTGTTCGACGACTGGATGGAGCGCTACGGCTTCATCATCGAGCTAGGCCGCAAGCTGCCGCCGTTCCCGCAGGAGCTGCAGAACGACGCGCACCGGGTGCCAGGCTGTCAGAGCCAGGTTTGGATGGAGGCGGCGCTGCGGGACGGCCACCTGTTCCTGGCCGGCGCGTCCGATGCGGCCATCGTCTCGGGGCTAGTGGCGCTATTGCTGCGGGTTTACTCGGGCCGGCCGCCAGCGGAGGTGCTGGCGACCGATCCCGGGTTCTTGAAGGACCTGGGGCTGCTGGAGGCCCTGTCCACCAACCGTGGCAACGGCATCGCCGCGATGGCCCGGCGCATCCGGGATGTGGCGCAGCAGGCGGCCGTCGCCGCCTAGGGTGCCGGACGGCGCCCGTGTCGGGCTGTTCCTGGCGGCGTTCTTCGCTGCCGCCGCTGTCACCTCGGCCTACCTGCCGCTGTGGTTTGCCGACCGGGGGCTGACGGCGCCCGAGATCGGGACGGTGCTGGGCCTTGGCTCGTTGCTGCGCGTCGTGACGGTGCCGGGGTGGGGGTGGCTGGCGGACGCGTTGGGACGGCGCCGGGCGGTGCTGTTCGGGGCCGCGGCGCTGGCTGGAGGCTGCGCGGCGCTGCTGCCGGGAACCGGCGGATATTGGACAATACTGGTGGTATCGGCAGTGCAGGGCGTGTCTGCGTCGGCACTGACGCCCTTGGCGGATGCATTGTCCCTGGCGCTGGCGGGTGCGCGGCGACTGGATTATGGGCGGACCCGGGCCTGGGGGTCGGCTTCCTACATGCTGGCGACGGCATTGTCCGGTGGGCTGATTGGCCGGGCTGGAAGCTCGGTGATCCCTTGGATGCTGACGGCGGGATACGGCGCGGCCGCGGCGTTCGCGTCGCTGCTGCCAGAGGTTCCGCCGAGCGGCCGGCACGGCGGCAGCAACCCGTTGCGCCTGCCAGCCTTTCGCGTGGCGCTGCTGGCGACGGCACTGATCCAGGGCGCGCACGCGGCCTATTATGGCTTTGCGCCGCTGTATTGGCGCTCGCTCGGCATCCCGGACGGGACGATCGGGCTGTTGGTCGCCGAGGGGATCGTGGCGGAGGTCGCGCTGTTCATTTGGGGACGGCGGCTGGTGGAGCGGCTGGGTCCGGCACGGCTGACGGCGCTGGCCGCCGGGCTGTCGGCGCTGCGCTGGACGCTGACCGCATTCATAACGGCGGTGCCAGCATTGGCGGCGGTGCAGGTGCTGCATGCCGGGACCTTCGCGTTCCAGCACTGGTCCACGATGCTGGTGCTGCGGACCCTGCCGGCGTCGCGGGCCGGGACGGCGCAGGCGCTGATGTCCGCGTTGGGCTTCTCCGCACCGGTGGCGGTCCTGACATGGGTGGCCGGGCAGGTATACGGGACGCTGGGCGGGCTGACGTTCCTGGTGATGGCTGTTGTGGGCGGGCTTGGGATAACGGCGGTTCCGGGGCTGCGGCGGGTACCGGCGCCTGGGTAGGCGCCCTGCGCCGCCGCCGTCGCAAGCGGCTGCCACGAGCCTGGCGGGCCAATCCCGTTCACGCCCGCAGCAATCACATGCAGGATGGCCGCATCCCCATTGCAGCGCCGCCCCAAACGCAAGGATCTGCCGATGTCCACAGCCATCCTCTGGCCGATCCTCGCTCATGTCGGACTTGTCTTCTTCCTGTATGCCTGGCTGAGCTTCGCGCGTATCCGGGCGGTGCAGGCGAGCCGTGTGCAATACGGATGCTTCGAGTTCGGGCGCGACGAGCCGCCGGACATCGCGCGGATTACCCGCAACCTCGGCAACCAGTTCGAGTTGCCGGTGATCACCTATACCGCCGTGCTGTTGCTGATGCAGTTTGGGGCGTTGGGGGCCTGGGACGTCGCGTTCGCCTGGGTGTTCTTTGCCGGGCGTGTGATCCATACCGGCGTGCAGACCTTGACGAATGACGTGCCGTTGCGTGGCAGGGTATTCACCATCAACTTCCTCGCCTGTGCGGCCCTGATTGGGCATCTGGCGCTGGTCGCACTCAGGGGAGGCTAGAAGCGCCTCCGCCACTGGGCTGCGACGGCCGACGCAACGCGCCGTCCATCAGTTCCAACTGGCGGGCGATCCGCGCCAGTGGCCCGGTGCCCTCGATAGCTGGCGAGCCGCCGGGCAGCGGCGCCCCAGCCGTCAATGCCGCAAAGGCCGCTGCCAACCATTCCCGCCAGGCCCGTAAGGCTTCTGGCCCGAAATCGCCGGCGAGCGCCGGGTCGTGCTGTAAGGCCGACAACCGGCCTGCCAGGCGGCGCAGCGCGGCATCAACAGTCATCGCCGTTTCCAGCCCGGCGCGAGCGGCCCGGCGCGGCTCCTGCAATGCCCGGGACAGCGATGCTTCCAGGTTGTTGCTCGCCATGCCGGCGGCTCGGCGCGCTGCGTCCAGCGCGGCATCCGGCACTTCCTGCAGCAGCGTCGCCAGTTCCAGGTCGGCATACCTTGCATGGGCCTGCAGCGCGCCCCGCAACTCCTGCTGCACCCGATTCGGCTCCCAACTCGGCCACAACACCCAGCAGCCGAGAACCGCGAGCACGCCACCGGCCAGGGTATAGGCAGCGCGAAAGAGGGCGATCACCAGTTCGCCGGTGCCGGGGCGGCCCAGTTCGGACAGCAGCACGACCAGGGGCGTCAGGCCGACCATGAACAAGCCGAAGCTGACGTAGCGAACCGACAGCGCGAGCACCGCGAGCGGGAACAGGGCCGCCGCCATCGCCAGAGGCGTGTGCACCACCACTGCGATGCCTGCCGCGATCAGCCCACCCAGCACGGTGCCGCCGATGCGCTCCACCGCGCGCTGCCAGGTCAGGGCAAAGAACGGCTGCAATGTCAGGACCAGGGTGATCGTCAGCCAATGGGCATAGGTGGTTCTGAGATGCAGCGTCAGGGCCAGCGCCGGCGCCGCCACCACGGCTGCCCGAAGCGCATGGCGAAACCCGGCGGACGACCACGCCAGGTTCGCTCGCAGAGGTTGGGTCAGCCGGGCCCGCCAGCTGGGTCCGCCTGCCTCGGGCTTTGGCTCCGGCAGCATGCCGGCAGGGGTGGTCAGCAGCAGGGCAATGCGCATCCGCGTCACCATGCTGGCCGTGATGCCTGCCAGCGAACCGGCGCCGAGACGGGTTAGCTTTTCCAGCATCCCTTCCAGGGCGGCACGGGCGGCCGGGTTGTTGGTCGGCTCGTCCTGCCGGGTTTCGTCGGCGATGGCGGCCAGCAGCAGGCGGACCAGGCTCAGTTCGCGGGCGGCGGCGGCGCGGGTCGGGGCATCGGCGGCCTCCAGCACGTCCGACAGGGCAATCAGGGTGCCGAAGAGCTGGTCCGCTGCCTCTACCTGGATCAGCGTTTGCCCGGCGCGCGGGCTGGCGGCGCCGCGCCCGCGTATGGTGTCCAGCAGCAGGGTGCGCGCGGCTTCGATCCCGTCGCGGACGTGGCGGCGGTGGGCGCGGGCGTGGTCGGCCCAGGCGTGGGTGGGCGGCTCGGCCGTGGCGGCGAGGACCGACAAGTCGCCGGCCAGGGTGCCAAGGCTGCGATACACCTGCGCCACCGCACGTCGGGCGGGACGGTAAGGGTGCAGGCGCCAGATCACCATCGTGAGCAGCAGCGCCCACAGGCTGCCACCAAGGAAGAACAGGCCCAGCGTTGCTGCCGTGTGCAGGTCCTCGCCGCGGTCCAGCGACAGCACGGTCACCACCGTCAGCAGGTTGCCGACCTGCAAGGGCGATTGGCCCCAAACGCGGGCGAAGCTGGTGCAGAAGATGACGATGCAGGCCAGCGGCACGACGACCGGCAAGCCGAGCGGCCGGAGAGCGCCAAGCCCGGTTGTCAGGGCGGCGCCCAGCACCGCAAACATCAGCAGCGCCGGGACGCGCCGGCGCACCGGGCCGCCCGCATCACATAGACATGTCAGCAGGGCGGCCAGAGCGGCCTCGTTCAGGGCGGGGAGGCGCAACCATTCATTGGCGGCGACCAGCACGGCGACGGACAGGGCGGCGCGTATGCCCTCGGCGATGGATAGTGCCCGCAGGTCCAGGCTGATGGGCAGGTGGCCGAGGTCGGCATCAGGGCCACGGCGCCAACGGGACGACATCAACAGGGACGGTATGGCTCCCTCTCCCGCCGGGAGAGGGTTGGGGTGAGGGGGACTTGCTCGCGGAACCGGGCACCACCGGCGCTGCCGGGATGCGGGCTTTGCTGACCATGGACTGTGCTTGGAGACCCCCTCACCCCGGCCCTCTCCCGGAGGGAGAGGGAGAAGGGCACTTTGGTACTACGCCGCGCGGGCCATTTCCCGCAGGACGTAATGCAGGATGCCGCCGTTGCGGTAGTACTCGACCTCGTCGGCGGTATCCACGCGGCACTTGACCATCACCATGTCGGTGGTGCCGCCGTCGCGGTGGACCAGCATTTGCAGGTCCATGCCAGCCTGCAGGCCTTCTAGCCCTAGGATGTCTATGGTCTCGGCCCCTGTCAGCCCGAGGCTTTGCCGGGTCATGCCGTCCTTGAACTGCAACGGCAGCACGCCCATGCCGACCAGGTTGGAGCGGTGGATACGCTCGAAGCTTTCGACCACCACGGCCTTGATGCCCAGCAGCGCCGTGCCCTTGGCCGCCCAGTCTCGGGACGATCCCATGCCGTATTCCTTGCCGCCGAACACCACCAGCGGCACGCCGGCCTTCTTGTAGCGCTCGGCCGCGTCGTAGATCGGCATCTGCTCGCCGCCGGGCTGGTAGCGGGTCCAGCCGCCCTCGACGCCGGCGACCATCTCGTTCTTGATGCGGATGTTGGCGAAAGTGCCACGCATCATGACTTCATGGTTGCCGCGGCGGGAACCGTAGGAGTTGAAGTCCCGCTGCATCACCTGGTGCTCGCCCAGGTAGTCGCCGGCCGGCGACGCCTTCTTGATGTTGCCGGCCGGGCTGATGTGGTCGGTGGTGATGT
>CAXTCI010000053.1:0-11853 GCA_964242325.1 uncultured Acetobacteraceae bacterium
GCCTCGCCTAGCGCCTGGATCTTCTCGGCGCCCTTGCCTTCGCTCTTCTTGGCGATGGCGACGGTCTCCTTGCCTAGCTTGGCGACGAGCTTACGGATGGCTTCGCCGTTCAGCTTGTCGGCATGCAGGTGCTTCTTCAGGGACTCCAGGTCCTTGACGATGGTCTTGGCGGCGGGGCTGTCCACCTTCTCAAGAGTCGCTTCCCAGCCCTCGATGTTCTTGGTCGCGGCTGCGACGGTGAAGCCCTTTACGCCGTCGGCGATGTGCTTGATGGTTGCGTCGAACTGCGGCATTTTCCGCTCCTGTTGGGGCATGCCGCGGAATGGCGGCGTGCCGGGTGAGAAGGCATTAGGGCCTGCTTGGTTCCATTGGCATGATGGCCGTAGCGATCATTTCAGGGTACATGGCCGTACGGTTTCGGGCATAGGCGGATAGGCTGGCGGTTCGAACACTGCCAGGTATTCCGACCCGCCCTCCATCGGCAGCGTGTCGATCCGGTGATAGCCGACTGCGTTCAACTCACAGTCCAGCAGGGCTGGTGGAGTCCCGTGTTCCTGGGTGACGCGGGTGGTGTCGATGATTGCCACGCGGGCACCGGGGCGCAACGCCGGCAGTAGGTTCACCATGAGGCCGAACGGCTGCTGTATCTCGTGATACATGTGGACCAGCAGGGCCAGGTCCACTGAGGCCGGCGGCAGGCGAGGGTCGTGCGCGTCGCCCAGGCCGATCGCCACGTTCTGCAGGCCTGACTGCGTGACGCGCCGTTGCAGGCCCGCAAGGTATTCCGGCACGACGTCCTCTGCCAGCACCCGTCCGGTTGGGCCGACTCGGCGGGACAGCCGTTCCACGTAATATCCGTTGCCTGCGCCGATGTCGGCCACCGCCATGCCGGGCTGAATGTGCAGGAAGTCCATGACCCGTGTGGACTCTCCTGCGCGTTCCCGCTGGTCCTCGCTGGCCCAGCGGTCCGAGATGATGGGAGCGACTGGCCGGGCTGGTGGGGGAAAACGGTTGGCGGGCAGGCCGGGAGGACCGAGTGGACCGACCTGCGCCTGGGCAGCGCCGGCAAGCAGGGCGAAGGCTGCGGCTGCGATGATCCTCATCGGATTGGCCCTACCGGAGCAGGCGCAGCAGGGCTTGCCCGGCTTCGCTGTCAAGTTCCTTGCGATCCAGCGTGCCGTCCTTGTCCGGGTTGGCGAGCTGGAACGCCTTTTCGACGTAGGCCAGGTATTCCGCCTTGCTGATCTTGCCGTCGCCATTCGTGTCGGCTTGCCGGAATTCCTGGCCTTTCAGGACCGGTGCGGCTTCCTTCTCGTCGAGGCTGTCGTCGTTGTCTGGATTCAGCTCGTCGAAGTGGGCGGCGGCTGCGCTCTTCACTTCTGCCAGGTCGAGCGTGCCATCCTTGTCTATGTCATAGGCGAGCATGGGGTCGGACTGCCGCTCTTCGGGCCGGCGAGTGATTGGGCCGGGGTCGGTTTGCGCCAGCATGACCGAGGGCGTTGCGGCCTTCGCCGCCGGGGCGGTGGTCAGGCCGGCGAGCGTGATCGCCGCAGCGACCAGGATCTTGGTTGTTGGCATGGGTGCATTCCTATGGTGTCGGTACGTTTACGCTGGTGCGAGCGCCCGGTTTGCGAGGAATGATGACGGACTGCACTTCGGCTCGAACGGCATCGATCCGAGTGGTTGGCGCCCGTTGGCGTGACGGTGCATTGTGTTGGTTGTCGCAGGGCGTGCTGAATGGAGGACGGCCGGCCCTGATAGTCGCTGTGCCGAAGCCGGCCCACCTGCACAACGTCGAGGGGGTCACGCCAGGCGCTGCAACGCCCTTGTGCTGTTCAGCCTTGCGACGCGGCGTCCGTCAGCATCTCCAGCAGTGCCCGGGCGAAGGCGCGCATGTTGGCGACGCGGTCGGCGCTGCCGGTCCGCAGGGTGGTGGTCCGTTCGACCGGGCCGCTGATGGCGATGCAGGTGTGGCCGGCCGGGTCGCCGTAGCGGTTCCCGGCGGGTCCGGCGGCCCCCGTCTCGGCAATGCCCCATGTCGTGCCTAGCCGGCTGCGGACGGTGCGGGCCAGCAGCATGGCGTAGGGTTCGGACGACGAGCGCAGGCCGGTCATCTCCGGGCCGGTGATGCCGAGCAGCGCGGTCCGGGCGTCCCCGGTGTAAACCACCGCGCCACCCTGGAAGTAGGCGCTGGCGCCGGGCACGGCGAGCAGGGAAGCCGACACCAGACCGCCGGACGACGACTCCGACACGGCGACCGTCTCGCCCCTTGCCTTGAGCAACGCGCCAAGGCGTTCCGCAAGGGGCAGCAGTTCCTGCATCGCACGTCCTCCAATTCCAGGGGCATCAGACCGCGGCAGGGCGGTGGCTGCAAGCGTCTGCGGGCGGAACGGACCCGTGCGCTCCGGCGTCTCCGTCCCAAATCGGACCCTCCACCGCATGAAAGCACCGGCATGGCACGCATCTTCATCACCGGCTCCTCCGACGGCCTGGGCCGCATGGCCGCGCAACTGTTGGTGGAGGAGGGGCACCAGGTGGTCCTGCACGCCCGGAATGCGGACCGGGGCCGGGATGCGCTGGCCGCCGTGCCCGGCGCGGCTGCGGTCCTGACGGGGGATATGGCGAGCATCGCCCAGACGCGGAGGTTGGCGGAGGCGGCCAACGCGCAGGGGCCGTTCGACGCGGTGATCCACAACGCGGCCATCGGCTTCCGCGAGCGGCGGCGCGTGCTGACCGAGGACGGCCTGCCGCATGTGTTCGCCATCAACACGCTGGCGCCGTATGTGCTGACGGCGCTGATCCGGCCGCCGGCGCGGCTGGTTTATGTCAGCTCCGAACTGCATCGTCGCGGCCATGCGGGCCTGGACGACCTGTTGTGGGAGCGGCGGGACTGGCGGGGCAACCAGGCCTACTCCGATACCAAGCTGCATGATGCGCTGCTGGCCTTCGCCGTCGCCCGCCGCTGGCCCGGTGTCCGATCGAATGCGTTGGAGCCGGGTTGGGTGGCGACCAAAATGGGTGGCGCGCATGCAACGGGCGACCTGGACGCGGCACACCGCACCCAGGCTTGGCTTGCGGTGTCGGACGACGCCGGGGCGGCGGTCACGGGGGAGTACTTTTTCCATAAGCATCTGCGCAAGCCGGGTGGCGCCACCCGCGATGCCGCGTTGCAGGACGGGTTGCTTGCGGAATGCGCGCGGCTGTCCGGCGTGCCGTTCCCCAACCATGCCGCTCCTGGAGATGCGTCGTCATCGCGGCTGCTCCGGGATGGCGTCATGCCGGAAAATTACGGCTGAGCGGTCCAGTTCGCGCAGGCTGCGGCGGCCCGCGAGGCCGAGGGTGAGGTCCAGCTCGGCGGCGAGGTTGGCGATTACTGCCGCAACCCCCTGCTCGCCCGCCAGCGCCAGGCCCCAGATGTAGGGACGCCCGATCAGTACCGCCCGGGCGCCGAGGCTCAGCGCCTTGAAGATGTCGGCGCCGGTCCGCACGCCGCTGTCGAACAGCACCGGGATGCGCCCGGCCACGGCGTCCACCACGCCGGGCAGGGCGTCCAGCGCGGCGACGGCGCCGTCCACCTGGCGCCCGCCGTGGTTGGAGACGATCACTCCGTCCATGCCGGCCTGCACGGCGCGGCTGGCGTCTTCGGGATGGATGATGCCCTTCAGCAGGATCGGCAGCCGCGTCCGTTCGCGCAGGAAGGGCAGGTCGTCCCAGGTCAGGTCTGGGCGCGAGTAGATCGCCAGAAAACGCCGTACCGCCGCCAGCGCCTCGCCGGATGACAGCGCCCGGGCGGGGCCGCCGGGGAAGGAGCGCAGTAGCTCCAGCACCGACCGCAGCGCGCCCAGGCCGGGACGGGGCGGCTTGGGCGCCGGGCCGCTGTCCAGCGGAAGTTGCCCGAAGACCGGGTCGGAGGTGTAGTTGGCGATGCCTCGGCCGCGTAGGAACGGCAGGTAGCCGCGGTCGAGGTCGCGGACCCGCCAGCCCAGCAGGGTGGTGTCGAGCGTGACCACGATGGCCTCGTAGCCCGCCCGCTCCGCCCGCTCGACGAAGCTTGCGGTCAGCTCGTTGCGGGAGGACCAGTAGAGCTGGAACCAGCGGGGGCCGTCGCCGATGGCCGTTGCGATCTGCTCCATCGGGCGCGATGCCTGGCTGGAGGTGACGAAGGGGATGCCGGCGGCGGCGGCGGCTCGGGCCGCGGGCAGGTCGGCGTCCCGGTGCGCCATTTCCAGCACGCCGATGGGGCCTAGCAGGATCGGCAGGGGCAGGGTGCGGCCGAACAGCTCGATTGTCAGGTCTCGGGTGGACACGTCCCGCATCACCCGCTGCACGATGCGGCAGCGGTCGAAGGCGGCCCGGTTGGCAGTGGCCGTAAGCTCGCGGCCGGCGCCTCCGGCGAAGTAGGCGGCGGCGTCGCGGCTGAGATGTCGCAGCGCCGCGGATGCCAGCCGCTCCGGCGAGGCTGGGACCGGCTGCCGGCGCCCGGCGAACCCGGCGATGTAGATGCCCTCCTGGCGCTTGCGGCCGATGCCCGCTGCGCTGTTACGGGCCGGCGGATCAGCCGGCGCCTTGCCTGTATGGTCCATCGTACGCCTCCACGTTGATGGGGAGCATGCCGGCAAGGCACGCCGATGTCCGGTCCTGCCCTCCCGGGTTTGCCGGGCGCCGGAATGGCCTTGCCGCTGTCGTTAGACGGTTCCAGACTGCTGTTGAAACAGGCCGTCCGGCGGCCTGTGCACCATCGGGTGAAACTTACCTTTGGGCAAGCTTAACGGCTGGCGCCGGGTACGATGCTTTCTTAGGGTCCCGTGCCATGGCTGCCATCTTCCGCCCGAGCGCAAACCTTTGGATGAAGCTGGCGATGCTCTCCGCGGCGGCGTTTGTCGTGGGCGGCTGCGGCTGGTGGTGGATTGCGCCGCGGACGGATTGGGCGCGGGGCGTCGGATTCGTGGTGAACCAGCCGGTGCCGTTCAGCCACCAGCATCATGTCGCCGGGCTGGGCATCGGGTGCCAGACCTGCCACAGCCATGTCGAGATCGGGGCCAATGCCGGGCTGCCGCCGACGCACACCTGCATGACCTGCCATTCGCAGATCTGGACCAATGCCGACGTATTGGCGCCGGTCCGCGCCAGCTTGGCGAATGACAAGCCGTTGCAGTGGCAGCGGGTGAACAACCTGCCGGATTATGTTTACTTCAACCACTCGATCCATGTGACCAAGGGTGTTGGCTGCTCGTCCTGCCATGGCAACGTCGCGGAGATGCCGCTGATGTGGAAGGCGGCGCCGATGACGATGGAGTGGTGCCTGTCCTGCCATCGCAACCCCGGGCCAAAGCTGCGCCCGGCGTCCGAGATCTATAATACGGCCTGGCAACGCACGCCTGATACCCCCTCGGCAGAGGCGCTGATCCAGGAGTATCACATCGGCGGGCGCAACCTGCAGGAGTGCTCGATATGCCACCGCTGACCCCCGCCCAGCGCTGGCGCCAGGTGCTGGAGGACCCGGCGGAGGCGGCGCGGGTGTTCCCGTCGCTCGCGGCGGCGATGAGCCATCCGGCCCGGCGGCGCGGCTTGCTGAAGCTGATGGCGGCGAGCTTCGCGCTCGGTGGCTTGTCTGGCTGCGGCGATCCCGCGGAAAGCTGGAACGGGTGGGTTCCGGCGGTCGAGGCGCCACCGGGCATCGTGCCGGGCCTGCCGAACCGTTATGCCACTGCGCTGCCAGTCGGCGGTGCCGCGCTGGGCGTGGTGGTGGAGCACCGGATGGGCCGCCCGGTGAAGGTGGAGGGCAACCCGCTGCACCCCGCAAGCCTCGGCGCCACCGATGCGCTGGCGCAGGCGGCGATCCTGGACTTCTATGACCCGGATCGTGCCGTGGGCGTGCTGCGCGCCGGTCAGCCCGGCACGATGGGCGAGCTGCTGAACCAATTGGTCCCGGTGCGGGAACGGCTGCTGGAAACCCATGGGGCGGGCCTGCGAATCCTGACCGGAGCCTGCGCGTCGCCCAGCTTGGGCGCGGCAGTTGACGCGGTGCTGGCCCGGTTCCCGGATGCGCGCTGGCATCAGTGGGAGGCGGATGGACGGGATGCGGCGCGGGCCGGGGCGGTGCTGGCCTATGGGCAGCCGCTGGCCTTTACCCCGCGCTGCGATGCGGCAGACGTGGTGGTGGGGTTGGACAGCGACTTGGCGTCGGGTGCTCCCGGCTGGGTGCGTCATGCCCGCGACCTCGGCAGCCGGCGTAATCCGGTGCGCGGGCCGATGAGCCGCATCTATGCAGTCGAGAGCGTGCCGACGCTGCTGGGCACCCTTGCCGATCACCGCGTGGCCGCCGCTCCGACCGAGCTACGCCGCGGGTTGATGGCGCTGGCCGCCGGCGTGCTGTCCGGCGCCGCGCCGTCCGATGCGCCGCCGTGGGTGGCCTCCGCCCTTGCCGATTTGCAGGCCGCGGGAGGGCGTGGCCTGGTCCATGCCGGGCCGTCCCTGCCGGCGGAGGCGCATGCGTTGGTGCATGCGGTCAACGAGGCGTTGGGCGGGCGCGGGCGGACCTGGGATTTGCTGCCGCCCTTTGAGCACCGGGCGGTGGACGGCGACGCTGGCCTCCGTGCCTTGCAGGACGACATGGCGGCGGGGCGGGTGACGGCGCTGGTGATGCTGGATACCAATCCGGCCTACACGGTGCCGGGCTTTGCGGCGGCGCTTGGGGTGCTGCCGCTCAGCATCCATGCTTCGGCCGGCTCGGACGAGACGGCCGTGGCTGCCGGGTGGCACCTGCCGATGGCGCATGCCTTTGAGGCCTGGGGCGACCTGCGCGCCCATGATGGCACGGTGTCGGTGCAGCAGCCGCAATCGCTGCCCCTGCACGGCGGGCAGAGCGCGATCAGCCTGCTGTCGCTGCTGTCCGATGGCGCTCCGCGTGATGCCCAGGCGGCGGTGCGCGACACCTGGCGCGAGCGGCTGCCGGACGATGATGCCTGGTTTTCTGCCCTTGCCGACGGGGTTGTGCCCGGCACTCGCGCCGCGCCCTCCAATGCGACGTTGCGCCCTGAGGCCGCCCGCGCCGTGCCGCCCGCGTTGGCAGCCGCACCGCTGACGCTGCTGTTCCGGCCTGATCCGTATTTGCTCGATGGCCGCAACGCCAATAATCCCTGGCTGCAGGAGTTGCCGCGGCCGTTGGGAAAGCTGACGTGGGACAACCCGCTGTATGTCGCCCAAGACGTGCTGCCCGGCGCGAGCAGCGGCGACATGGTCGAGCTGTTGCGCGGCGAGGTGCGGCTGGAGCTGCCGCTCTGGCGCCTGCCTGGCCTGCCGGCGGGCTGTGCAGTGGGCGTCACCGGCTATGGCCGGCGCCATGCGGGGCAGGTGGGGGAGGGCGCGGGATGGGACCTGTCCCCGATGCGCGCGGCGGATGGGCCGGCGTCGCTGCGCCCCCTGGGCCGGCATGTGAAGCTGGCGACGACCGACCGGGGCATGGGAACGGTGCCGCCGGACGAGTTTGCGCGGCACGGCACGCTCGCCGGATTCCAGGCCGACCCGCACGCCTTGCAGGGCCGGCCGGTGGAGGACAGCCTGTATCGAGTCCGGCCGCAGGCTCCGGTGCAGTGGGGGATGGGGGTGGACCTGAACCTGTGCATCGGCTGCAATGCCTGCGTCGTCGCCTGCCAGGCCGAGAACAACGTGCCGGTGGTGGGGCGCGAGAACGTGCTGCACCAGCGCGAGATGCATTGGCTGCGCATTGACCGTTATTGGGACGGCGCCGGGCCTGACGCGCAGGCGGTGTTCCAGCCCATGCTGTGCATGCATTGCGAGGAGGCGCCCTGCGAGACCGTCTGCCCGGTGGAGGCCACCGTGCACGACAGCGAGGGCCTGAACCTGCAGGTTTATAACCGGTGCGTCGGCACGCGTTTCTGCTCCAATAATTGCCCGTATAAGGTGCGCCGCTTCAACTTTGGCCCTTATGCGCGGGACGAGCACCGCCCGGACATCTCCCGCAACCCGGAGGTCACGGCCCGGCCGCGCGGGGTGATGGAGAAGTGCACGTTCTGCGTCCAGCGCATCGCGGCCGCCCGGATCAGCCACGACCGCGACGGCGCGAAGGAGGAAACCGTCACTGCCTGTCAGGCTGCTTGTCCGACGGGCGCCTTCAGCTTTGGCGACCTGAATGACAAAACGAGTGCTGTGGTCGCCCGTAAGGCCAGCCCGCTCGACTACGCACTGTTGGCGGAGCAGCAGACCCATCCGCGCGTGACCTATGAGGCGCGCATACGCAATCCCAGCCCGCTGCTGGAGGGCTGAGCCCATGCCCTTCGATCCCGTGGTGTCCCCGCGCGAAACGCCGGCCAGCGTTACCGACCGCATCTGCGCCATCGCGCTCAACCCGCATACGCCGCTTTGGTGGTGGGCGGCGTTCGGATTGTGCGTGGCGCTGCTGGGATTGGGGGCGCTGTCGGTCGGGTGGCTGTTTGCGACGGGTGTGCAGGCGTGGGGCAACAACTGGCCGGTGATGTGGGGGTTCGACCTCATCAACTATGTCTGGTGGATCGGCATCGCTTCGGGGGGCACGTTGACTTCGGCGCTGTTCTTCTTGACGCGGTCGGCGTGGCGGACGTCGGTGAACCGGATCGCGGAAAGCATGACGATCTTCGCAGCCGCTTGCGCCGGGCTGTTCCCGCTGATCCACCTGGGGCGGCCGTGGTTCTTCTACTGGCTGTTCCCGTATCCCAACACGATGGTGCTGTGGCCGCAGTTCCGTAGCCCGCTGCTGTGGGACTTCATCGCCGTCATCACCTACATCGTGGCTTCGGTACTGTTCTGGTTCCTGGGCCTGATGCCGGACCTGGCGGCGTTGCGGGACCGGGCGCAGACGCGGCGGCGGCAGGTGCTGTATGGCGTGCTGGCGATGGGCTTCCGCGGCACCGGGCCGCAGTGGCGGCGCTTCCATGCGAGCTATGGGCTGATTGCGGCGCTGATGGCGCCGCTGGTGGTGTCGGTCCATAGCATCGTCGGGCTGGACTTTGCCGGGGCGGCGACGCCGGGGTGGTACTCGACGCAGTATCCGCCGTTCTTCGTGTTCGGGGCGGTGCTGTCCGGCTTTGGGGTGGTGCTGGCGATCATGCTGCCGCTGCGGGCGGCGTTCGACCTGCATCCGTATATTACCGACCGGCACCTCGATACGCTGGGCAAGCTGCTGCTCACTGTCAGCCTGGCGGTGTCCTACTGCTATATGATGGACGCCTTTGATATCTTCTACTCCGGGGAGGTGGCGGAGCGCCGGCAGTTCCTGGAGCGGATCTTCGGGCTGTATGGGCCGATCTACTGGTTGACGCTGCTGCTGAACTGCGCCTTGCCGCTCGTGATGTGCTGGCGTGCGGCGCGGCTGCGGCCTTGGGTGCTTGGAACCGTCGGGTTGGGCGCGGTGGTGGGCATGTGGCTGGAGCGGTTCGGCATCGTCGTCGCCGTGCTGCACCGGACCAACCTGCCCAGCGCGTGGGGTGATTATTCACCGACCTGGGACGACTTCGGTATCCTGGCGGGGACGGTGGGCCTATTTGGTGCCGGGTTCCTGTTGTTTGTGCGCTTCCTGCCGGTGGTGTCCATTGCGGAGATGCGGCAGATGATCGGCACGGGGAAGGTGGGCGGATGATCGTCGCCGGGTTCGCCGGGCCAGACGAGCTGGGTGATGCCGTGCGCGAGTTGCGCGCCGTCGGCGTGGCAGCGGAAACGCGCACGCCCTATGCCCTGCCGGCGGACGAGGATGACCCGGGGTCGCGCATTCCGCTGATCGCGTTGGTGGCGGCGCTGGTGCTGGGCGTGGGCGCGTTCGGGATGCAGTGCTGGGCGACGATGGTCAGCTACAACTTGCTGATCGGCGGCCGGCCGGACTTCTTTTGGACCTCCTACCTGATCTATGCCCTGGAGACCGCGGTGCTGGGGGCGATCGTGGCTGCGTTCGGGTCGTTCATGCTCGCAAACCGGCTGCCGAATTTGTGGGACCCTAGCGACGAGAGCGATGCGCTGCGGGAGGCGACGCGCGACGGCTGGTTCCTGGTGGTGCGCGGCAAGACACGGACGGCGCGGACGGTGCTGCGCCGGCTGCACCCGACGCACATGGAAGAGATGGGCAGGGAGGCCGATGAAGAGGCCGAGGTGGAGGCCGCGGCATGAGGACTGCCCTGCTGCCGCTGCTGCTGCCGTTGCTGCTGGCCGGATGCGATGACGCCATCAACCAGCCGAAGCTGCCGGCCTACCGCGCCGCGTCCGTCGGTCCCGGCAAGGTGCCACCGGACCGGGTCGAGTATAGGGAACGCCCGGCGCCCGCACCTGCGCTGACGCTCGCGCTGCTGCAACGCGGGCAGGACCAGTTCCGCCAGTTCTGTACGCCGTGCCATTCCGAGCTGGGCGACGGGCACGGCATGGTGGTGCAGCGTGGCTTCTCGCCGCCGCCGTCCTATCACGAGGCCCGGCTGCGCCAGGCGCCGACGCAGCACTTCTATGACGTGCTCACCTACGGATATGGCGCGATGTACTCCTTTGCCGACCGAGTGCGGCCGGACGACCGTTGGGCTATTGCCGCCTACATCCGCGCCTTGCAGCGCAGCACGGACGCGAAGCCGGCTGACTTGACGGTGGCGGAACGGGAGGCGCTGCGATGAATGGGGTGGTCACTGTCGGCCGTTGCTGGCTGCTGGCCGCCGTCGGCGTGGCTGCCGCGGCGCTGACCCTGCTGCTGGACCCGTCCGGCTTTGCGCATGGATGGCTTGCGGCGGTGGTGGCCTGGAGCGCCTGGCCGCTCGGTAGCCTGGCGCTGCTGCTGGCGCATGCGCTGACGGGCGGGCGGTGGGGCGATGTGCTGCGGCCGGGGCTGGCGGCTGGGGTTGCGACCCTGCCCTTGCTGCCGCTGCTGATTCTGCCGGTGCTGCTGACGTTGCCGCAGCTTTACCCCTGGGTGCGGGACACCGTGCCGAACGGATGGTATCTCAACCTGCCATTCTTCGCTGGCCGGGGCGTGGTTTACCTGCTGGTGTGGCTCGGCCTGGCCTGGGTCGTGCTGAGTGGGCGTTCGCTGGAGGCCGTAGCTGCGCCGGGGCTGCTGCTGCTGGCGTTGACGGTGACGTTTGCGTCCATTGACCTGACGATGTCGCTGCAGCCGCGCTTCGTGTCCAGCATCTATGGAATGCTCTCTGGCGCCGGGGCGGGGGTGTTGGCGTTGTCGGCGGCGATCCTGCTGGTTGGCGTGCCGAAGCCGGTCCGCAACGATGTGGCGAAGCTGCTGTTCGCCCTGGTGCTGCTGTGGGCCTACCTCAGCTTCATGCAGGTCGTGATCGTCTGGCAGAACGACCTGGTGGAGCAGGTGCCCTGGTATAAGCTGCGCACCGGCGGCGGCTGGGGTTGGGTGATGGCGTTGGTGGCCCTCGGGCATGGGGTGGTGCCGATGGCTGTGCTGCTGTCCGCACGGGCGCGGCACAGCGCCAGGGCGCTCGCTTGGGTGGCGGCGGTGCTGGCGGGGATGTCTGTCCTGCGCGCGGTGTGGACCGTGCTGCCGGAGTCTCCGGGCGTAGTGCCGTTGTTGTCCGCGGTTGCCTGCCTGGCGGCGGTGGGCGGCCTTGCTGGGGCGGTGGCGCTGCGTCACCGGGAGCGGGAGGCCGCCATCCATGCCTGACCAGGGGCGTACGGAGCGGGGGGACGTGACGCGCGGGCATCGCATCCTCCGTGCTGCGCGGGCAGGCACGGCTTGGCTGGGGTGGGGGCTTGCGGCTGGGCTTGCGGCCCGGATGTGGACCGGGCGGCAGGCGGCGGGCGGCCCCGCGGCGGGGCAGCCGGTGCCGGGCCAGTCGGCTGCGGAGCCGACGTATGCCGCCGGCA
>CAXTCI010000053.1:11953-29889 GCA_964242325.1 uncultured Acetobacteraceae bacterium
CAGCCCCGGCTTGGGTGCGGCGATGAGGCTGTCTGTTCTGGTGGTCGCCTGGGCCTTGGCAGTTGGGACGCTGGCAGCCGGGGCCTTGGCCGCCGCGCCGGCCTATGCCGCGGCCCCGCTGAACGATTTGGAGTGGGTGCAGCACCCCGGTGCCCCGGTGCCGATGGATGCGGCCTTTACCGCCGCGGATGGCGTTGGGACCACGTTGCGGCAGGCGGCAGGTGGGCTGCCGCTGGTGTTGGCGCCGGGCTATTATCGCTGCCCCAATTTGTGCGGCGTCGTGCGGCAGGACCTGGCCGATGCGTTGGACCGCAGCGGGTTGCAGGCGGGCCGGGATTATCAGGTGGCGGTGCTGTCCATTGATCCCGCCGAGGGAGCCGCCGATGCCGCCGCGGTGAAGGATGCGGGCGCTGGATGGCGCTTGCTGACTGGCCCGGCCGATACGGTCGGCGGCGCCATCGGCTTCCGCACCCGGTTCGATGAGGCGCAGCGGCAGTTCATCCACCCCGCGGGCGTCGCCGTGCTGTCCCCGTCCGGGCTGGTGTCCGGTTACGTGCTGGGGGTGGGCTATGATCCCGACGCCCTGCGCCGCGCCATCCTGCTGGCCCGCGATGGTGGCCAGGCGGTGGCCAACCCCGTGCTGCTGCTATGCTTCCACTACGATCCCGCCACCGGCCGCTATACGCTGGCGGTCGAGCGGCTGGTCCGCATCGGCGGTACTCTTACCGTGCTTGGCATCGGCACCATGCTGTGGCTGACGCACCGGCCCCGGAGGCTGCCGTGAGGGGTTTGCTCCTGCCCGCGGCGTCCACCAATGCGTTGGAGGTGGACACGCTGCTGTGGGCGCTGTTCGGGGTTACGATCCTGGTGCTGGCCCTGGTGTTCGGGCTGATGCTGACGTACGTCGTCCGCTATCGCCATAGCAACCCGCAGGACCGCGGCAAGCCCGGCGAGAAGACCTGGCGGTTCGAGATCGCCTGGACCGGCGCCACCCTGGTGCTGTTCTTCGGGTTGTTCCTGTGGGGAGCCAACCTGTATGTCCGCCAGTTCCAGCCGCCGGCCGGCGCGCTGAGGATCGCCGTTACCGGCAAGCAGTGGATGTGGAAGACCGAGTATCCCGGCGGCCAGCACGAGATCAACGCCCTGCACGTGCCGGTAGGCCACCCGGTCGAGCTGCTGATGACCAGCGAGGACGTGATCCACGACTTCGCCATCCCCGCATTTCGCATCAAGCACGACGTGCTGCCGGGCCGCTACGAAAGCCTGTGGTTCACCGCGACCGAGACCGGCACCTATCATCTGTTCTGCACCCAGTTCTGCGGGGTGGACCATTCGGTGATGGGCGGCGAGGTCGTCGTGATGACGCCGCCGGATTATGACCGCTGGCTGGGGGACAACGAGGCGTCTACCCCCTTGGTCGCCCAGGGCCGGGAGCTGTTCACGCGCTATGGATGCAGCGGTTGCCACCAGGCTGAGGGCCGGGGCGGCGGGGCGGCGGTGGATCGCACCCGCGGCTACAGTGCCGTCCGTGCGCCGCCGCTGGAGGGGGTGTATGGCCATCCCGTGCCGCTGAACGACGGCCGCGTGGTGGTGGCGGACGACAAGTATGTCCGGGACAGCATCCTGATGCCCGCACAGGACATCGTGGCGGGATACGAGAACCGGATGCCGTCCTTCGCCGGGGTGGTGACGGAGGGCGACCTGTTCCGCCTGATTGCCTACATCAAGTCGCTCGCAGCGGATCGGCCGCAGGGACAAAGCACGGCGGAGGCCAATCCATGAGCACCACCATCGAGGCCCTGCCGCGCTCCTATGTCACGGAGGACGGCACGCTGTGGTCTTGGTTGGGGACCACGGACCATAAGCGGATCGCGCTGCTGTATTTCGCCTCCATCACCGCGTTCTTCTTCCTGGGCGGGGCGGCGGCGGCGGCGATGCGGCTGCACCTGATCTCGCCGGCGGGGGCGATCTTCAGCCATGCCACCTATAACCGGCTGTTCACCACGCATGGGGTGGTGATGGTCTGGTTCTTTCTCGTACCGGCGGTGCCGGTGACGCTCGGCAATTTTTTCGTGCCGCTGATGCTCGGGGCGCGGGACCTGGCGTTTCCGCGGCTGAACCTGATGAGCTGGTACTTGTTCATGGCCGGCGGCCTGGTCACGCTGTGGGCGCTGTTCTGGGGCGGACTGGATACGGGCTGGACGTTCTATACCCCGCTCAGCACCAACTACACGACCGGCTACGTCGTGCTGGCGGTGGTTGGGATTTTCCTGTCGGGGTTCAGCAGCATCGCCACCGGGGTGAACTTCATCGTCACCATACACCGGCTGCGGGCGCCGGGGCTGACCTGGTATCGGCTGCCGGTGTTCATCTGGTCGCTGTATTCCACCAGCGTCATCTATGTCCTTGGTACCCCCGTGCTCGCGATTACGCTGATGCTGCTGGCGTTCGAGCGGCTGTTCGGCGTTGGCGTGTTCGATAGCGCCCGGGGCGGCGATCCGCTGCTGTTCCAGCATATGTTCTGGTTCTACAGCCATCCCGCGGTTTATATCATGATCCTGCCGGGCTTCGGGGTGATCAGCGAGATCGTGCCGGCGTTCAGCCGCAAGAAGCTGTTCGGCTACAAGTTCGTGGTCTGGGCTTCGGTGTCCATCGCGGTCATCAGCTTCTTCGTTTGGGGCCACCACATGTTCGTGGCGGGGCAGTCGCTGTACTCGGCCATCGTGTTCTCGCTGCTCAGCTACCTCGTCGCGGTGCCGTCGGCGATCAAGGTGTTCAACTGGCTGGGGACGCTGCACAAGGGCTGGATACGGTTCGATGCGCCGATGCTGTATGCGTTGGGGTTCATCGGGCTGTTTACGATCGGCGGGCTGACCGGGCTGTTCGTGGCGGCGCTGGCGGCGGACGTGCACTTGACGCAGACATACTTCGTGGTCGCGCACTTCCACTACATCATGGTGGGGGGGATGGTGACGGCGTTCTTCGCCGGACTGCACTACTGGTGGCCGAAGATCACCGGGCGGATGTATCCGGAGATGTGGGGCCGGATGGGTGCTGCGGTCATCTTCTTGGGCTTCAACCTGACCTTCTTTCCGCAGTTTATCCTGGGCTACCTCGGCATGACCCGGCGCTATGCGTCCTATGCGCCGGAGTTCCAGGTGTGGAACGTGCTGTCCTCCGCCGGGTCGGTGATCCTGGCGGCTGGGTATCTGATGCCGCTGGGATATCTCGGGTGGTCGCTGTTCCGTGGGGAACGGGCGCCGCCGAACCCCTGGGGGGCGACGGGGCTGGAATGGCAGACCCGGTCGCCGCCACCCAAGGAGAACTTCGCCGTGATCCCAACCGTTACGGAGGAGCCATACAACTATAAGCCGCCGGAGCCGGAACCGGCGCATGGCTGAGCTGGCGGCGCCGGCTGCCGAGGCCGAGTTCCAGTATTCCTCGCCGGAGCACCAGGCCAGCACCGCCATCGCCGGGATGTGGCTGTTCCTGGCCAGCGAAATGCTGTTCTTCGGCGGGCTGGTGCTGGTGTGGCTGCTGCTGCACCGCGGGCATCCTACCGGGTTCGCATTGGCGACAGAGCATGCCAACCTGCTGATCGGCAGCATCAATACCGCCGTGCTGGTGACGGCCAGCGCCGCCTATGCCTATGGCCTGCATGGGGTTCGCGAAGGACGGGCGGAACGGATGGTTCCGGCGTGCCTGGTGACAATGGGCCTCGGCGTGGCGTTCCTGGCGTTGAAGCTGCTGGAATGGGTGCTTGATTTGCGTGAAGGCTTGTTTCCTGGCCCCGGCTTCGGCCTGCATGGGGAAGATGCCGGCGGGGCGGAGTTGTTCTACTGCTTCTACTGGGTCGCCACGTCCCTGCATGGGGCCCACATGCTCATCGGCGTCGGCCTGGTTGGCTGGATTGCCTGGCGCGCCCACCGGGGCGAGTTCTCGCCGGGCTACGCCACGCCGGTCGAGGCGGTGGGGCTTTACTGGAGCTTCGTGGACCTGATCTGGATCGTCATGTATGCGCTGATCTACGTGGCGGGCCGGGCATGAGGCGGGTCCTGGTCGCCTGGGTGCTGCTGATGCTGTTGCTGGCTGTGGAAGTTGCGGCGGCGTTGGCCCATGCCGGGTGGGCGGCAGGGATGCTGGCGGCGCCGATGGTGGGGCTGGTCGTCTTCATGTTCATGGATGTGGGGCGGGCTTCGCAGCTCAGCCGGATCTTCGCGCTGGCCGGGCTGTTTTGGGTGTGCATCCTGATTGGGCTGACCAGCGTGGATTTCCTTGCCCGACATGATTTTCCTGCCCCCGTGCTGACGCGGCCGTGATGTCAGCCGTTGCTTGCTTCGACTGCTCCCGTCCATGTGCGTAGCGAAACGGCTAGTCCGTGCGGGTTTCGGACTGCTGGCGCTGTATTCAATGGAAATGAGGGGCGGGTTCGCAACACTGCGCTTGGCGCAGCATACGGGGATGATGCCGTGCCTCGCTTGATACGAGTTGCTGCCGCCCAGATGGGGCCGAACCAGCGCGCCGATAGCCGCGCCTCCATCCTGGCCCGCATGGTCGCCCTGCTGGAGGATGCGGCCCGGCAGGGTGCGACCCTCGTCGTCTTTCCCGAGTTGCCCTTCACTACCTTCTTCCCGCGCTGGCTGCTGCACGGCGGGGACCTCGATGCGTTCTTCGAGCCGGCGATGCCCAATCCGCATGTGCAGTCGTTGTTCGATCGGGCGTCGGCGCTGGGCGTCGGCTTCTATACCGGCTACGCCGAGTTGACGCCCGAGGGACGCCGGTTCAACAGCGCGCTTCTCGTCGGCCCGGACGGGACCCAGTTGGGCAAATACCGGAAGGTTCACCTGCCGGGCTCCGTCGAGCCGCGGCCCGGCGATCGGTTCCAGCAGTTGGAGAAGCGCTACTTCGACTACGGCGACCTCGGATTTCCTACCTTCCGCGCGCCGCCGTCCTGGCATGGCGGCATCCTGGGGATGCTGGTCTGCAACGACCGCCGCTGGCCGGAGGCATGGCGCTGCCTGGGCCTGCAGGGGGTGGAGATGGTGCTGGTGGGCTACAACTCCGCCGCCTACGACCCGAACGGCGGCATGTCGGAGGATGCGGGGCTGCGCACCTTCCATTCCCGCCTGGCGGCGCAGGCCAACGCCTACATGAACGCGACCTGGGCGGTGGCGGTGGCCAAGGCCGGGGAGGAGGACGGGTCCGGCCTGATCGGCGGCACCTGCATCGTGGACCCGAACGGGCTGGTCGCCGCCGAGGCCACGACGCTGGGCGACGAGGTGGTGGTGGCCGACTGCGACCTGGATGCCTGCCGCCAGGGCAAGGAGAAGATGTTCAACTTCGCCGCCCATCGCCGGCCCGAGCAGTATCGCCGCATCGTGGACCAGGTGGGCGCGGTGCCGCCGCCGGCCTTGGCGTAGCCGCGCCCGGTGGCACAGCGCATTCTCGTCATCAACCCGAACAGCTCCGAGACCTGTACCGACGGCATCCGGGCGTCGCTGGCGCCGTTCGCCGCGGCGGGTCCGAGCTTCACCGTGGAAACCCTGCGGGATGGCCCGCCGGCGGTCGCGACCTGGCGCGATTGGCATGCGGCGGCCGGGCCGCTGCTGCGCCGGGTCGAGGCGGCCGAGACGTCCGGGCCACCCGACGCCTACATCATCGCCTGCGTTTCCGACCCTGCCGTGGACCTGCTGCGGAGCGTCACCGCCCGGCCGGTGTTCGGCGCATTGCGGGCCGGGATCGCGGCGGCGATGGCGCGGGGCGACCGCTTTGGCCTTGTTGCCTTCGTTGGGGCCAGCGTGCCCCGGCACCGGCGCGTGCTGCAGGCGATGGGCCTGGAGCAGCGCTGCGCTGCCAGCCTGCCGCTCGACCTGCCGATGGACACCCTGATCCACGCCGATGCCTGCCGGCCGCGCCTGTTGTTGGTCGCGGAGGAGTTGAAGGCACGCGGCGCCGATGTGGTGATCCTGGGTTGCGCGGGGATGGCCGGGCATCGCCGCTTCCTTGAGGGTGCGGCCGGGCTGCCCGTCATCGAGCCGGTCCAAGCGGCAGCCGTGCAGGCGCTGCTGGCCTGCGCATGATGGACCTGGTGGTGGGCGCCGCGATGCTCGCGGATGGGAGCGGCCCGGTGGATGTCGGCATCGCCGCGGGCCGCATCGCCGCCGTAGCACCTGCCCTGGAGGCGGACGCACCCGCGATCCCGGCGGAGGGGTTATCCTGTCCTCGCCCGTCGTTGCATCTGCCGGATGCGGGCATGGGACCGCACCGCTGACGACGCCATGGGTGGGAGCGCCGGGCCTGATGGCGCAGGTTTGGCGGGGACCGCGGCATTGGGCGGCAAATCCCGCCGGGGTCATGGCAGGCAGTGCTTTGCCCTGCTCTCGGGCTATGCCGTGCTCACAAGGCTCCATTTCTCGCCATGATCCCAGGCGCTTTCCGCTCCAGCCTTTTTGCTATTGCGAGCGGCACTGCGATGCGGCAAACCAACGGCCGCATGCGTCGTTCCGCTGGCCCTAGGGGATCGACGTGGCCCAGGCCACTTGCAATGACGGTGCGCCTGCGGGCGGGTCAGGGCAGCTCGCCGCGGATGTTACGAGGGCGTTCGCAACGGAATGCTGCGCTGCACAAAAGGCCTTGCGTCGGGACATTGACGCTCCCATAAGAGCGATGTTGCACTGCAACATAGCCGGAGGGGCCGACCCCCGGCCTTTCTCGGAGGATCATTCAATGTCCAATACTGCTTTCCCCGCCGCAGATGCCTTCTCGTTCGACCGCACCATCGCCGACATGAAGCAGGGCGTTGACGCCGCCACCGGCGCCCAGTCCGACATGACCCACAAGGCCGCGCAGATCGGCAAGGACTTGGTCGCGTTCAGCCAGGGCAACATGGAAGCGTTCGCCCAGGCCAGCCAGGTGTTCGCTGCCGGCTCGCAGGACCTGTTCCGGGAGATGATGTCGGCTGGTCAGGCGATCATGCAGGAGGCGATGAGCAACATGCAGGCCGCTGGTTCCGCCAAGACGCCCAAGGTTGCGATCGAGCTGCAGGCCAACCTCGTCCGCTCCTCGACCATCCAGATCATCACCGAGAGCGCCCGTATCGCCCAGTCTGGCGTTGACCTCGCCGAGCGTGTGTCCGCCCCGTTGGTGGCCCGCATGGTGGTGGGCGCCGAGATGGCGACCGCCCAGCACATCTGAAGCAAAGCTTGCCGGCCGGGCTTGTCGCCTGGCCGGTGTTTGCTCCTTAGGCCGGGTCGTGTGGCTTGGCCTTGCCTGGCGCGTCGTTGTCCGGCTCGGCGCCGGGCTGCGGTGCCCATTCGTCGGTGATCATGCCCTGCTCTTTGCTGACCTCATCGACGTCCTGTTTGGACGGCGGGGGGGAGATGTAGGGCTTGCGCTCTGGCGGGGCCGGCGGCGTCGTGGTCATGATTGCGTTCCGATGTTGTCTGCATCTGCAACGCCTGCCGGGCCGTCCGGCTGCATACGCTCCACAGCCCATACCGCGAATGCCTGAACCAGCGCCGGCTCCTTCAGGTAGTCGAAGCGGCCCGATGCTCCGCCGTGCCCGGCCTCCATGTTGATCCGCAGCAGGATCGGCGCGTCGCCGGTCGTGTGGTCCCGCAGCCGCGCCACCCACTTCGCCGGCTCCCAATACGTCACCCGCGGGTCGGACAGGCCGCCCAGCGCCAGCACGGCCGGGTATGGACGTGGTCCCACCTGGTCGTAGGGCGAGTAGGACTCGATCAGGTCGTAGGCAGCCGGGTCTTGCAGCGGGTTGCCCCACTCCGGCCATTCCGGCGGGGTCAGCGGCAGGGAGGCATCGGACATGGTGTTCAGCACATCCACGAACGGCACCGCCGCCGCGATCCCGGCCCATAGGTCCGGCCGCATGTTCAGCACCGCGCCCATCAGCAGCCCGCCGGCGGAGCCGCCATGCGCCACCATGCGCCCGGGACGTGCATAGCCCTGGGCGGCGAGGTGCTCGGCAGCTGCGATGAAGTCGGTGAAGGTGTTGGGCTTCGTCGGACCGCGCCCGTCCAGGAACCAGCCCCAGCCCTTTTCAGACCCGCCGCGCACGTGCGCCGTGGCCCAGATCCAGCCGCGGTCCACCAGGCTGAGCCGCTGGGTGGAGAACCCTGGCTGCATCGGAATGCCGTAGGCGCCGTAGCCGTACAGCAGCAGGGGCGCGGAGCCGTCCAACGGCGTGTCGCGCCGCATCAGCGCCGTTACCGGCACCTGCGCGCCGTCTGGCGCCGCGGCATACAGGCGGCGGGCGACATAGCGCGACGGGTCGTGCCCGGATGGGATCACCTGGGTCTTGCGCAGGGTGCGTGCGCCCGTTGCAAGGTCCAGGTCCCAGCGTTGCCGCGGCTGGGTCGGGCTTTCGTAAACGTAGGGCAGGGTGGTGGTGTCCCACTCCAGCCGCGGGCCTAGGCCGAGCAGGTAGGCCTCTTCCTCCACGGCGAGGACGCTTTCGGCGCCGTCCTGCGCGGTGATGACCAGGCGGTTGTTGGCGTCCACCCGCTCGATCCGGACCAGGTGCCCCGCGCTGGCCGCGGTCCTCACGATGTAACGGCCGGGCCGGTGCGGCACCCAGTCGGTCCAGTTGGCCCGGCCGGGGTCGCCGAGCGGGGCGCGCACCAGCTTGAAGTCGGTCGCGCCGTCCGCGTTGGTGCGTATGATGAGCGCGCCGTCCCAGTGCTCGACGTCGTACTTCACGCCGGGGTCGCGGCGGGCGACGACGCGGGGCCGAGATTCGGGATCGGACGCCGGCACCAGCCAGACCTCGCTGGTTTCCTGGTTGCCGCAGCCGACCACGATCCACTCGCGCGATTGGGTGGCGCCGACGCTTACGAAGAAGCCCTCGTCCGGCTCCTCATATACCACCACGTCATTGGCCTCGCCGATCCGGCGGCGCAGCACCCGGCGGGGGCGGCCGTTGTCGTCGCGGAACACCCAGAACAGGAATTGCGAACAGGGCGATAGGGTGAAGGAACTGGTGCAGCTCTCGACGGCTGGGCCGGCCTCGGCGCCGGTGGCGATGTCGCGCACACGGATGCGGTAAACCTCCGATCCCTGGGTGTCCTCCGCCCAGGCATACAGGCGGTGATCGTTGCTGTGCTCGGCCGCGCCGACGCGGAAGTAGGCGTGGCCCTGCGCCATCGCCTCCACATCCAGCAGCACCTGCTCGCCGTCCGGGGCGCCGCGGGGACGCCGGGCATAGACGGGATGCTGCGCGCCCTCGGCGATGCGGTCGTAGTACTCCCAGGGTCCGTCCGGCATGGGGACGGAGGTGTCCTCCTCCTGGATGCGTCCGCGCATCTCGGCGAGGATGGTGGCCTGCAATTCGGTGGTCGGGGCGAGGATGGCGGCCGTGTAGGCGTTCTCGGCCTCCAGGTGCGCGCGTATGTCGGGGCGCAGGACCGTGGGGTCGCGCAGCACGCGCTGCCAGGCGTCGTCCCGCATCCAGGCGTAGTCGTCGGTGCGGAGGCGGCCGAGCTGCTCGATCTCGATGGGCTGCTTGGGGGCGTGGGGCGGGGGTGGTTGCATCGTGCGACCATAGCCGGGCCCGGGGCCGCGGCAAGGCTGGAGCTGCCGGGCTGCGCCGCCACCGGAGTCCACCGGCGATGCGGCGGCGCTCCGATCCACGTCAGCCAACTCCTTGCCGGCGCTTGCTGACCGGTGCTTGACGCGGCTGGGGCGTGCCCGAGTTGAGTGACCGCCACGCTCGTCGAAGTTGCCATTTGGGCGCAGCCCTGCGCCTTGGGTCCGGATTTTACCCTGCGGCCTTCCCGCGCTTCAGTCCGAAGTCCCGCAACTTGATCTTGGCCATGCGCCCATCCGGGTGGTGGAACACCAGTCCCTCGATGTCCTGTCCCGCGAGGAACGCGCGCAGTCCATCGAAGGTGCGCGGGCAACCTTCCAGCACCGGCGCGTCCGCGTGCGGCTCCAAGCGGTGCATGGCCGCGCGGTCGGGATTGCCTTGGACTTTTGGCCCGATCAGCTCGTAGGTGCCGTCCGGCAGTGGGCCGGAGTCCGAGTTCCAGGCGGTTAGCGCCTCACGATGCCAGCGGTCCTCCGGCCCATCGCCGACCGGCACCCATCCGACCGACTTGCCGGTCTCGGCGTCCTGCTGCTCCAGCTCGAAGCCGGGCGGCGGCGCTTCATTGCTGCGCAGCTCCCGGCGTTTCCAGAGCTGCCCGGCCCGCATCATGCAGCATGTGCCGTCCCATTTGCGGGTCGCCGCGCCCTCGCCTGCGAAAACCCAGGCGCAGGCCGGGTTCGGATGGTCCAGGATGGGATGCCTGGGATCGGACCAGTCCCGCTCGAACATGGTTGGTATCTTGCGCATCGCCTTGTGCCTTCTTGTAGGGCCGGCGACGGGCTTAAAGGGCAACCCCGTCCAAACCGGCGGGGTCCAACGTGATCCTAGAACGCTATGGCCTACCGCGCGCGCAGATCCTTGGTCCCCTTTGAGGGAGCCTGTTTTGCGCTTGCGTAAAGGGAGCGGTTGAGGATCACGGGGCAAGGATCGCCGGGGACGCCGCTGTGGTCAAGCAGATGGTGCGGCTACGCAGCGGCGGACCTCGAATTTCATCTTGTGGAAACATCGCGAGCCGGAGCACCCAGCCCTTGGCTTCCAGCCGTTCGAGCACGTCGCCGATGGTCGAGAAGGCGATTGGCGCCGACAGCCGCGTCCACGTCCGGCGCCGGGATTGCGACCAGGGCCGCGAACTGCACCGAGGTCAGGTCGAACCCGGCGCAGTCCGCCGCGAACAGGGCGGTGCTGGCTTGGTGCGCCCGCCGGATGAGGCGGATGGGCATGTCATGCAGGCTGTCCATGACGCGGCCCAACGTGCCCGGAGGGCCTCGCGATATACCGGTCCGCGTCACAGCTCCGCAGTCAAAACCTTTCGACTCTCGGCTGTGGCGGCGCCGGGCGGGGTGCCGCCGGCGTCCTGACCGATCCGGTCCAGCTCGTCCCGGCACTGCGCGACCAGCGGCGCCATGCCGCAGCGTTGCGCCAGGGTCAGCGCGGCGCGCAAACGCCCTGCCGTCTCGTCCGGCGGCGCCCCCTGCAGCAGCACCGACCTGCCAAGCGCGAACAGGGCCAATGCCTCGTTGCCGCGTTCCTCGTGCTGGCGCGCCACCTTGACGGCTTCCGCGGCGGTTAGCAGGGCCTGATCGGCCCGCCCGGCGGCCTGGTGAGCTTCTGCCAGCCAGGCCAGCTCCTGCCCGTGGCTGACCAGGATGCCGCTGGCGCGTGTCCGCTCGACGGCCCGCTGCAGCAGGGTGGTTCCTTCCTCGTCCTTGCCCAGGCGCGAAAGCACGTGGCCGAGGCAGGAGGCGATGTTGGTGAACCAGCCATAGAAGCTCCACGCCTGGCACAGTTCCAGGCTGGTCCGCAGCTCCGCCTCCGCGTCCCGCAGCCGGCCCTCGGCGCCCAGCACGAAACCGCGGCTCAGGTGGGTGAAGGTCAGGCCTAGCGGCTGGTCGGCCTCCCGCGCCAAGGTCACCATGTCCGCCAGGACCGTCGCGGCCTCGCTGAATGCGCCGGTGCGGGACAGTGACCAGGACAACCAGCCGCGGAAATACAGCGCGCCGGGGGCGGGCAGGCCGAAGTGGCGCAGGCGGTCCTCGCCCTCGACTTCACGCACCAGCGGCCTCAGGACGGCGATGGTTTGCGGGTAGTCGCCCTGGGCGTAGGCCGCCAGCGCGATGTGGAACCGGGTGATGCACGACAGGTCGGCATCTCCGACCATGCCGAGCGCGCGCTGGGCGGCGGCCAGCGCCTCGGTTGGGCGGCCGACCATGTTCAGGTCCCGCGCCATGAGGCTCGTCGCCCAGGCAAGGCGCCGCGGGTCGCCCAGGCGCTGGGCCAGGCTTTCCGCGGCCTGGCTGTGGTGCAGGTTCCGTCCGATCCCAGCCGTGGGGAGCAGGGCGTTCCGCAGCTCGAACCGTATGTCGATCTGCTCGGCCAACATCGCGTCGGTTTGCGGCAGGCGCTCGCAGGCGTGGATCGCCTGCTCGAAGAACGCGGAGGCGTCCCGGTAGGCGGACCGGCTCGCCGCGCGCTGCCCGGCCCGGCGGGCGTGCAGCAGGGCGGCGGCCCATACCTCGCCGCGGTAGGCGTGGTAGGCCAGCGGCTCCGCCTGTTCCGGCAGCCGGTCCGGATGCAGGGCCTCCAGTGCGCTGACTACGGCGGCGTGCAGGTTGCGCCGGCGCCCGCCGGGCATCCCGGCATAGGCGACCTCCTGAACCAGCGCATGGGCGAAGCCGTGCTCGCCGTCCATCCCGGGCGGGGCGCGCAGCAGGCCGGCGTCGCCCAGCCGGCCCAGCCGGTTGGCGAAGTCCTCGGCGGGGCATCCGGGAAACAGCGAATGCAGGGTCGTGGCCGAGAACCGTGTGCCGAGGGCAGAGGCGGCCCGCAGCACCTCCTTGTCGGCTGGCGCCAGGCTGTCGATGCGCGCGGCCAGCACCGCCTGCACCGTGTCCGGGATCGCCGCCTGCAGCCCGTCGGCCGCGCCGTTCACGCCATGCATGGCGCGGGCGGCGGCGCGGGCCATCTCCTCCAGGAAGAATGGGTTGCCGCCGGCGCGCGCCAGCACGTCGCCGCGCAGGCCGGTGTCCACCCCCTCCAGCACGGTGCTGGCCAGCCGTTCCATGCCGGCCTGCGGCAAGGGCGCCAGCGGGATGACCGTCGGGGTCAGCCGTTCCCAAGCCGGCTCGAAGGCCGGCCGGTGGGTCACGAGCAGCAGCACGCCCTCGACCGATCCCATGGCGACGTCCAGCAGGCGGAGCGTTTCCTCGTCGGCCCAATGCAGGTCCTCCATGAGGACGAGGACCGGGCCGCGCTGGACCATCCCGCGCAGCAGGCTGGACACGGCATCCCGCAGGGCATCGCGGCGGCGCAGCGGCGGCAACGCCTGCCAGTCCTCACTGCCCCCGGCAAGCGGCAGGTCCAGCAGGGACAAGAGGGCGGTGCGCCCGATCTGCGGCACGGAGCGCAGCCCGTCGAGCGTGGCGCCGACCTTTCGTGCAGCGGCGTCGGGCGGGTCCCGCTCCTCCAGTTGGAAGCAGGACCGCAGCAGCCGGATCACCGGGAGGTAGGGGATGTTGCTGCCGTAGGACACCGCCTCGGCCTGCAGGACCTGCCAAACGCCGGGGTCCAGGGATTGCGTCAGCTCCCACGCCAGGCGGGACTTGCCGATCCCGGCCTCTCCCACGATGGCGGCGGCAGTGCCCCGCCAGATCCGGCTACCGTCCAGCCCGGCGCAGCGGCGCAGGGCCGCAAGCTCCGCCTCCCGTCCGGTGAACGGGCTGAGGCCGCGCTCCACCGCGGCGCGGAAGCGCGAGCCGTCCCGGTGCAGGCCACGCAGTTCGTAGATGTCCTGCTCGCCGGACAGGCCGCGCAACAGGCGGGCACCCAGCGGCGCCACGTTCACCGCCACGCCAGCGAGCCGGATCACTTCCGACGAGCACAGCGTCGTGCCGGGCGGCGCGATGCCTTGCAGCCGGGATGCAACGTGGATGATCTCGCCGAACGCCCGATGGGCGCCGGCGACGCCGATGCCGCCCCGGCTGGCCGTCAGCAGCGTGGTGCCGGACGCCAGGCCGACCCGGAGCCGCGCCGGCGGACTCAGGCGCCTGGCAAGCTCATGCATGCGCAACGAGGCGCAGCAGGCGCGGACGGCATGGTCTTCCTGGCTCACCGGCGCACCGAACAGCGCCATGACCCCGTCACCGAGGACCTGGTTGACCGTGCCGCCGAAGGCATGGACGGCGTCGGACATGGCTCGCAGGGCCGGCAGCAGCCGCTGGCGCGCTTCCTCCGGCCCGTGGCCGGCAATCAGCTCCGTCGAACCCTCAAGGTCGCTGAACAGGATGGTGACGTGCTTCAGCTCATCCGGCGCCGGGTTGGGCAGGGGGGCTGGTGCGCTGCCGAGTGGCGCGCCGCATCCGTCGCAGAACCGGGCCTTGGCCCGGTTGCCGACCCCGCAATGGAGGCATGCCATGCCGGTCCTGTTCCGCCTGCTACGCGGGGGCTGTCAGGCGTGGAGCGGCCAGCAGCCGGCGCTCCACGTGCGTCACGGTCTTGCCCGGCCGGGCGCTGGGTGGCCCGTTTGCGCGACGGCCGGCTTTGCGGCAGCCATCGCCTTCACCGCATCCTGCATCGGCAGGATCGGGACCAGGTCTTCAAATTTCAGCCCGGCTTCAGTCGAGATGGGCATGTTGAAGGCGTATGCAGCCTCATGGTCCGGCATGGTCACAGGCGTCAGCGGATCGTGCCCGGACGACATCACGAACTTGTCGGTCGTGACATGGAGTGGTGCGGCGGCGCTCTTCGGGTGCTCGGTGTTGAAGAACCCAAACGACGCCTGCGAGCCGCTGAGATGACGCAACGGCTGGCGGGATGGTGCCAGCGGGTCACCGTGTTCTCGATGATCTCGGACCATGCTGCGGGCGTGTAGGCTGGGCGGACAAGAAAATATCCCATCATCCCTCCAAGCGTTCAGGCCGGCTCCGAGCCATTCCGGCACCCGCTCATGCCTTCCGCCGGGTCAGAACGCAAGCGAGGTCGTTAGGATCTATACGGTTTTACTCGACTTCTGGATGCAGCCACTGCACGACAAGGCGGCCGGTTACGCTCGCCGGGGGGTCAGGATGAAGCGGACGGGCCGGTCAGGCTGGGTCGTGACAAAGGCTCGCGGGATGACGGTGCCGCGGCCGAAGAACTCCAGCCGGAAGGCCCGCATCAGCCGGGCCAGGACGATGACCGCCTCCGTCAGGGCGAACTGCGCGCCGACGCAGATACGCGGACCCGCGCCGAACGGCATGTAGGCGTAGCGCGGCGGCGGGACCGCTCCGGGCAGGAAGCGCGACGGGTCGAACCGGTCGGGGTCGGTCCAGAATTTCCGATGCCGGTGCAGCACCCAGGGCGATATGCTGACCACCGTGCCGGCGCTGATCGGGCGACCCGCCACTACATCCGGCCCCGTGGCTTGGCGCACGATCAGGAAGGCGGGCGGATACAGCCGCAGCGTCTCGTCTATGAAGGCGCGGGTGAGGGGAAGCTGACGCACGGAGGCCGCGGCGCCCTCAGGCGACAGGTCGGCGGCGTCCGCCTCCTCCGCCAGGCGTGCGGCGTGGTCCGGATAAAGCGCTGCCAGGTAGCAGGCCCAGAACAGCGTCACCGCCGTCGTTTCATGTCCGGCCAGGATCATGGTCGCAACCTCGTCCCGCAACTGCGCGCGGTTGAAGCCCTCGCCGGTTTCGGGATCGCGGGCATCGGCGAGCAGGTCGAACAGGTCACGGGGTGCGTCGCCGGCGCGGCCCTGCTTCTCGCGCGCGTCAATTATGCGGTCTATGAAACGCAGCCAGTTCCGGCGGAAGGCGGCGCGGCCGCGGTCCAATGGCGACTGCACCGTGGCCGGCAGGAGCAGGTCCAGGAAGCCGGGCTGGGCGTAGCGCTGGGCGTAGCTTATCAGCAGCGCCCGCATCTCCCTGCCGTAGCCGGCCATCTCAAGCGAGAACATGGACTGCCCGGCGATGGTCAGCGCGAGGTGCTGCAAGCGCGGCAGCAGCTCGATTGGGCGCAGGGCGCTTTCAGCCAGCGCGGCCTCCGCCGCCGTGGAGGCCGCGACGACGTGCCGGGCCAGGACCGGCATGATGCGCGGGGCCATGCTGGGTGCGATGGTGCGGCGCTGGTGCCGCCATGCCTTGCCCTCCGCCAAGAAGAGGCCGCTGCCCAGCACGGGCTGCAGCACCCGGTGGGTACCGACGTTGCGGCCATAATTCTCGTGGTTGTCCACCAGGACGTGCCGGATCGCGTCGCGGGCGTTGAGCATGACCTGCTCGCGTGCTAGGAAACGCCCGGGCAGCACGCCTTCCTCGTATGCGGCGGGACCCCATAGTTCCAATGGGTTGCGCCGCAGCACCAGGAAGGCTTCGAGCTGGCTCCGCAGGCGCGGGCTTAGCGGCGCCTTGGGAGGGAAGGGGGCGGCAACGGCGAATGATCCATCCATTGCCGCGATATGGTGCGGGGAACGGCCGGGTCTAGCGCCGTCTGGCCTAAGCAGATGTGCGCGGCCTAGCACCGTCTCAGGTGAGGGGCGTGCCAGGCGTCGCGAGCCTGGCTAGCTTGCGGCAGTGTTTCAGGTTGAATGTCGGCTCGTGGTGGTTAGCTGGCAGTCCGCTTTGAGTACGGGAGGCGACCAAGTGGACCTTGGTTAAGCGTAGGCGTTCGGGGTCAGACGTCGCTCTCGACGATTAGGGTTTTCAGACCATGGAGGGCGAGATCCAGACGCTCGCCGAGGTCCGGCGCCGGATCGTTGAGCCAGGAGGTCGTGGCATGTGCGAAGGCAGCCATACCGCTGTGAGCGGCCAGCACGGCCCGCAGGTCTTCGACGCCGCGCGTCCTTAATGCGCCGGCCAGCGCATCGGTCAGCACGGCCAGTTTCGCCAGCTCTCGCTCGGCAAGTGCAGGCGTGCTGGAGATGACCTCCTGCCGCGGTTTCGAGAATGGCCTGTTGGCTTCCAGAAGTGAAAGCACTGACCGGAAAGCCCGGAACAGCATATCGAGCGGACTGAGCCCGTCCGGGGCGTCGGCGATCGAGGTGATCAGGGCCGTCCGCAACACGGCCTCGCCATGGAACAGAACCTCCCGCTTGTCGGGGAAATAGCGGAAGAAGGTTCGTTCCGTCACGCCGGTCCGTGCGGCAATCTCGGCAGCGGTGGTCCGGTCGTAGCCGCGCTCGCCGAACAGCTCCAACGCCGTCCGTTGCAAGCGGCCACGCAGGTCTTCCTCGTTCGCGGCCATTATCTGCCTTACGCCTTGTCAGTGACTGACAGCTTGCGTATGTCAGTCACTGACAAGGCGTAGCACGCCCTTGCTGTTGTGAGAAGGAGACTGGCATGCGGGTGTTCCTGACGGGGGCGAACGGCTGGATTGGATCGGTCATTGCGCGCGAACTGCTCGATGCAGGCCATTCGGTGGTCGGCCTGGTACGCTCCGAGGAGAAGGGCGCGGCGCTTTCGGCGGCCGGCATCACGCCGCTCATTGGTGGGCTTGGCGAGTTGGATGTGATGCGGGCCGGGGCGAGTGATAGCGATGGCATGATCCATACGGCGTTCGGCCTCGACCTGTCGAAGATCGTCGAGATGGCTGAGGAGGAGCGCCTGGCGATCGAGACCTTCGGGGAGGTGTATGCCGGTTCGGACCGGCCGATCGTCGTGACCGGCGGGGTGCTCCTGATGCCTCCCGGAGAAACGTTCATGGAGGACGCGAGGCCACCCGTCGCCCCCAACTTTCCACGCGCATCCGAGCAGGCGGCGTTTGCGCTTGCCGATCGTGGCCTGTGCGCTTCCGTGGTCCGCAATCCGCGCTCAGTTCATGGGCAGAGGGAACGACATGGGTTCGTCCCCATGCTTGCCGCCGTAGCTCACGAGAAGGGCGTCTCCGCGTATGTCGGAGACGGGCAGAACCTTTGGCCAGCCGTGCACCGGCAGGATGCCGCGCGCGTTTATCGTCTCGCGCTTGAGCGGGGTGCCCGGGGCGAAGCCTACCATGCCATCGCCGAGGAGGGGGTGCCATTCAGGATGATCGCTGAGGCGATCGGGCGACAGGTCGGCGTGCCGGCGAAGTCGCTGACGTCTGCGGAAGCCGAAACACATTTTGGTGCATTGGCGATGTGGGTGGCGGGCAACGGTCCCGCCAGCAGTGCGCGGACCAGGGAGGTTCTCGGCTGGGAGCCGAGGGAGGTGGGCATCACTGCCGACATCGGGCGACCGGGCTACTCCGAATAGCCGGCTTGGTTGGTTTGGGGCCTTTCGCAGCCGGGTCAGTCAACGGCAATTATAGGCGTCGTAGCTGTGATCGCAAACGACCGGGTTGAGTCGTAAGACGACTCCCAGACTGAGACATCACCTAGCTTGCATCT
>CAXTCI010000054.1:0-29710 GCA_964242325.1 uncultured Acetobacteraceae bacterium
GTCATGTGCGTGTTCGCGGCGGTGAGCTACTTCGTGATCCTGCGACGGCCGATCACGCCGGAGGACCTGCTGCCGCCGTCGGACCTGCTGCGCGTGGAGGGCGGCGGCCGGCGGACAGGAATGGGCCCAGCGCTCGGGTGAGCGACCCGGCAGACCCCGGCCATTCCGCTCTGGATAGGATGATGCGGGTAAGCGGACGGCCACAGACGAGTATGGCGGCTGAAAGCGATCGGCTCCGCTTATGCACGACTCCACAGAACAGTGATTGACACACGGCGGAAAGGCAGCCTCAACGAGCCTGCCGGACCGAGGGATACGCCGAGCGTGCCGGCGGTCGGCCATGAATTGGAGAAAGGGACACCATGACTGCTGGCCCGGTTCTGTGGAATCTCGATAAACGCGGCGTCGCAATGGTCACGCTGAACCGCCCAGCGGTAAACAACGCCTACGACGGGGCCCTCATCGACGGATTGCTGGCCGCGATGGATGAACTCGCACAAGGAGGTAAGCTTCGGGTCGTAGTGCTGAAGGGCAACGGCAAGCACTTCCAGGCAGGCGCGGATCTCGGCTGGATTAACGCGGTAAGGCCGCGATCGCCGGATGAGAATGAGGCGGTATCGCGGGCGACGTTCGAGGCAGTACAACGTCTGAACCGCCTCGCAGTCCCGACGGTGGCCCTGGTGCAGGGCGCGTGCTTTGGCGGTGGTACGGGCGTGATATCCGCTTGCGACGTGGTGATTGCGGCGGAGAACAGCCTGTTCTCCATTACCGAGGTGCGGTGGGGACTCACGGCGGCGATCATCATCCCGCAGCTCTGCGATGCCATCGGCGTGCGCCAAGTCCGCCGCTACGCGCTGACTGGCGAGCGGTTCGGCGCCGATGAAGCCCGGCGCATCGGCCTGGTGCACGAGGTCGTGCCGTTGGCCGAGCTGGAGTCAGTCGGAGCGAAGGTGGTCGAGCAGTTGTTGGCCAACGCGCCGGACGCACTTGCCGAGACCAAGCACCTGGCATTGGAGAACGCGTTCGGCGGCATGGCGACCGACGACCCGGCCTGGAACCGCCTCGTGCGAACGCACGCAGCCAAGCGCCAAACGCGGGAGGCTGCCGAGGGCCTCGCCTCCTTTGCCGAAAAGCGCCCGGCGGGATGGGCCGGTTAGGGTTGGCGGACGGTGCCGCCTCGATCGTAACATGGCCTGAGAACGAGCTGCGGACGTCGAACTTCTTTCGCCGCGGCCGCAACTGCCTGTGATCGCTTCATCGAAGCCATGCTATGCCCCCGCAAGCTCTCGTCGCACGATGGCCGCACCCTCGGCCAGCGCCCGAAGCTTGCCGAAGGCACGCTCCCGCGGCAGATACTTCATCCCGCAATCCGGTGCCGGCACGATCCGCTCGGCCGGGATGTGCTCCAGCCCGCGGCGGATGCGGGCCGCAACCGTTTCCGCAGTCTCCACCTCATGGCTGCCCAGGTCGAGCACACCCAGCAGGATCGTCTTGCCCGGTAGCTCCCGCAGTACCGCCAGATCCAACTTCGGCTGCGCCGCCTCGATCGAGATCTGGTGCGCGATGCAATCGGCCAGGTGCGGCAGGATGGAGTAGGCGTGCGGCTTGTCCGACACTACGTGGGCATAGCCGAAGCAGACATGGACGATGGTGATGCCGCCGACTCCTTCCAGCGCCCGGTTCACCGCGCGCAAGCCATACTGCTTTGCTTCCTCCGGGAACTGCTCCATCCAGGGTTCGTCCAACTGGATGATGTCCACGCCCGCCCGCTTGAGGTCCTGCGCCTCGGCGTTCACCGCCTCGGCATAAGCCATGGCGAGGGCTTCGGGGTCGTTGTAGTGCTCGTCCTTGGCCTGGCGGGACATGGTGTAGGGGCCTGGCAGGGTAATTTTGGTGACACGGTCCGTGTTGGCGGCCAGGAAGGCGGCATCTCGCGCCTCCACCGCGCCACGGCGGCGGATGGGTCCGGTGATGCGGGGCACCGAGGTCAGCTTTCCGGTGCGGCCGATCACTTCGGCCGGGTTGTCGAGGTCCACGCCGTCCAGCGCCAAGGCGAAACGGTTGGAGTAGCTTTCCCGCCGCACCTCGCCGTCGGTCACGATGTCGATCCCCGCACGCTCCATGTCCCTGATCGCGAGCAGGGTTGCGTCGTCCTGCGCTCCCTCCAGCATGGGCTCCGAGATGCGCCAGATCTCTTTGGCCCGTGTGCGCGGCGGCAGACGGCCGGTCAGTATGGCGCGATTCACCAGCCAGTCCGGCTGCGGGTAACTGCCAACGACGGTGGTGGGCAGAAGGGGAAGCTTCTTCATGGGGACGCTCACTTCTTCAGGGCAGAACATTTGCCTTCCGCCAGGGGCCGGAAAGCCTCGGCAGCCGGGATGGTCGCGACCAAGTCGTAGACGTCGTAGGTTTCGCGGGACTGCGCCGGGCTCTTGACCCGGAACAGGTAGGTGTCGTGCACCATGCGCCCGTCCGGCCGCAACGTGCCGTTGCGGGTCAATAGGTCGTCGACCGGCATCTCGTGCAGCTTGGCAATCACCGCCTGCGTGTCCGTGCTGCGCGCGGCGGCGACGGCGCGGAGGTAGGCGCGGACGGCGGAATAGTCGCCGGCCTGGATGGTGGAGGGCATTCGGCCGTCGTTGCGGGCGGCGAAGCGACGAGACCATTCGCGGGTGCGGTCATCGAGGTTCCAATAAAAGCTCTCGTTTACCAATACGCCCTGGGCTGTTTCCAGGCCGATGGCGGCAACGTCCGGCACTGTCAGCACGAAGGAGACGAGCTGCTGCGTGCCACGGCCGACGCCGAACTCCTGTGCCTGCTTGACGGAGGTGATGAGGTCGGCCCCGGTGTTGCCGAGTGCGACGACGTCAGCTCCGGACGCCTGGCCTTGCAGGAGAAAGGACGAGAAGTCGCCGGAGAAGTTGAAGGGGTGACTGACGGAGCCGACCACGCTGGCGCCTGCCTTTTCCAGCAGGGCGGTGGCATCTGCCTGCAGCGACTTGCCGAACACGTAGTCGGCGGTGATGAAGAACCATTTCTGCCCCGGCTTGGCGAGCGGTTTCACGATGCCGACCGCCTGGCCGTATGTGTCCCACATCCACATCACAGACGTGGCCGGGGCGCAGTCCTCGCTGGTCAGGCGGGCGGTGCCGCCAGAGAACAGGGCGACCTTGTTGCGCGCAGCGGCCTCGTGCTGCACGGCGATCTGCACCGTGGCCTGCACGATGTCGGCCACGGCGGTAACGCCCTTGTTGTCCCACCAGTCCCGCACGATGGCGACGGCAACGTCTGCCTTGTTCTGATGGTCGGCGGAGATCACGTCGATTGTCATGCCGTTGCATTCGGTGAGGAGGCAGTCTTCCACGGCCATCTGCACCGCCAGTACGGCACCGGAGCCAGCCTGGGTCGCGAGGCCGCCGTTCATGTCGGTGATGACGCCGATGCGGACGGGACGGCCAATCGGGTCGGTTTGCGCCGCCGCGGGGGCGGCGAGCAACAGGGGCAACAGCAGCAGCAGGAAACGCATCGTATCCTCCAGGTGAGGCTCTTGGCGGCCGCTGTTTGCTTCATTTGGTTGGCATGCGCCCCTTTTCACGGCGGCTCCAAACCACCCTCGGTCGCTCTCTGATCCAGGAAGAGAGGAATATATTACGATATCGCAACGATGTTCCGCAGGTGGGGATCCGGCGTGTTCGCCATCTCCTGCAGCACGGCTTCGGTGACCGTGGTTTCGGCCAGGTCCTCCATCATGTCCTCCCTTGCTGGGGTTTATTCTTCCTGCACCACAGCATTGCGAAGCAGGCCGACGCCGGAGATTTCCACCTCGACCGTGTCGCCGGGCTTCATCCACACGGGCGGGGTGCGATAAGCGCCGACGCCGCCGGTGGTGCCCGTGATGATCACGTCGCCGGGCACCAGCTCCGTGAAGGTGGAGCAGTAGTGGATCAGGTGCGGGATGGTGAAGACCAGGTCGTCCGTGGTGGCGCGCTGCATTTCCTGCCCATTCAGGCGGCATACCAGGCTCGCGTGGGTCACGTCCCCGGCTTCGTCGGGCGTGACTAGGTAGGGCCCGAACCCACCCGTTTTGAGAAAGTTCTTGCCGGGGCCGAACTGGCTGCTGTGGCGCTGCCATTCGCGGACCGAGCCGTCATTGTAGCAGCTGTAGCCGGCGATCACGCCCATGGCCTCCGCTTCCGGCACGTGGCGGCAGTTCCTGCCGATGACCACGGCCAGCTCCGCCTCGAAGTCCAGGGTTTCGGAGACCTTGGGCCGCACGATCGCCTGTTCGTGGCCCACCTGGCTGTTGGCCCAGCGGGTGAAGATGGTCGGCTTCTCCGGCTTCGGCCGTCCGCCCTCCAAGATGTGGGTCAGGTAGTTCAGGCCGATGCAGATGATCTTCTCGGGGTCCGGGATGGGCGGCAGGTAGGTGACGGTGGAGAGGGCAAGACGGGGAAGCCCGGCGGTGTCCGCAGTCGCGCCGGGCAGGTTCGGCAAGGCAGCGCGCAGGCTGGGCGCGCGGCTGCCGAGGTCAACCACCGCGTCGCCGTCCACTATGCCCCAGGACGCCTTGCCATCCGCTTCGAAACTCATCAGACGCATCTCAGCTATCCCCTGCTGCTTGGCTTGACCCGGCGCCAGCTACGATGCTCGCGGTCCGGCGGTAATGGGTGGTCAACACGTCCACCGCGGCATCTGCCTGGCCCGACAAGGCGGTGTCGGCGATGGCACGGTGCTCCGCCATGACGTCCCGGTTCGGGTAGACGGCGGTCATGGCTAGTCGGCGATACCGTGTGGCGTGGTCGCTGAGCTGAGCACAGAAGCCGAGCAGGAAACGCGACGGACAGGTAGCCAGCAGCGCCATGTGGAATGCGCGATGGGCGCCTTCCCAGGCCGAATTCTCCTGGAAGGTGGCGGCATCGGTGGACCGTGCGGTGCGGGACAAGCGGTGCAGTGCCAAAACGATCCCCTCTTCCCACGCCGGGGTCGCGTTCAGCATGGCCTGGCGCAGGGCCACCTCTTCCACCCAGCAGCGGGTTTGCGTCAGCTCCAGCAGCTCGGGTTCCGAAGCTGCCGCCACGGTGAAGCCGCGTTGCTCCCATCGCCGCACGAAGCCTTCGGAGGCCAACTGGCTCAAGGCTTCCCGCACCGGGGTGCTGGTGACGCCGTAGCGGGCGGAGACAACGCCGATACGCAGCTTGCCGCCCGGTTCCAGCGTGCCGTTAACGATCTCCTGCCGAAGGCGGGCGTAGACGGTGGTGGAAAGGGTCTGAGGACCGCCCTGCTCCATGATCTGCCTTCTTGCCCTTGCCTTCCCTGCCAGGCTGCGCGATATTTTCTGGGCTGACAAGCCGAACTGTATATTTTTCGACTGCTACTTGGGCCGCCAAGAGCCCGCAGGAGGCTTACGTGACCCATCGCATTCCTCGGCGCCTGGCACTCGGCCTTGCCGCTGCCGTCCCCTTCGTTCGCCCGGCCCGTGCCGCCGACACCATTCGCCTGGGACTGCCAACCAAGGCATACTGGCCCACCATTCTGGCCACGGCCGCGGTGCGGCAGGGCTTCTTCGCCAAAGAAGGGATCGGTGCGGAGCCCACGGTCTATCGCGGCGGGGCGGAATGCTTCGAGGCATTGGCGGCGGGCGCCGCGGACCTGATTCTGGACCCGCCTTCCCTGGTGGCAGCCGGATTGCGCAAGGGCGTGCCGGCCAAGGCGGTAGCGGGTGGATCGAGCCTGTATAGCGGCTGGCATCTCCTGGTGCGCCAGGATAGCCCGGTGACCTCGATTGCGGAGCTCGCGGGCAAGAAGGTGGGGATCACTTCCGCCGGGTCCGCCTCAGACCAGTTAGCGCTATGGACGCAGGGGAACCGCAAGCTGCAGTTCACCCGCGTCTCGCTGGGCGGCGGCGGACTGGTGCCCAACCTGCGCTCCCGTAACGTCGATGCGGCCGTGGTCTATTCGCCGCTGTCCTTCCAGTTGGAGCAGGCAGGCCAGGCCCGGATACTGATCGACTATGCGCAGGCGATCCCGGCGCACGTCAGCACCGTCTGGATCACCACGCAGCCGCTGATCGACCGCAACCCGGCGCTGATCCAGAAGGGGCTGAACGCCATCTACGGCGCCGTGTGCTGGATGCATGCCAACCGGGACGCCTCGGTCGCACTGATCGCCGAAATCGACGAGGTGCCTACGGAAGCGGCTGCCGCGGAATATGAGAACACGATCCTGAAGCTCTCCATCGACGGCGCCATGCCGCTGGAGGGGATTGAGTATAACCTGCAGCTTTCCCGGCTCGGCGGCATGACCGACATGGCCTCCGCCCCCGAGGTGGTATCCGACAAGTTCAAGCCGGTGCCCACGGTGTGAGGCTTGCGGCCGCGCGCCTACTTATTGTCGCCGGCTTATTGGCCGTCTGGGAACTGCTGCCCCGGCTGGGGCTGGTGGATCGGGAGTTGCTGCCGCCATTCAGCGCCGTCTTCGCGGGCATGATCGCGATGCTGGGGCGGCCGGCGATCCGTGCGGACCTGCTGATCTCGGCGGCCGAGATCGGCGCCGCTTTCGCCTTGTCCATCCCGGCCGGGCTGCTGCTAGGCCTGGTATTGGGGGAAAGCCCGCGGTTCGCGCGGGTGATGGATCCGCTGATCTTCTTCTTGTTCGGCATCCCGAAGTCGATCTTCCTGCCGATGTTCATCCTCACCATGGGCATCGGCTTCGGGCAGAAGGTGGCGTTCGGCGTGTTCTCCGCCTTTCTCCTTGTGACAATGAGCGCGGCCGCCGCGGTGCGCTCCGTCCGCCCGGAGCACCTGCTTGTGGCTCGGTCCTATGGGGCCACGCGGGCGCAGATCGTGGCGCGGGTATATCTGCCGGGCATGCTGCCGATCCTGCTGGAAGGGATGCGGACCGCGTTGATCTTCACCGTGACCGCGATCATGCTGGCGGAGGTGTATGCGTCCCGCTCCGGCTTTGGGCATCGGCTCGCGGACTGGGGAGAGAACTTCGACATGACGCAGCTGCTATCCGGCGTACTGCTCGTTTCGATCGCTGCTGTCGTGGTGAATGAGGCGCTGCGCTGGCTGGAAGCGCGGGCCAGCACATGGCGGACATGAGCCCGGCCGTCGCGGTCCGCGGCGTCAGCCATACCTATGGCGGCCGGCATGGGGCGACGCAAGCGCTGGACGACGTGTCCATGGCGATTGCGCCGGGCCGCTTCACCGTGCTGGTGGGTCCTAGCGGCTGCGGCAAGTCATCGCTGCTGATGATGCTGGCCGGGCTGAACCATCCGACGTCCGGCAGCATCGACTGCGCGGGGCGGCCGATGACGACGCCGGACCCGAACCGGGTCGGCGTGGTGTTTCAGGACGCGAACCTGTTCCCCTGGCTGGATGCGGTGGACAACATCGCCTTCCCGCTGGCCTTACGCGGCATCGCCAAGGCGCAACGACAGGCCCGGGCGGCGGAGATGCTGTCCCTGGTCGGGCTGCAGGCCTTCGGGGCTCGACACCCGCACGAGCTTTCGGGCGGCATGCGCCAGCGCGTCTCCATCGCCCGCGGCCTGGTGCAGGACCCGCCGGTGCTGCTGATGGACGAGCCTTTTGCCGCGCTGGATGAGCAGACGCGCATGACCATGGGCGACGAGTTGCTGCGGATCTGGTCCGTCACAAAGAAGACGGTGGTCTTCGTCACCCATAGCTTGACGGAAGCAGTGTATCTCGCGGACGAGGTGCTGGTGTTCTCCGCCCGCCCCGGCCGCATCATCGACCGGATCGCCGTCGACCTGCCGCGTCCGCGCACCTATGCCATGACCGGCGAGCCACGGTTTGCGGAGCTGCGCGACCGGATCTGGCAGCAGATCCGCGCACCATGAGCGCAAGCGCCATCCGGTGGTCACTGGTCTTGCTGCTGCTGGTCGTCTGGGAAGCTTTGCCGCGGCTCGGCTTGATACCCACCCTGTTCCTGCCGCCGCTGACCAGCGCGGTCGCGGCAGGAGTCGCGGATGCACCCACCTTTGCCGCGGCATTGGCAGTAACGATCGGGGAAGTGGCTTTGGCGGCCCTGCTCGCCTGCGGCGGCGGCATCCTGGCGGGTGCGGTGCTGGGCGGGGTGGCGCCGGTGCGACGCCTGTTGCTGCCGGTCGTGTCCAGCCTTTACGCCGTGCCAATCGTGATCTTGTATCCCGCGATGACAGCCTGGTTCGGCCTGGGGTCCGAAAGCAAGGTGGCCTTCGCCGCACTGTATGCCGTGTTCCCCACCGCATTGGCCATGGCAGCGGGCATGCGGACAATCGACCCGAACCTGATCCTCACGGCACGCAGCATGGGGGCACGGCCCGACCAGCTGCTGCTGCGCGTAGTGCTGCCGGCTGCCATCCCGACGGTGCTGTCGGCGCTGCGCCTGGGCGGTGCCCTGTGCATCGTGGGCGTAGTGGTGGCGGAAATGCTGGTCTCCACCGCCGGGATCGGCTTCCTGGTGACGGGCTACCGCACCTTACTGGACAGCCCGCACGTCTTCGCCGCCATACTGCTGGTGGTGGGGGTAATCGCCCTGTTCGACTGGGGCGCACGCTGGGCAGAGCGCCGGGCCGCGGGCTGGATCGGGGCCGGACGGACGGAGGTCCCGTGAGGCGGCTGACCCTCAGTTTCGACGTGTTCACCAACCCGCGAACCGGCGAGCGCTGTGACGACGTGAACGCCTTGCTCGCCGCCATCCTGGCTGACGCCACCAACCTCGGCTTCGGCCGCATGGCGGCGGCCAGTCACGGCGTGACCCGCGACAAGCTGATCTGGACCGCCGACGCCTACATCCGCCCAGAAACATACAAGGCGGCGCTGGCCCGGATCATTGGCACGCACCATGCGCTGCCCATCGCGTCCGCCTGGGGCGACGGCACCACCTCGTCCTCCGACCGGCAGTTCTTCCAATCGGCCAAGCGCGGCGACGCCGCTGGCGAGGTGAACGCACGCTACGGCCACGATCCCGGCCTGGGCTTCTACACCCACGTGTCCGATCAGCACGGGCCCTGCAGCGTGCGCGCCATGTCGGCCACCAGCCACGAGACGCCCTACGTGCTGGACGGGCTGCCGCACCATGGGACCAGCCTGCGGATCGGGACCCATTACACAGACACAGGTGGCGCTTCAGACCACGTGTTCATTCTTTGCGCCCTGTTAGGGTTCCGGTTCTGCCCGCGGCTGCGCGACCTGCCCGAACGCAAGCTGGCCACCGTCGAGCCGGTCACGGCCTACAAGGACCTGGCCCCGCTGATCGGGCGCCGGGTCAAGGCCGATTGTCATCCGCGAGCACTGGGGCGAGATCCTTCGCCTGGTCGCCTCCTTGCAGGCCGGCACCGCGTTGCCGTCGGCCATGCTGAAGCGCCTGGCCGCCTACCAGCGCCAGAACCAGCTCGACCTGGCGTTGCAGGAGTTGGGGCGCGTTGAGCGCACCCTGTTCATGCTGGACTGGCTTGAGTCGCCCGGCCTGCGCCAGCGCTGCCAGGTGGGCCTGAACAAGAGCGAGCAGCGGCACGTGCTGGCCTAGGTGATCTGCACGTCCAAGCAGGGCCGCATCGCCGACCGTGGCCAGGAGGCGCAGCAATTCCGGGCGTCAGGGCTGAACTTGGTGATCGCCGCCATCGTCTACTGGAACTCGACCTACCTGGCCGATGCCGTCCAGCACTTGAGGGATCAGGGAAAGCCCGTGCCGGATGCGCTGTTGGCCCACACGTCGCCGCTCACCTGGGAGCATATCGGCTTCTCCGGCGACTTCCTTTGGGACCGCACCGCCGCAACCGCGGATCGGCGCCGGCCGCTCAACCTGGGCCGGGGCCGGACGGCTGCATGGATGGCGTTTCCGACCCGTTCACCCCTGGCGTTGTCTGCATGACGGGCGACGCTATGCCCTCATCCTAATCTGGCCCGTTCCCGGCAATGATGCTGGTAGCGAATTCGGTGGTCCGCTGTCAGGGCGCAGCAACATGAGCGTCAGCCTTCGAGAGGGCAGGGCCGCATCATCACTCCTGCATCAGCTCCTGCACTGTCGCAACGGCGGGAGCCAACCTGCCACCGAATTCGCTACCAGCACCACTGTTGGGTCGGAGCCGTCGCGGCACTTACCATCGTGCGGCGCGTGTCATCCTGATGATCCTGGACCAGGTGGCCTATTGGGAGTGCCGCTCTGGTGCGGGAATACGGTTATCCCGCCACAGAGTTGCTGGCCGAACACGACGCTCGCACCGCAAGACATTGCCGAGATGGTCAGGACGGTCATTCCATGAAGCGCCCCTTCGGCTGAAGGGCACGGAAACGGTCCGTCCAGGCCCGCCGCAATTCGTCCTCCGATGTGCCATCGTCGTAGGCGGGCGACGACAACGGCAGCGCCCGGGTCACGGCGATTAAGACGACCGCCCGTATGCGGGGTACGAGACCACCGTAGTCGGCGAACAAAGGAAGCAACTTGTCGAACCCCGGCTCACCCTGCTGGACGGCCTGCGCCGTGCCGAACAGGCGGCAGCCGCGACGCGTAAAAGCGTCCACAAAGTTGACCTCCACCGCCGGATTGGCGGCAAGGTTGCGAAGGGTGCCGGGCGAGCGGATGTCCCCAAAGGCCACCGTAGCCGCGTCCACGACGGCAAAGGTGCCCTTAGGAGACAGATTAGGCGTACCGTCAGCGTTCACCGTGGCAACGAAGCCGAGCCGCTGCTCGCGTATCAGCTGCATCATGCCTGGCGTCATCGTTGCGCCGTGTGGCCGTCCGGGCGAGGAAACCTCCGTCGGCGTCATCGTGGATACGTGACGGAGTGAGCCTCCAGAACCGCTTCCTCCAGTGTGCGGCCGACGCGATAGCCGGCGAGCGTGTCCGGGCGAGCGACGCCCTCCATCAGCCGCGGACATGGCGCCGGCTCGCCCATCACCAGGCGGACCGGCAAGTGCTCGGCGTAGATGGGCATCCCGTAATCCTCATCGTCGTCTGCTACACCCTTAGCGCGGATTTTGGCCGAAGCGCGCCCGATTTCCATGGCGACCACGGACGTGGCCTTAATTTCCAGCGCCGTGCTTTGACGCAGGCCGGCCGTTCGGGCAGGGAAAAAGTGGTCCACCATGGCGACCAGCGCCGCTTCCTTCTCCGCTGGGTACCGGGTTCCGAAACCAGCCCGCTGACCCGCCGGATGATGCGAATGTCGTCCATCGTCGGCGGCAGTTGCGCTCCGGCAGCGATCGTCAGCTGCATCGCGTCGCCGGACACAGAGGCTCGGTGCAGCGGGAACCAGCCGAACGGCGTCTTGGCCACGCCGGGCTTGCCGAGCAGCAGCTCGAAGCGCTTCGGGTCCTCGGGAAACTTGCTTTTCATCGTGCCGAGGTACTTGCCGGGCGCAACCTCCTTCAGCGTGGCGGGCACGCGACGCGGCGGGGCGTCGCAGAACGTGCCCGGCTGCGATCCGCCGATGTCGATGGCCAGCGCATTCACCAAGCAGGGCACGTCGCAACTCCCGATGAACTCCGCCCTTGTTTGGCGCAGCGTACAGGCGACAATGTTCGCCACTTCCGCGGTTGAAGGCTTCGTCCAGGCGAACAAGCCAAGCATGGCCAGCACTGGGAGCATGGCATGCAGCATCAGTCCCTCCATCGTGGGCCGGCAGCTCAGCAGAGCGGGTTACCCGGTCAGCTTGCAGCTTTCGATAGGCGGCGCGGCATCCTCGCCCGAGGTGGTCGAGACCAGCTTGTAAAGGTCCCACGGCCCCGTGCTCTCACCGGGCGCCTTGACCTGGAACAGGTAGGCCGGGTGCAGCGCCTGCCCGTCCGCGCGGATGCGCAGCGTGCCGTAGCAGTCGTCGTCGGTCGGCATCGCCTTCATCCGCGCGACCACCTCGGCGCCGTTCGCCTTCGCCGCCGCAACGCCCAGGTCGGTCGCGGCCTTCAGGTAGTGCAGCGTGGCCGCATAGGTGCCCGCCTGCTCCGAGCTGACGTAGTTGCCGCCGAGCTTCGGCCTGATGCGCTCCATGAAGGCGCGGGTGCGGCTGTTCAGGTCCCAGTAGAAGCTTTCGGTCAGCAGCAGCCCCTGCGCCGTTTCCAGCCCCACCGACTTGATCACCTGGATGAAGGCCAGCATCGCCGCCAGCCGCTTGCCGCCCGCGGTCAGGCCGAACTCGTGCGCCTGCTTGATGCAGTTGACGGTGTCGCCGCCTGCGTTGCCGAAGGCGATCACGTCCGCACCGCTCGCCTGCGCTTCCACCAGGAAGGCGGAGAAGTCGGTGGTCGCCGGGAAGGGATAGGCCGCCGAGCCCAGCACCTTGCCGCCAGCGGCATTGATGAACCCCGTCGCCTGCTGCGTCAGATCACGGCCGAACACGTAGTCGGCGACGATGAAGTACCATGACCTGCCGCCGGCCTGTACCGTCGCCGCGGCGGAGCGGGCGAGCATGGTGGTGTTGTAGCCCCAGTGGATCGTGGTCGGCGTGCAGCCCGCGCCGGTGAGCGCGGTGGAGGCGGCGCCGCTGTTCAGGTAGGCCTTGTTCTTCTCGACCGCGATCGTCTTGACCGCCAGCGCCACGGCCGAGTTCGGCACGTCGGTCACCATGTCCACACCCTGGTCGAACCATTGCCGGGCGATGCCGGCGCCGACGTCGGGCTTGTTCTGGTGGTCGGCCTCGATCACCTCGACCTGCAGGCCGCGCGACCCGGCAAAGTCCTGCACTGCCTGCCGGGCGCACGCCACCGAGGTTGGCCCGGACGTGTCGCTGTAGGTGCCGGACAGGTCGGTGAGCACGCCAATGCGGAGGGTATTGGCAGCTTGCGCCCGCGGGCGCACGAGCGGGGTGGCGGACAACGCGGCGGTGGCCGCGATCAGGGTGCGGCGGCTGACAGGCATGCGGACGTCCTCCAGGATGTTTGTTGCCGCCACGCTAGCGCCGGCACGCGCTACATCCAAACCGACGGACACTGTCCGACCTCAAAGCCACATTAGCCGTGTCACAAGCCGCGCCTAGCTGATCCCGGCCAGCAGCTCGACCACCTTCTCAGGCGCAGGTACCTCGACATCGTGCGGGACGGTCAGCTCCAGGTAGTGCCAATCCACCTTGGCGCGTGCCCGCTGCCGGCTCGGCTCGATTGAGGCAAGCGGCGGATCGGTGTAGGCGACATAGGTCACCGGACGGCCGGCGCCCGCTGGCCTGGTGAGGCGGACCGGACTGTCGTAGGTGCCGAGCGGGTGCGGGCGCAGCCGGCGCATGAACCAGCCCTTGGCCGGGCCGTCCGGGATCGGGAACGCGTCCGGACCCGGCACCGGCAGTGCAATGCCCCTGCCCTGTTCGCGTGCGGCTGCTCTGCGTCTGTCCGCCAGCTCGGGTGGAATGATCGCGAACGCCGTGTCGCCATCCCCAGGGATCAATGCGTCGAGGTAGACGATGTGCTGGATGCAGTCAGGCATGCGGTCGGCCACCCCGGTCACTACCATGCCGCCGTAGGAATGACCGACCAGGATGACGTCCCTGAGTTCCTCTGCCTCGATGAGGCCGGCTACGTCCTGGATGTGGGTGCCTACGGTGACCTGCCGCGATAGGAGGTGGGTGCGCTCACCAAGACCGGTCAGGGTCGGGGTCCATACTGCGTGACCAAGCGTTCGCAGGCCCTTGGCGACGTCCCGCCAGATCCAGCCCCCGCCATAGGCTCCATGTACGAGGACGTAGGTCTTGGTCAGGATGTTAGTTCCCTCACACCGTGCTATGACCCAGCCGCGCTCGCAAACCTGACTGCGCCAGTAGAGTTCAAGCTCAAACTACTCTCAAACAAAGGGCGAAACAGCCTGTTAGACCCACCCCTTTCAGGGTGTTGGTGCTCTTCCCAACCTGGAGGCATGAGCAGGACATTGGGTGGGAGCGGGCCGGTTTGGTCTGCGGTTTTGGAGCGGTTTGAGCGGCACGCGCCGGCGAGCGTGATGGCGCGCCTGGCGCTGGAGCACGCGCTGCCGGCAGGCTGGGTGAACCTTCAGCCCGCTTCGCGGGCTGTCCCTCCGGGGGATCGCTGCGCGATGGTGTTCGAGGCGCATCGCCAGCAGCAGTATTCGCGCGAGCTGCTGTTCTCGACGGTTGTGGAGCTGACGACGATCGTGTCTTTAAGCCCGCGCCTGTCCTTGCACGCCGCGGCGCGGCAGATGCCGGCGCTACCGGTGTCGCTGGCCTGCTTGTATAACAAGGTTAACCACACCGAGCCCTGTGTTCTGCGTGCTCTGGTGCGCGGCAGCGCCGAGCGGCTCGGGCCGGTGATGGCGGCCGTGGGCCATGGCGCCGACAGCCTGCCCGGCTGGCGGCTGCGTGTGCTGGACGGCAACCACCTGCCGGCGAGCGAGAAGCGCCTGGCGCCCCTGCGCGGCTTGCGGGGTGCGGCCCTGCCGGGGCAGTCGCTGGTGGTGTATGACCCGGACCTTGGCCTGGTCACGGACCTAGTGGCCTGCGAGGACACGCACGCGAGCGAGCGGGCCGCGGTGGCGGGGACTGTCCAAAGATGGGGGGTTACGCTGCTTCCGCCAGTGACGGATGCGGCTGGGAGGGAGTTGGCCTGAAGAGGTGGCCGAAGCCGGAACCGAGCGCGCCGTTGTAGACGGCGCAGCGGACTTGGAGCAGCAGGTCGGCCCTGCGGCGGGACCAGCGCCTCTGCTGCGACTTGGCCATGCGCTGGTTGACCATGAAGTTGGCCGTGCCCTCGGTGGGCGACGTGCCGACCCGCAAGCCGGCCCGGTATCGTTCGGCGTAGTCGACCAGCCAGGCGCTCTGGCTTCGCAGGTAGCGGTCGACCGCGCCCAGCGCCACCTTCAGCTTGCGAGCGGGCTCGCTTTTGAAGGCGGGCAGGAGCTTGCGGCTGCGCTTGAGGGTGATCCGCACATCCGTGGCCTTGCCGTTCCAGCTCCGCCAGCGCAGGCGCTCGACCTCGGCGACGATCGCCGCCTTCGCCTGCAGCTGGTCCGGCTCGCTGGCGGGCAAGCCTTCTGGCACTTGCTTCGCGTGCTGGAGGCGCATGGAAAGGTGGAACCAGTCGAGGGTCGGCGTATCCGTGACGCCGGCATCAGCCAGGATGGAGCGCAGGCCGGGGCAGCCGTCGGTGAAGGCGACTAGCTCGGTGTCGCCGGTCCGGCCCACGGTGTCGAGGGTGCGCCGGATCAGCGCTGTGATGTCGGTGTCGCTCTTGGCCACGGCGCTGAACACCTGCCGGCCCCCGTTGAAGGTCCCGGCGTTGCCGACGCGCACCTCCAGGTGCCGTTCGCCCTCGTGGCAGCTGCGGATGAAAGTCGAGTCCAAGCTGAGGGTGATCGCCGACGCTGCGGCTGTGGCGTCCGGCTTGGCCGCGGATGCGTCGCGCCGTTGTTCGCCGGCTCTGAGGGTGTGGCCGCGCAGGGTCTCGTGGCTCGTCCTGGCCGCGACCGGCAGCAGGTGGGCCAGCACGCCGGCGGCAACGCGATAGGTCATGGGCGCGGACAGGTGCACCTGCCGCCGATCCAGCTCCGGCGTCGAGCGGCAATGCGAGGGCCAGTTGATCCCCGTCTCGTGGCGACCGCAGCCCAGGCAGCGGAACCGGGGCAGCCGCACGGCTATCTCACCGAACGGCGTCGTGATCCGACGGGACCGCCAGTCCTTGACCTGCCACCTCCCGCCGCAGCTCGCGCAGTCCGGCCGCAGCACCGCATGGTCGCGGGCCTGCACGGCGACCACCTCTTGCTGGACGCGGGCCAGCAACTGCCTGGCCTCGGGCAGCGTCCAAGCCCGGGTTCGCGATGTCGCGACGGTCGCCGGGTCGGCTGATCTCCAGCACATCGACACTGCGCGTCTTGCTGTCCGTGCGGGTTTCGACCAGCCGCACTACCAAAGCCATCCATGATCTCCCGGCCGGCAGCGACCCAGCCGGTCATATCGCTCCCGTCTCCATACCCCCAATCCCTGGACACTCCCGAACCAAGAGGTTTGCCGGGCATCGCCGAACATGGGCGCGCGGCCTGGCAAAAAGCCTCCGGCGACGCGAAGTGCACCGGAGCTGAGGCGGCCATCGGCAGGTTCAAGCAGATGATCGGTGACGGGCCGCGCTCGCGCACGGGCCGGCGTCGGGCGACCGAAGTGGACGTCGCCGTCCGTGCCCTCAACCACACGCTGGAACTGAGATGCCCGATCTCCGTCCGCATCGCCTGAACCCCCGGGCGGGGCTGGGGTAACTGCGCCTACACGTCAGCTCCGTACAACACGGCTACGAGAGCGGGGCAAGTTCAGTTGGACAATCAGCATTCGACTATGCGGTCGGGTTCGCGCATTCTTATGGACGTCCGTTCGAAGCTCCGGGGCTGTGGGTTGTGGGCTTCGCAGTTACAGCCTCTAACCTCAGCCCCGGAAGAACAACCTCCAAAGCAGCAACATCTAGGCAGTGCCAGACAAGCCATGACCACAAGCCTGCACATACCTGACCTGGCCCATGAGATAGCGGAGTACATCAAGGCCGAACGTCTGTCGGCCGGCACACGCTTGCCAGGTCGCAAGCTCGCGGACAAGTTTCGGGTGTCGCGCACTCCGATTGAACGGGCGCTGCGCCTCTTGGAACAGCATGACGTGATTGCTGCGTCCCAATCCGGAGGTTACGAGGTGAAGCCCAACTCTGTTGCTGTATCAGCAACAGAGTTGGGCGCGCATCGCGATTCGGAAGAGGATCGCCTGTATCTGCAATTAGCCGGCGATCACACGGCGGGACGCCTGCCAGAATGGGCTACAGAGAACGAGTTGATCCGTCGATACGGGAGCAACCGGGCAACGGTCGTTCGCGTGCTGCGGCGAGCTGCCGGCGAGGGTTGGACGGAACGGCGGCCCGGCCGTGGCTGGGCCTTCATCCCTCTACTCACGTCCGAGTTGGCCTACAACCAGCTTTACCGCTACCGGATTTTGGTTGAGCCAGCCGCGATGCTCGAGCCGAGCTTCGTCCTGAATCGCCCGGCAATTGAGGGCTGCCTGCAGGAGCAAAACAGGCTGTTCGACAGCGCCGGCCACGGGCTTTCCCCAATCGACATCTTCGAAAGCGGCAGCCGGTTCCATCAAACAGTGCTGGATTGTTCCGGCAATCCGTTCTTCATCAACGGCCTGAGCCAGGCCAACCGGGTTCGCCGGTTGATGGAATACAGCAAGACCCTGGACAGCCCGCATTGGCTGCAGCGATGTCAGGACCATGCTAGGATTGCGGAGTTGCTGTTGACTGGCCAGCGCGAGCGGGCCTCCCAACTCATGCGACGCCATCTGGAAGAGGGAGCGTTGGAGAAGTCTGGCTGACGTGAGGAGCCGTGTGTAGACGAGGTGTCATTCCCAGCCGTAGAGCCTTGCAGCGTTGCCGGCTAGGATGGCCTCACTGTGCCGGCCGGCGGCATCGCGCAGCAGCGACGTGAGGCGACCGTGGTCGATGGGCAGATACTCGACGCTGTCCGGCCCGCCGGACTTGCCGACATGCGGCCAATCCGAACCCCACACCAGGCGTTCCGGATTGGTTTCAACAAGGGTGCGCATCACCGGCAGCGCCTGCTCAGGGTCGTTCCGGCGAGAGGCTACGTGATCCGCACCTGACAGCTTGATCCAGCACTGACCCGCCCGGAACAGCGCCAACACCGCCGTGCCACCGCTGTCCTCGAATCCGACCGCCGCAGACGCACCGGCCATGTGGTCGAACACCACCGTCGCGTCCAAAGCGGGCACCATGGCCGCCACCGCCGCCAGCATCCGACCGCGGGCAAGCACCTGCACGTGCCAGCCGAGCGGGGCGATACGTGCCGCCGTCCGCCGGAGTAGCGCCTGAGCTTCGTCCGGTGGTGGGACGGTGCCGGTGACCAGGTTCAATCGGACGCCGCGGACGCCGAGTTCATGCATCTGCTCCAACACCGCGGCCGGCAGGTCGTCGGAGACGACGACAACGCCCCGGCCGGCGTTCCCCGCCTCACGCAGACCTTCGAGCAGTCGGCGGTTGTCCGTTCCGTAGACGCTCGGCTGTACCAGCACAGCCCGCGTGACGCCGAGCGGCTCGGAGACGGCGCGCCATTGGGTCAGGGTAGCCAGGCGCGGGGTGTAGGTGCGTCCGACAATGGCGGGGTAGCATACCGGGTCGCCGAAAAGGTGGATGTGGCAGTCCACGCCATGCAGCTCAACACTCATCGGGCAGGCTGGACCGCGCCCGTGGCCTGGACGCTTCCCTCGGCCCCGCTGCGGCTGCGTCGCGGTCCTTCCCGCCGGTCGTCGTGCCCCACCGCCACAATCAAGAGCGCCGAAAGCGCGGGTGCGGCAGCAAGGCAGAACAGGGCGGTGCTGTCGCTGCCGCTCGCCTGCTTGATCCAGCCGAAGGCGGATGGGCCGAGCCAGGAGCCGAGCTGGCCGACCGATTGGATCATCGCGATGCCGCCAGCCGCGGCCCTGCCGGTCAGCAGTGCGCTCGGGATGGCCCAGAAGGTCAGCGCGATGGATTGCTGGCCGATTTCGGCCAGAACGAGCGCGGCCGCCATGATAACCGGATGCCCAGGTCCGACGACGATGCAGACGCCCATCCCGAAGGCGCACAGCAGGCAGGCGCTGGCGCAATGCCAGGTCCGCTCCCCCTTCGCGTCGGAGTGCCATCCCCAGGCAAGCATCGTCACCAACGCGAACAGGAACGGCACCGCGCTGGCAAGCCCGATGAGGTGGGACGGGACGCCCAGGCCCTGCACGATCTGCGGCATGAACAGGATCAGGCCGTACTGGGAGATGTTCTGCCCGACATAGGCGATCGTGAGCGTCCAGATCACCGGACTGGTGAGAGCCTGGCGCAGCGAGTAGGTGCGCACCGCCTCGCGGGCAGCGCGCTCGCCGGCCAGCCGCTCGGTCAGCCAGCGACGCTGCTCCGGCCGCAGCCAGGCGGCTTGCGCTGGATGGTCCGTGAGCATGAACCAGATCACCACCGCCATGACCAGCGAGGGCAGCGCCTCCAGCAGCAGCATCCACTGCCAACCGCGCAGTCCGGAGGCGCCGTCGAGTTGGAGCAGCAACCCGCTAACCGGGAGGCCGATGATGAGGGAGATGACGCTTGCCGACTGAAACAGCGCCATCATCCGTGCCCGGTAATGCGCGGGGAACCACCAGGTCAAATACAACACGACGCCGGGATAAAAGCCGCCCTCCGCCAGCCCGAGCAGGAGGCGTGCGCCGTAGAAGCTTTGCCCATTCCAGACGAAGGCGGTCAGGCCGGACACCAAGCCCCACGTCATCATGATGCGTGCGATCCAACGCCGGGCACCAACCTTGTTCAGGATCAAGGTGCTTGGCAGTTCCGCGATGATGTAGCCGACAGAGAACAGCCCGGCGCCGAAGCCGAACGTGGCCGGGGAGAAGCCCAGCTCCTTGTTCATGGTCAGCGCCGCCATGCCGATGTTCGACCGGTCCAGGTAGGAGCAGAAGTAGGCGAGCATCAGGATTGGAATGAGCCGCCGCGCTACCCGCCGGACCGTCTGGCGCTCCAGAACGTCGCCGTCCCCACCATCTGGTAAGGCTGTATCCATGACGCTTTCCCCCCGCTCCGGCTCCGGTCGGCGCCGGAGCGGGACCACCGGATTTCCCGTAAGATCGCGGGGGTTTGTGGTGTCGTGTCCAATGCTGTTTTGGACTGCAATGATGCACGGCGCGACTGGTGCTGCGGCGTGTCAACGTTTCATGCCGATTTCGCATGCACGTTGGCGCTATGCTTCCGGATAAAATGCCGTGGGTGGGGCCACGCCCATTACACGGGGGGAAGCTGCACGTGAACGCGCCCAGGACGCTGTATGACAAGCTGGTGGACAGTCACACCGTCCGCGCTCTTGATCCCTCGGGCAGCCGCGTGCTGCTCTACGTGGACCGCACCGTGCTGAATGAGTACACCAGCCCCCAAGCCTTCACCGGATTGCGCGAGGCTGGCAGGCCGGTATGGCGGCCTGCCGCCGCGCTCGGCACGGTGGACCACGTCAACCCCACAGCCGCCCTGCGGACCGGGGCCATGGCCGACCCCGGAGCCGCGCAGCAGACCGCGTACTTCGCTCGGAACTGCAAGGAGTTCGGCATCGAGCTGCTGGACGTGCTGCACCGTTTGCAGGGCATCGAGCATGTGGTCATGCCCGAGCTCGGCCTGGTGCTGCCCGGCATGGTCATCGCCGCAGGGGACAGCCATACCACCACCTACGGTGCATTCGACGCGTTAGGCTTCGGGATCGGCACTTCCGACATCGAACACTACCTCGCCACGCAAACGCTCGTATACGACCGGCTCAAGCCCATGCGGGTGCGGGTCGACGGCCAACTCGCTCCGGGCGTCCGTGCCAAAGACGTGGTGATGGCGCTGATACGTAAGGTCGGCGCGTCCGGCGCTGTCGGGCACGCGTTGGAGCTTGCCGTTACCGCGATGCATGGGCTCAGCGTCGAGGGGCGGATGACGGTGTGCAACATGGCCGTCGAGGCCGGTGCGCGCGGCGTGCTGATGCAGCCGGACGAACGGGTGTTCGCCTATCTCCGGGACCGAGAGCGCGGCCCGAAGGGATCGATGTGGGACCGCGCAGTTGCTGCCTGGCGCGGGCTGGCCAGCGATGCGGATGCGGCCTTCGCAAAAGAGGTCGTGCTGGCGGCGAGTGACATCGAACCACTGGTGAGCTGGGGCACCAGCCCGGACCAGGCCGCGCCGATCGGCGAGCGCGTCCCCGACCCGCAGGACGAGCCTGACCCGCAACGGCGCCAGGACATGCACCGCGCATTGGACTATATGGGACTGGTGCCGGGCACCCCGTTGGAAGCGATCGCGATCGACTGGGCGTTCATCGGCTCCTGCACCAACGCGCGTTTGGAGGATTTGCGGGATGCCGCTACCGTCCTGCGTGGCCGACACGTGGCCCCCGGCGTGCGCGCCATTGTCGTTCCAGGCTCCAGCAGCGTGCGCCGGGAGGCCGAGGCCGAGGGACTGGACCGCGTCTTCATCGAGGCCGGGTTCGAGTGGCGGCAATCGGGATGCTCGATGTGCCTGGCCATGAACGACGACGTGCTGGAGCCGGGGCAGCGCTGCGCGTCCAGCACGAACCGGAACTTCGAGGGGCGGCAAGGCGCCGGCGCCCGAACCCACTTGATGAGCCCGGCCATGGTCGCCGCAGCGGCGGTGGCGGGCAGGCTGGCGGATGTGCGCCGGCACGGTCTGGCCGGCTGAACGTGCAGTCCTTCCTCACCGTCACGGGGCCGGCCGCGCCGCTGCCCCAGGCGAACGTCGACACTGACGTGATCATGCCCAAGCAGTTCCTGAAGGGGATTGACCGTAGCGGATTGGCGGATGGCGTCTTCCACGCGCTCCGCTTCGACACCGTGGGCGTCCGGCGTCCGGAGTTCATCCTCAACCGTCCAGGTTGGGAAGGGGTGCGTTTCTTGCTGGTTGGCCCCAACTTTGGTTGCGGCTCAAGCCGGGAGCACGCCGTGTGGGGCCTGCTCCAGCTTGGCGTGCGGGCCGTCATCGGCACCAGCTTCGCTGGGATCTTCTTTGACAACTGCGCGCGCAACGGCCTACTCGCCCTAACGGTCGCGGAGGCACCGCTCGCCGAGCTGTTCCGGCTGGCCGGCGACGCCCGGACGAACCGCCTTGAGGTTGACCTGCCCGCCCAGCGGATCATCTCAGCCTCGGGCGAGCTGGAGTTCGACATCGACGCCGCCCGCAAGGAGGCGATGGTGAGGGGGCTCGACCAAGTGGGCACCACCTTGCAGCACCAGCAGGCGATCGCCGCCTTTGAGTGCGCGCATCTCCATGACAGCCCCTGGCTGGCCTGACACCCGGGGCCTTATTCCATGCCGGGCTGCCCGTTGCGGCAGATGCGTGCCCAGAACGCCTCGGCGGCTGGGGGCTGCCGGGCACGCGGCCGGACCAGCCGGATGTCGATGGGCACATCCTGCGCTGGATCGCCGACCCGTATAAGCCGGCCCTCGGCGAGGTCGCCGGCCACCAAGCTATGCGGCACCCACGCGATACCGCGCCCGTCCCGCGCCATGCTGACGAGGGCGACGGCAAGGTGGGAGGTGAAAGCCGGCACGCCGCCGGGTTCCGCCTCCGGCCTTGCCCCGGCTGCGGCCAGGATGCGGCCCAGCCCAGACTCTGGCGTGTAGGCAAGCATGGCGGCCCGGGCATCGTCAGTTAGGTGACCGGTTTTACCTGGGGCACCGACGGGAAGCAGACGGTCGGCCGCCAGCACCGTCGAACGGAAGGCACGCTCGTCCAAGCGCCAGCTCGCCGCGGGATGGGCGCGGCAGAGCAGGAAGTGGGCCCGCCCAGCCGTCATCAGCAACTCACAGGCGGTCATGGTGTCGGCCGTCAGGCGCACTGTGCTGCGGAGCGGCGACTCCTCCTCGAGACGACGCAGCCAGGCGGGAAAGAAGCTTACGGAAAGCGCGTGGGTGGACGCGAAGTGGAGCATACGGCTTGCCTCGGCCGCAGCATCGGCCGCATCCTCCCGCGCGGCGGCCACACGGTGGAGCAGGTCGGAAGCAGCTGGCTTGAAGCGGTGGCCGGCCGCCGTGAGCCGGACGGTGTGGGTGCTGCGGTCGAAAAGGGAGGCGCCAACCCATTCCTCTAGGGCACGTATGCGCCGGCTGAAGGCCGATTGGGTGATCGACCGGCGCTGCGCCGCCCGCGAGAAGCTTCCCTCGGACAGCACGGCCAAAAAGTCGTCCAGCCAGTTCGTATCCATCGCTAGCCCTCGCTCGGTCCACTCACTCCTTGACGAGGGGCCGGAGCGCCAGCGTGAGTACACCGGAGATGACGCCGAGGCAGGCCAAGGCCAGCAAGCCGGTGGTAAAGGACCCGGTCAGGTCCTTCAGCCAGCCCATGGCGAACGGCCCGACGAAGCCTCCCAGCGCACCGACGGAGTTGATGAAGGCCAAGCCGCCAGCGGCTGCGACTCCGGTCAGGAAGCGCGTCGGGATGGCCCAGAACAGTGCCCGCGCCGACGTGACGCCCATCAGCGCCATGGTAAGGCCCGCCAGGCTGGGCAGAAAGGATCCTGCAATGACCGATCCGACTAGGCCCGCAGCCGCTAAGAAGCAGGTCGCCGCCACGTTCGTGACTGGGCTGCCACCTCGGTCGACGTGTCTGGCCCAGACCAGCATGGCCACCGTCGCGCAGACGTACGGGATCGTGGACACGAAGCCGGTCGACAGGTTGCTCAGGCCTTGCCCTTTCAGGATCATCGGCAGCCAGATGCCGACCCCATAGGAGCAGACCACGAAGCCAAACTGGATTGCGGCCAGCACGAGAACGCGGGGGTCCGTGAAGACGTCCCTCAACGAACTCGCTGGGCGATCGCGCCGCTCCTCCTGCAGCATGTCCAGGAGCGTGTCGCGCTCGCCGGGCGTCAGCCAGTGGGCCTCCTGGGGTGTGTCCCGCAATGCGACCAGCACCAAGATACCTAGCAGGCACGCAGGCAGGCCCTGGACCAGGAACATCCACTGCCACCCCTTCAGGCCCGCGATCCCGTTCAGTTCGAGCAGAAGAACGGAGAACGGGCCGCCGATGATGGACGAGAGCGGCACCGCCATAGCTAGCAGCGCCAGGACCCGCGTGCGGTAGTGTGTCGGGAACCATTGAGACAGCAGGTAAGCGGCACCCGGGAAGAAACCGGCCTCGGCGATCCCGAGCAGCAGCCGCGCGGCATAGAAGGAGTAAGGCCCGACCACGAACGCTGTGGCCGCAGCGGCTAAGCCCCAACTGATCATAATCCGGGCGAGCCAACGCCTGGCGCCGAACCGGTGGAGAGCCAGGTTGCTCGGTAGCTCGAAGAAGCAGTAGCCGACGAACAACACGCCTGCGCCCCAGCCGAACTCGGTGGCGGTGAGCCCCAAATCCTTGTTCATCGTCAGCCCAGCAAAGCCGACGCTGGTTCGGTCGATATAATTGAAGACGAAGGCAAGCGTCAAAATCGGCATCATGCGCCAGGCATTCTTGCGGAGCACGCTATCGCGAAGAGCGGCTGTAGAGGCCGATACTTGCATCGGCACTGCGGCGGCGTTTTGGGTCGCCTCCATGTTATTTGTTCCTCCCTGTTTTTATTATATCTGGTCAATCGTATTTGCGGCTGAGTCTCCTACAGATGCGTCAGAAGCCGTACAGCCGGGCCGGGTTGATGGACAGGATGCGAGCGAAGGTTGCGTCGTCGCCGGCCGCATCGCCCAGGCGCGCAAGCAGCTCGGCAGCGTCGAGGGTGCGGAACGCGATTGGCGGGGCGTTCCTCTGTGGTGTCCCAGAATGGTGGGCAGTGTGCGGCCAGTCCGAGCCCCAGACGATATGGTCCGGGTTGGCGTGCACCAGCGCACGGGCGACGGGAGTCGCATCCCGGAAGCCGCTTTCGAGGCGCGACACCCGATAGGCCCCTGAAAGCTTGACCCAGCACCGACCCTCACCAAGCAGGTCGAGCACGGGCCGTAACGCTCCGTGCTCGTCCCCGACCGTCGCTCCGCCCATGTGGTCGAGCACGACCGGCACCGGGGCGGCCCGGATGGCGCCGGCGATCTCTGACAGCATCGTCAGGCTTCCGTAGATCTGGATATGCCAGCCGAGCGGTGCGATCCGTCCGGCGGTCGCATCGAGCAGCGCACGGACGGCGTCCAGGTCGCGTTGGCCGACGCTTTTGGGGTTCAACCGCACGCCTCGCACGCCAGCTTCCTGCAGTTCGGCCAGCGTCGCGTCGCTGGTGTTGCTGTCGATTTGTGCAATCCCGCGTGCGCTGGCGCCAAGGGCACGCAGGGCATCCACCGTGCAGGTGTTGTCCGTTCCGTACACGCTCGGCTGCACTACGACGACGCGCTCGAGGCCGAGAGGGGTGGCCATCGCCCGCCAGGATGCGAGCGTGGCCTCCTGCGGCGTGTAGCTCCGCATCTTTGGCAAGCTATAGCGGTCGGGACCGCCAAAGACGTGCATATGGCAGTCGCACGCCCCCGGTGGCACCATCAGGCGCCGGCTTGCACCGGACAATGCGACCGCCATTGCGTCTTTCCTCCGTAGCCGGGGCGGCCTAGGAGCGGCTTTCCACCGTTTCCTGCTCGATGAGGTAGAATTCCTCAAGTCCGATGCGGTCCTCGATCTCCTTGCGGACGCGGATGCACTCGTCGTTCGTCATGCCGGTGTAGTTGCCGGTGCCGCGCAGCTCGGTCAGCATCTTGGACTGCGCATCCACGGCGGGAAGCATCATGACCTGCGCCTCGATGATCCCGGCGTAGCCCAATTGTTGCAGGGTCTGCCGGCTGAGCACCGGACGGCCGTCGCGCGTTCCGCGGGCGTTCACGTAGACCAGCGGGACCCGGCAGAGCTTCGGGGCGCGCTCCACCTCGTCCATGTTCCGCGGGAACAGCAGGCCCAGATCGGCACCGGCATCGGCGCCGCGGTTCACGATCTCGGACGCGACCTCGACGCCGAACTCGCGGCACGAGTCCGACCGGCCGATGATGACGAAGTCCGGATCGACCCGGTCGCGCTCGCGGCAGGCGTAGCGGATCTTCTCGGCGAACTCCTCCGGGGTGATCTCGTGCACCTGGTAGGTGTGATAATGGGCGCGCTTGGGAAACAGCTGATCCTCGATATGCACGCCGGCGATCCCGGCGCGTATGAATTCCCGGACCGTTCGCATGGTGTGCAACGGCTCGCCGAAACCCGCACCTGCATCGACCACCATGGGGATGCTTACGGCCGCGGCCGCGTCGGCCGCTTGGGTGATCTGCTCCGTCATGGTCAGCAACGGCTCGCTTACGGCGCGGGAGCCGCCTGCGACGTAACCGCCGTTGTACACCGCCTCGAACCCGGCGTGCTCCACCAGGCGGGCGCCGAGCGCATCGTAAACGGCGGGCATGTGCAGGAAGGTCTTAGCTGACAGCAGCTTGCGCAGCTTCGTCGTGTTTCTCTCGATCATCTTTGTCTCCACCCCACTTTGGCACTAAGTGAAACCATAGTGCCGTAGGTTGGCTTTATAGGTCCGCGTAATGCCAGAGTCAAACCATGTACGCGGCCATCGGACTGCTCGCAATTCGTCCGGATGGAGGCTGGTGTGAGGCATGGACAGCATGAACCCGTTCCACCCGCCGGCCCCCAAGGAGGATAGGAATGTTGAACCGCTTCGTTCCGTTGACCCATGAGAGGCGGAGGCATTCACAATGCTGGCGCGGACGCGGCATTTCAGTGCTGCGGCCAACAGGTGTAGCGCAACAATCTGGATGAGTTGTCGCATGGCTCTTGTCGGGTTCCAGGGTGGTGATCCGAGTGGTGCCGCTGGCAGGGATCTGTTGTGATGGCTGAAGCGCGCGAGGAGCCTTTGCCATTATGCCTGCATCCGACTTGGTCAACCTTTCGAGCCTGATGGACGACGCCAAGTGCTTCGCGCTTGTGCGCCAGCACCGCTGGCCGGAGGGTGTGCGCTGCCCTGGATGCGACAGTTCCTCGGTGATCCGGGATGGGTGCGACGACACGCAGTTGCATCGCCAGCGTTACCGCTGCAAGGCGTGCGCGTGCCGCTTCGACGATCTCACCGGCACGATGCTGGCCGGCCATCACCAGCCGTTGCAGGTTTGGGTATTATGCCTCTACTTTATGGGTCTGAACTTTTCCAATCGGCAGATCGCAGGCGAGCTGGGCTTGGCTGTTTCAGATATGCAGGTCATGACGGAGCAACTTCGCCGCGGGCTGGCCGTCAAGACGCCGGAGGTGGAACTGCATGGCAAGGTGGAGATTGACGAAGTTTATGTAGTGGCCGGGCACAAAGGGCAACCGGCAGCGGTGACCAAAAAGGGCGGCTCGGACGGTGCCGCAAGCTGGCAGGCGCGCCGGGCCGTGGCACGCTGGAAAGGGACAAGCCGCCCATCCTTGGCCTGATCCAACGCGGCGGCCAGGTCGTGCTGCGCATGCTGGCCAACGTGCAGCAAAGGACGATCAAGCCAATCATCACAGCCGTTGTCGCTCCGGGCGCCTTCATTCACACGGACGAATATAGCATCTATGCCCGCTTGCCGTCCTGGGGCTACCGGCACGGGACGGTCTGCCACGGACGTGGTGAATACGCCCGCGACGGGGATGGGGACGGCTTTTGCGAGGTCCACGTCAATACGATGGAGGGTTTTTGGTCGCTGCTGCGCTCCTGGCTACGCCCGCACCAAAGCATCTCGCAAGACAAACTGCCGTTCTATCTCGGCTTCTTTCAACTCGTGCACAACGCGCGCCGACACGGCAAAGCCTTGCTCAGCGTCCTTGTTGCAGCCTTGGTAGCATGATCCCGGCCCACCACCCCGGAACCCAACAAGAGCCTCCGTGTCACAGATTAATGCTTTGCTATTCGTAGGCGCTGGCGGCACGCGCATGCCCCAACACACGCTGACCACGGGATGCAGATCATGGTCCTGAGCCCCTCTCACGCTTCCGAAGGATATTGAACGATGCTGCATTGTGTGGTCCTCGACGACTACCAGCAGGCGGCCCGGCACTTCGGTGACTGGGACACCTTGTCCGGCCGGGTGGAAACGGTCATCCTGCACGAGCACCTGGTGGACGAGGCACTGCTGCAGGCCCTGTCCGGCGCTGACATCGTGGTCGCGATGCGGGAACGCACACCATTCCAGCGGGCGTTGCTGGCGCGGTTGCCGCGGCTGAAGCTGCTGATCACCACCGGCATGGCCAATGCGTCATTCGACTTCGCCACCGCGGCCGAGCAGGGCGTCACGATCTGCGGAACACGCGGCTCCGCCGGTTCGGCGGCGGAGCTGGCCTGGGCACTGCTGATGGCCGTCATGCGGCATCTGCCGCAGGAGGCGACGAACCTTCGGTCCGGCGGCCCCTGGCAGACGAGCGTCGGCAAGGACCTGCGCGGGCGGACCCTCGGCCTGGTGGGGCTGGGCCGCCTCGGCGGCCGCATGGCCCGGTTCGCGCAGGCCTTCGAGATGCCAGTTATTGCCTGGAGCCCGAACCTGACTGCGGCGCGTGCGAGCGCGGCGGGAGCCAGCCTCGTCAGCAAGCAGGACCTATTCCGGCAGGCTGACGCGGTAGCCGTGCAGATGGTGCTGTCGCCGGCAACCCGCGGCCTGGTCGGGGCCGCCGAGCTGGCGCTGATGCGCAGGAATGCCGTCCTGATTAACACCTCTCGCGGGCCGCTGGTGGACGAAGCGGCGCTGATCGCCGCCTTGCGGGACGGGCGGATCGGCGGTGCCGGGCTCGACACGTTCGACCACGAGCCGCTGCCACCGGACCATCCGTTCCGGAGCCTGCCGAACGTCGTCGCCACTCCGCACCTCGGCTATGTCACCGAGGAAAGCTATCGCCTCTACTTCGCCGATGCGATCGAGGACATCGAGGGCTGGATCGCGGGCACGCCGCCCAGGGTGCTGGCGTGACCCGGCTGCGGGGGTACTTTGCGCCTAGTGTGGTGTTGGTGCATGGATGCGGATCGATAGCTTGCGGGTGTTATTGCGGCTACTCTCCTTCCATGCCGTTCAAGCACGACGCCGCTCGCCGACATCGCATCCCGCGCGCGCCACCGTGTCACAAAGAGAGCATTCAGAATCGTGGGGTGCTGATCGGGTCGGGTTAGGTTACGGGCTCACGGGGCGAGGGTGAGCTGGTGTGGCGGGTGAAGCTGGTTGCGGAGCTGCGGCCTGGGGTGATACGGAAACCGAAGTCGCCCGCATTGAGCGCGACGAGCAGGCCGGCGTGGCCGAGCTTGGGCTTCGGCTCGCCGAGGCGAAGCAACTCACGGCAGCACTTCAGGCTCGGACCGTGCCGGCCCAGGTGGCCGTACTGGGTAGGCGCCGTCGCTCGTGCGCCGCGTGCGGGCGGGTGCTGGCCAGCAACGGCCATTATGGGGCGAGGTTTCGCTCCCTGTTCGGCGACATGCCGGTCCGGGTTTGCCGGCTGCACGTCTGCCCCGGTCAGGATATGACTGAGGGTGGGGCGAAGAGCTTTGCCACTCTGGACCTCGGCAAGGATGCGCTCGCACCTGAGCTGGCCTACGTGACGGCCCGGTATGCGGCGCTGCTGCCCTTCAGCAAGATCGCGACCTTGTTGTCCGAGCTGCTGCCGGTGGGTGGGGCGCAGAACACGGGCACGGTCCGGAACAGGACGCTGCGCGTGGGTCAGAATGTCGTCCAGCAACACGTCACCGAGACCGCGAAGCATCCCTTGGCGCAGTCGGCGGGCCCCGTCTTGGTTGGCCTCGACGGCGGCTATGTGCGCAGCCGGCACCGACAAGAGGAGCACCACTTCAAGGTGGTTGCGGGCAAGATCATCCGTGCCGATGGGGCGCAGCACCGCTTCGCCTTTGCCCGCAACGGCCAGGCGACCGCGTCCGAGGCGTTTCGGCAGGCGCTCGCCGCGGCCGGAGTGCATGCGGACACGCCGGCGACCGTGCTGTGCGACGGTGATGCCGGGCTGTGGCGGCTACAGCGCGCGGCGCTGCCCGACGCGACGATCGTGCTGGACTGGTGGCACGCGGCTGTGCGCTTCGAGCATGCGCTGCAAGCGGCCTGCGGCCTCGGCTCGGGCACGGCTGATACGCACGGCGCGGACAAGGTGGTTCGCGGCCTAGAGCGCGCGAAGTGGCGCTTGTGGAACGGGCGCTGGCCCAGATGCCGGCGCAAGCTTGCCGCCCTGTGCCACTGGACGGAGCACAAGTACAGGCGTGACGCCGCCGGTAGCGGCCGGCTTCAGCAATGCGCAAGCGA
>CAXTCI010000055.1:0-29447 GCA_964242325.1 uncultured Acetobacteraceae bacterium
AGATCGTGGCGGCGGCGCACCGGGCGCTGGACCGCAACATGTGGGACTACGTGGTTGGCGCCACGGAGACCGAGACGACGATGCGCCGGAACCGCTTGGCGCTGGACCGCATCGCCTTCCGGCCCAGGGTGCTGAACGACGTGTCCCGCATCGACAGCGGCGCCGAGTTCCTGGGCAAGCCGGTGCGGTTGCCGGTTGCTTTCGCGCCGGTCGGCGGGCTGGAGTCCCTGGGGCACCAGGGCGGGCTGACCGTCGCCCGTGCGGCGGGGGAGGCGGGGGTACCGTTCTTTCTCAGCTCCGTGAACCAGCTTGGGCTGGAGCGGGTGGCGGCGGGGACGACCGGGCCTAAGGTGTTTCAGCTTTATGTGCGCGGCGGGGACGACTTCGTGGACGACCACGTGCGCCGGGCCATCGACGCGGGATACGACGCGTTCTGCATCACCGTGGACAGCGCGATCTATTCCCGGCGGGAGCGGGACATCGCCAACCGTTTTGCGAAGCCTTGGCGCGGCGCTACGCCGGGGATGCAGTTTCAGGCGGGGCTGAGCTGGAACCAGGTGCGCCGGGTGCGGGAGCGCTGCACCATTCCGCTGATGCTGAAGGGCATCGCCACCGCCGAGGATGCGGAGCTGTGCTGCCGCGAGGGAATCGACGTGGTATACGTTTCGAACCATGGCGGGCGGCAGCTCGATCACGGGCTGGGGTCGCTGGACGTGTTGCCGGAGGTCGTGCAGGCCGTGGCTGGGCGCGCCAAGATCATGGTTGACGGTGGGATCAGCCGGGGCACGGACGTGGTGAAGGCGATGGCGCTGGGCGCGGACGCCGTGGGGGTCGGCCGGCTCTACTGCTACGGCCTGGCCGCGGCAGGCGTCGCCGGCATCGTCCGGGTTGTCGAGTTGTTGGAGCTGGAAGTGCAGGAATGCCTGGGGCTGCTGGGCCTGGCCAGCTTCGCCGGGCTGGACGCTTCCTACGTGCGTAGGGCGGACCCGGTGGCCGAGCCCCGGGTGCACAGCGCCTTTCCGTTGCTGAGCCTGCCGGAACGGAGCTACTAAGGCGAGGTTCGGACCCGCAAGCCGGGACCGTTAGGGCGGGCCGGCTAGTGCACCGTCTTGCCGCCGCCGTGTATGATGGTGAAACCGACATAGGCAGAGCCGAGTGCCGCGTGGAAGGCGTCAGAGACAGGATTTAGCGGGTCCACGTTGACCTCGCATACCAGCGTGTCGTAGCCCTGGGTGGCGGCGTGCCTGGCCGTGTTGCACGGACCAGGGACGCGGCCGCAGTTGCCCCAGCCCCGCTCAGGTGTCGGCGTCGCGACGATGCTACACGGTGAAGAGGTAACAGCGGGTCGAGTGGGCATCGACGCCGGCCAGCACCGGCGTGGCGTCTTGGAAGATCTCGTCGTGCAAGTCCACCCGGATGCCGGACAGGTCCTGGGCTTGGTTGATCAGGCTCGCCTGCCGAGTGGCCACCTGGAGCACGTTGTGAACGCTGCCCATGCTGATCGACACGCCCAGCAGGTCGCGCAGGAACTCCATGACGCCATGATACAAGCAGTGGCAGATCAGTGTCAGCCGGACGATCACCTGGCGCAGCCAAGCCTTGGTCACCGCCAACTCGAACAGCACCTCGCTGTCCGGCACGGCAGGCGAGAAGGCCTTGTCAAGCACAGCGCGAGTTTCGTGCGTTTGCTGGTAGACGAACTTGCGGCTCACTCCGTGCCGGGCTATTAGGTTGCTGACCGTCTCCGATCGCGCCAGCGCTTGAACAGCAGTTTCTTCGTCACTTTTGGGAAATCTCGCCGCTGCGCCAGCATCTCGGTCCATACTCGCACCACGGCTGAAAGCATGAAGGTGCCTACCCATCCTGCCAGCGCCAACCCTGGTTTCCGTGTGACCCGGCTTCGAGTCATGCCCTCCCTTTAGCTGGATAGAGGTTCTGCTACATCTTCGAGAGACTGGCCTTGCGCGTCAATTCCCAGAGCCAACTCCGTCATTGCAGCGGCAAGCATCAGCACGGAAGCGGCGGCATAGCCACCGGCCACGAACCAGGCCTGGCCGGTGCCGATCAGGCGGCCAAAGATCCAGGGCGCAAAGATGCCCCCGACCGCAGTTCCGATCGCGTAAAACAGGGCAATCGCAAGCGACCGGGCCTCTAGCGGGAATATCTCACTTGCCGTCATGTAGGCGGAACTCGCGGCGGCGGACGCCACAAAAAAGATCACCATCCACGTGAACGTTTGTGTCCAAGCGGTGAGCACGCCGCTGCCGAACAGCGCCGCGACAACGATCAGCAACACACCGCTCAAGCCGTATGTCGCAGTGATCATCTTGCGGCGGCCTACCGAATCAAAGAACGGGCCGATCACGATGGGACCGAAGAAATTGCCCGCTGCCAAGGGCAGGATATAAAGCCCGATGCGCTCGTTCGGCACATGATAGAACGTCGCGAGCACCAGGCCGTAGGTGAAAAACACTGCATTGAACAGGAACGCCTGCGCAGTCATCAGCACTACGGCCAAAATGCTGCGGGCACGGTACTTGCCGAGCATGGCCTTGAAGATCGGCGCAAGCCCGACATGAGGCTTCGGGCGCAGCTTCAGCGTTTTCGCCTCGGGCTCCGGCAGGTCCTGGCCGGTGTCGCGCTTCACCCGCGCCTCGATCTCGCGCATCGTGTCATCGGCCTCTTGCTGGCGGGCATGGGTGACCAGCCAGCGCGGGCTTTCCGGCACGAAGCGGCGCAGGAACACCACGAAGATGCCGAGCACGCCGCCAATGCCGAAGCCGATGCGCCAGCCCAGGTTCAGCCCGACCAGGGTGCCCCCGAGCAGCAGCAGGGACCCGGCAGCACCGACAGCCGCACCGAACCAATAGCTGCCGTTCACGATCATATCGATCCGGCCGCGCAGCCGGGCCGGGATGAACTCGTCAATGGCCGAGTTGACCGAGGCATAACCGCCGCCGATGCCGATGCCGGTCAACAGCCGGAAGACTGCGAAGCTCCAGCCGTTCCAACTCAGCGCCGTCAGGATCACGCCGACGAAGTAAAGCCCAAGCGTTACGTTGAACAGCGGACGCCGGCCGACACGGTCGGTGAGCCAGCCGAAGAATACCGCGCCGGAAACCGCCCCTACCACATAGCAGGACGCGATGGCGCCCACTTGTTCGACGGACAGTGCCAAAGTGCGCGTGTCCTGCAGCACCGGGCCGATCGAGCCAACGATCGTCACTTCCAGCCCATCCAACACCCAGGTGATGCCTAAAGCCGCAATCACGAGCAGGTGGAAGCGGCTGAATGGCAGCCGGTCCAGGCGCGCAGGTATATCGGTTTCGATTTCTCGCGTGTCCGTCATGGGACGGCTCGGCTGACAAGCTGGCACCTGTCTTCGGCCCTGGAATGGATGGTGACAGCCCTGGCCGTGAGCAAAGGCCGCCGCTGGCCAGGCTGGAAGGTCTGCTCGCGGCAGAAGTGGAAGCCGGTACGGGTCACACGGTGCATCCTATTATCGTTGCTGCCGAACAAAACTGCAGCACGCGAGTTGCACAGGCTAGGCCGTGGTGACGATTTCACCGCAGCAGGATTGTGAGAACGGCAAGTGGGAGTGTCAAAAATCTGGGGCACTACGCCGCGAGCTGGATGACCTGATGGCCGAAGGGAAGTGTCAAAAACTTGGGGCAGCCTGGTTGCTGGTTTCAAGTTGATCAGCCTGACTGGTGCCTGACCACGGGGGCAGCAGGCGTGATGCAGTGGCCAGTGCGACTGGAGGCGAGGACAAGCGCGAGGAAGTGAAAACGACGGAGCTGGTGACGTTCAGCCGGCTGGCAGTGGTCAGCACGCTCGCAAAGATCAGCCTCATGCTTGCTGAGACCAACACGGACCGAGGGCGCAGTCAGTCAACTGGTCAACGCCCGCATGAAAACGTTCGCATGAACAAGCGCAGGCAGATGTGCTGGTCACCCGAAGGCGCCCATCGTATGCTTCAGGTCAGGGCCGCAGTGCTGGACGGACGTTTCGGCCATCAGGCAATCCAGTTCGCGGCGTAGCGCCACAGGTTTTCGACATTCCCTATCAGGTTTGGGCCGATACCACTGGCGTTGCCGCCGGGACGTAACCACGGGCACGCCGTCCTAATCACGCGCCATCGCAACCTTAGAGCACGTTCGGTTCAAGTGGAGGCACCAAACATGCTCCAACGGTATGTTTCTACTGGTGTTTGTCCGGCCCAAATGGAGCTGTTTGAGCCGGACATGCTCTAGTCTCACAAGTTGACGATGCCCTTAAGCGGTATAGCGCCGTCGAACGGTGTGACCGATGCCCGAGATGACACGGCGAGCGGCGGCTTTGAAGGCGGGAACATACAGCAGAAGCGTGAGCAAGGTGACCGTCGCCAAACCAACCGAGATAGGCCGGGTGAAGAACGGCTCGATGCTGCCGTCGCTCAAGACGAGACCGCGGCGGAGACTCTTGTCCAGCAAGCCGCCGAGAACCAGGCCAAGCACGAAGGGTGCCATGTGGTATCCCCGCCGGCGGAGCAGGAAGGCGCCGATCCCGACGAACATCATGGTGTAGATATCAAACACCCGGGACGCACTGGCATAGGCGCCGACGGTGCAGAGCACGAAGATAATGGGCATCAGCACCGCATTGCGGATGCGGAGAACCAGCAGGAGCGGGCGCACCAGGAACAGGCCGAACAGCAGGATGGAGAACATCGCCACCGTCGTCATGGCAACGACGTCGTAGATGAACTGCGGGTGTTCCACCATCAGCATGGGCCCGGGCTGGATGCCGTGGATGATCATGGCGGCCATCAGCACCGCGGAGGGAGCGGACCCGGGAATGCCGAGGGCGAGCAACGGGATCATGTGGCCGGGAATGGAGGCCATATCGCCGGTTTCCGCCGCCATCAGCCCCTCGATCGAGCCCTTGCCGAACATCTCGGGCTCGCGGCTGACGGCGCGGGCGGCGGCGTAGGACATCCAGGCGCCGCTATCCTCGCCAACGCCGGGCATGAGGCCGGTGGTGACGCCGATGATGCCGGAGCGCAGCACGGTGGGCCAGTATTGCAGCACCTCGCGGAAGCGGGGGAGGACGCTGTCCCGCATCTCGACCAGCTTGGCCTCGACGGGGTTGGCGAGCTTAGTGAGGATTTCCGCGAAGCCGAAGGCGCCGACCAGGGCGGGTATCAGGGCAATGCCGCCGGAAAGCTGGTCCCAGCCGAAGGTGAAGCGGTCATGCGCATATAGGCCGTCCTGCCCGATCTGGGCGGCGAACAGGCCGAGCAGGCCCATGAGCCAGCCCTTCAGCGGGTCGTCGCCGACCAGGGAGCCGGACATGGTGACGCCGAACAGCGCGAGCCAGAAGAACTCGTAGGAGCCGAACGACAGGGCGACTTGGGCGAGCAGCGGGGTGAAAGCAGCGAGACAGATGACGCCGAGCAGGACAGAGGTGAATGCGCCGGAGGTGGCGATGCCAATGGCGCGCCCAGCCTCGCCGCGCATCGCGAGGGCGTGGCCGTCGGCGCAGGAGGCGGCGTTCGCGGCAGTACCAGGGATGTTGAGCAGGATGGCGGTGCGAGAGCCGCCGTAGAGCGTGCCGACATAGGAGCAGACGAGCACAAGGATGGCGTTGTTGGCCGGAAGCTTGATGGTCAGGGTGGTGAGCAGGGCGATGCACAGCGTGGCGGATAGGCCGGGCAGGCAGCCGACGATGATGCCGACGAGCGCGCCGCCCATGCCGAGAGCCAGCGAGAGCGGGTTGAGCACGCCGCCATAGGCATGGAGCAGGTCGTTGATGCCGGCGAACATGGCGGGGTTCCGGTGCAGGCTAGGGCAGGCGGACGAGGAAAAGCTGCTGGAACAGCAGAGTGATGACTAGCCCGGCGCCGAGCCCGATGGCCAGCGCAAAGCCGACCGGCGCCGGACCGAGACGCCATTCGCCGGCCGGACCGCGGCGCAGGAACAGGATGGAAGCGGCAACGAACACGGTGGCGGCCGTCCAGAACGGCAGGCCGTGGCCGACGAACCCGGCGCCGAACAGGACGCAAAGGCCGATAACGCCGGCGGCCCGGCCCGGCGCGGGGCCGAGCAGCCCGCCGGGTGGCCCTGCCGGGCCATGGACACGACCACCGGCGCGCAGGCTGCGGAACAGCATGATGCCGCCCATCAGCAGCAGCGTGATGCCGAGCAGGCCAGGCAACAGGCCCGGAGCCGCAAAGGACGGAACATCCTGGTCCTCCAGCCGGTCCATCAGTAAGGAGCCGGCCAGGATGGCTCCGCCCAACCCCAGCCAAACCAGCGCATCGGCCAGGTCGGCGCGGGGTGAGGCGGCATGCTCGGTTTCGGCGCCGGCGCTCATGGTCAGGCAGCCGGGGCTGGAATGCCGACCGTGGCGGGGGAAACCTTGGCCTTGCCGCTGTTGAATAGTTGCCAGGCATTGGCCTGCACGGCCGGGAAGGCAAGCTTCTGAGCCTCCTCGCCGCTGACTGGGCCGAACAGGGCGCCGTTCTTGGCGGCGTAGGCCTTCACCTTGGCGCTGTTGGCGATCGTATCGCGCCAGATGGCCTCCAGGGCGGCAACGACCTCGGCCGGGACGCCCTTGGGCAGGAAGATGCCGAAGTAGTTGGCTGGGGCGGTGAAGCCCTTGATGGTGTCGGACACCGGCGGAATCGTGCCGAAGCCTTCCAGCGAAACCGCCTTGTCACCGATGGCGGCAAGGGGGCGCAGCATCTTGCCGCGGATCATCTCGGCCTCGTCGGCAGCAACCTGACTGGTGGCGACGGTTTCGCCGGCGACGGTGGCGACCACGGCCGGATTGCCGCCGTCATACGTCACGTTGCGGTAGGTGACCTTGGCGGCATTGGCCAGCATGTCCATCGCCGCATGCCCGCCGGAGGTGATGCCTGCCGTGGCGACCGTAACGCCGCCGGGCTTGGCCCTCATGCCCTCGATCAGCTCGGCAACGCTCTGGTAGGGCTGCTTCGGATTGACGGCGAGCACGGCGACGTTGGCAACGCTGAGGAACAGGTTCCAGTCGGTGATGCGGGCCTTGACCGAGCCTAGCGTCTCATACGCGCCGAGGTCCTGCACGGCGCCGCTGGTCCAGGTGTAGCCGTCCCTGGCAGCCTCCAGCGCGCTCCTGGTGCCGATGGCGCCGGATGCGCCGGGCTGGTTGATGATGACAATGGTCTGGCCGAGCGGGCCCTCAAGTTCGGCCGCGACGATGCGGGTTACCTGGTCGGTGGAGCCGCCGGCGGCCCAGGGGACGATGAGGTTGATGGGCCGCGATGGCTTCCAGGCGGCAGTTTGCGCCCGGCCGGCCGCCGGCGCGGCAAGGAGGCCGAAGCTGGCGCCCAACAGTGTGCGTCGGGTGGTCTGCACGGTCATGGCGTTCCCTCGTCGTCCTGCTTACAGGGTGATGCGACGGCCCTCTTCAGCGGCCTGGTAGGCGGCATAATGCACACGGATGGCTTCGTAGGCGAGGTCGAGCCCGGCCATTGGCTGGCGGCCGGTGGCGGCGCACTCCATGAAATCCTGGATTTCGCCCTGGTAGCCGCGGGTCCATTCCTCTTCGAGACAGACCATCTGCCACCCGGTCTTCCGGTCCACCTTCTCCGTGATGTAGACGCCGGCCAGCTTCTCCTCGTCGGTCGCGTAGCTCACCATGTGATTGTTGGGGGCGATGTTGGCGTTGAGCACGCCGCCGCTGGTGTACGTTTCCACCAGGTTGCGCACGCCGCCCAGGATCATGTCACCGGCGAACACCGTCGCCTTGGTGCTGTCGCTCCAGGTCAGGGTGAGCATGCCCCAGTCTTCCACGTCCACCGGATGGGCGTTGAGGTAGCGGCGGTCAGCTTCCGGGACGTGGGGGGTAATAAGGCCGACATCGCAGGTAATGTCCCGCACGGTGATATGTTCGCCGCGAGCCTCGGCTTCGACCTGCTTGAGATGGAGGGCGGCTGACAGCGGGTGGCAGCCCTGGCGGAGCAGGGCGCCACCCCCGGTCATATCCCAGCGGGCGGCGTGCTCGGCGTGCGAGCCGCTATGGCTTTCCTCGGCCTTGATGAACAGGATCTTGTCCTTGGTAGCGCGCAGGATTTCGGCGGTCTTGCGGACAGCCGGGGCATAGACCCAGTCTTCGGCATACAGGAACAGCTTGCCGGTGGCGCGGATGGCGGCCGCGGTACGGTCCATTTCCGCCATCACGCGCTCGAACATCTGGGCTTTCGGCACCTTGAGGCCGATGGGCGCGGGATCGCCCTCCCTGCCGAAATACCCGGTGAACGGCTTCTCGCAGATCACGTGCTTGCCGGCCTGCATGCAGGTGACGACCATCTCGGTATGGGTCGCGGGCGGGGTGCACAGGTCGATGACGTCGATTGCCGGGTCGTCCAGCAGGCTCCGCCAATCCCGGGTTGTGTGCGGGATGGCGTGGCGGCGGGCAAAGTTCTCCACCTTGTCCCCGCGCGAGCAGGCGGTGCGGACCTGGACGTTGACCCCATAGACCCGGCGGTAGGCGTGCATATGCAGCTCAGCCACAAAGCCCGTGCCGACGACCGCAACGCCGATGGTTGGGATGGTTGAGTCAGGCAAGCCGGACCGCCTTCTTCACTTCGGCGAGTTGCCGGGCCTCGGGCGCCTTCTTGTAGAGCGGGTCAAGCGGGTAGCAGCCGGAGATGATGCCGTTGCGCGGGGCGGTGGTGCAGTCGCTGAAGGTCCGGCAGATGCGCTTCTTCTGCAGCGCGCCGGTACGGAGCACGTCCCGCGGCAGCTCCGGGTAGGACAGCACCATGCGGCCGAGGCCGACGAAATCCGTCCAGCCCTCGCGGACCGCAGCTTGGGCGACATGGGGCAGGTAGTCCTGCAGGTAGGTGTAGCCGCTGCCGACGAGGGTGAAGTGCGGGAAGCGCTGCTTGAGCACGCGAGTGGTGTGCAGCAGGCGGAGCACGCCGGCAAGGGGCTCCTCCGGCGGGCGATAGCCGTCGGACGGCGGGTAAAGCGCAGGACGGGTGACGTGGGGATTGTAGTAGGGACTGCCGGCGGTGACGTTCAGCAGGGTGATGCCGAGCTGGTCCATGATTTCGCAAAAGGCGATGGCGGGGGCGAAGTCTGGCTCGGTCGGATCGTCTGCCTGGGCGCCGAACACGTCCTGGTAGCTGCCGTCCCAAGCTTCAGGGATGCCGGGGCCGAGGGCAGTGGCGGTAGATAGCGCCGGGTCTGGCCGGAAGGGCACCAGGTCAATGGCGCTGAGGCGGACGCCTAGGACGAGGCCGGGGGCTTCGGCCCGGATGCCGGCTGCGATCTCCCGCAGAAACCGGGTGCGGTTCTCGAGGCTACCGCCAAAGCGGCCCGGGCGGTGCACGGCGCTGAGGAACTCGTGGCCGAGATAGCCGTGGCAGTGCTTGAGGTCCACGAAGTCGTAGCCGCAGGCCTGGGCACGCTTTGCGGCCGTCACGAAGTCCTGGATCAGGCGTTCGATGTCGTCATCCGTCATGACCGGGTAATCGGCGGGCAGGCCGAACTTCCGGTTGAGGATGGGGTGGTTGTAGAGGATGACCGGCTCCAGGGGGCGGCCGGAGTTGGGGCGGCAGAAACGCCCGGAATGGGTGAGCTGCAGGCCGATGAACAACGGACCGGTGTCGCCGCCCTCTGCCTCATCGTGGGCTGCGATGAGGGTGTCGCGAAGGAAGGCGATGTCGCCCATCGTGTCCTCCGTCATCAAAAGCTGACGGGGGTTGGCCCGGCCGTCGTGCCGCACGGCAACTGCCTCGCCGCCCCAGATCAGCTTGGCGCCGGAGCGGCCGAAATTCGCCCAGCGACGACGCGTGTGTTCGGTAGGTCGGCCGTCCGGCGTACCGTCCCAGCCTTCCATGGGCAGGATGCAGAAGCGGTTGGAAAGGCGCGGGCCGCCGATGTCATACGGTTGCGCAAGGGGCGCGCCGGGGCCGGTCTCGATGATCTCATCACACGGGAAGCTCAGCCCTGAAGCGCCGGCATAGGCGAGGAAGCCATCAATGCCGCCCAGGGAGGCAACCTTGGAGTATTCGCCGAATTTCAGCTTCGTTCCCTCCACGACGGTCCTGCTGCCGGACCATGGTTCTCGCGAGCCGGAGCCTGCGGCGGTCGGTGGATGCTGTCAACAATCCCACTCGATTGACTTGGGGCCGAGGGCACCAGCAAGGTGACGGCCCATTGCGGGAGACGCCATGCATGCGGAACGGGCATATCGACCTGCCGGTGGCTGGTGGCTGGTTGGCGCCTTACACGGTGCGGGAGCCAAGGTCGTTCCCGAAGCCGTCCGGGCCGTTGCCGCGGGTAGTGTATTCCGCCGCACACGTGGTGGCCGACCCCTGGGCGGCGGCGGATCCGTGGGTGGATGCACCGATAGACTGGGACGGGACGTTGGCATTCCGCAGGCACCTGTGGGGCCTGGGCCTGGGCGTGGCCGAGGCGATGGACACGGCGCAGCGCGGAATGGGGCTAGGCTGGGCGCAGAGCCTCGAATTGATCCGGCGATCAGTGGCGGAAAGCAGGACCGTCCCAGGCGCGCGCATCGCCTCCGGCGCCGGGACGGACCACCTGGCGCCGGGCCGGGCCTGTTCGGTGGACGAGGTGATCGCGGCCTATGAGATGCAGTGCGAGGCGATCGAGGCCGTGGAAGGCGACATCATCCTCATGGCGTCCCGCGCGCTGGTGGCCGCCGCACGCGGGCCGGACGACTACCGCCGGGTTTATGGCCGCGTGCTGCCGCAGCTTCGCGGCAAGGCGGTGCTGCACTGGCTGGGCGAGATGTTCGACCCGGCGCTCGCGGGCTATTGGGGCCACGACGACCACTGGGCGGCGATGGACGTCTGCCTGGACGTGATCCGCGCCCATGCGGACAAGGTGGACGGCATCAAGATTTCCCTGCTCGACAAGGACAAGGAGATTGCGATGCGCGCGCGCCTGCCTGAAGGCGTGCGGATGTATACCGGGGACGACTTCGATTATCCCGAGCTGATCGAAGGGGCGGACGGCGTGCATTCCGATGCGCTGCTGGGCATCTTCGACCCGATTGCTACGGCGGCTGCGGCGGCGCTGGGCCAGTTGGCGGCGGGGGATGCGGCGGGATTTCGGGAAACGCTCGCGCCGACCGTTCCGCTCAGCCGCCACGTGTTCCAGGCGCCGACCCGGTTCTACAAGACCGGGGTGGTGTTCATGGCTTACCTGAACGGCCACCAGAACCACTTCACCATGGTGGGCGGGCAGCAATCGGCACGGTCGATGCTGCATCTGGCGGAGCTGTTCCGCCTGGCGGACGCGGCCGGGTTGCTGGTGGAACCGGACCGGGCCTGCGTACGGATGCGGGCGGTACTGGCGGGATACGGGGTGGGTGTCTAGTGGACGACCGGCCTCGTTGCGGTCGATCGGCAGAACGCATCCGAACGCCAGGTAGTCATCTGGCTTACAGGAACGACGGAAGCCGAGACGAACGGCAGGAGTGTCCGCCAGGTCGGGCCAGAAAGCATGGTGCTGGCCGAAGACATCTGGGGAAGGGGCCACATCTCGCGCCATTCCGACGAAGAGCAGCAGGTGATCGATGCGCGCTCGGACGCCAGCGCATTGCCCGGCGCGACACGCTCTGCCGCCACATCGCCGCCTGGGGAAAGTAGCGCAACAGCGCGCACGTCCAGAACACCTGGCTGTTCATAACCAGCCAAGCCCGTACCAAGCTGAAAAGCTTCTACCCGTCAGTTGATGGCTGGCACAGCACTAGTCCCTGTCCGGCAGCGCCTCCTTGCCCTGGATCAGGTCGGCGCCACGCTCGGCGATCATCAGCGTGGTCGCGTAGGTGTTGGCGGACGGCATGGAAGGCATGATGGAGGCATCCACCACGCGCAGCCCCGCCATCCCATGCACCCGCAGGGTGTCGTCTACGACGGTGCCGACGTCACTGGCCGGTCCCATGCGGGCGGTGCCGATCAGGTGGTAGCAGGTGGTGCCGTTGGTGCGGGCGTAGTCCAGCAGCTCGTCATCGCTCTGCACGTCCGGACCGGGCAGGGATTCCCGATCCACGAAGGGCGCAAGCTCCGGCGTGGACAGCAAGCGGCGGACCAGGCGTATGCCGCCCAGCGTCACCCGGCGGTCCCCGGCGTCGGACAGGTAGTTGGGCTGGATCACGGGATCGGTGAACGGGTCGGTGCTGCGCGCGCGCACCCAGCCGGTGCTTTCCGGCCGATGCGGCCAAGCGCCCGCCGTCATGCCGGGGTAGCTGTCGAGGATGTAGGTCCGCCCCTGCTGGTAGCTGCCCGGCGTAAACACGCATTGCAGGTCCGGCGCGTCCAGCCCGTCCCAGGATTTCCAGAACACGTGCACCTGGGACGGTGATTGCGCCAGGATGCTCGGGCGCCCGCTGGCCCAGCGCAGAACTTGCCCTGCCAGGCGCGGCCCGCGGGCCAGTTCGTTCAGCGTGACGGTGCCGGGTCGCGCCCGCACCACGCAGCGCACGGCGTAGTGGTCGCGGAAGTTCTCGCCCACGCCGCGCAGTTCGTGCACGACAGGCACGCCGAGATCGCCCAGCAGGCCCGCCGGCCCCACGCCGGAGATTTGCAGCAGCCGCGCCGTGTTCACAGTACCGGAGCAAAGCACGACCTCACGCCGGGCGTGGACAACCGTTGCCGGCCCGCCCGGGGCGTGGACGTAGCTGACGCCGGTGGCCCGCTTGTTCTCGAACAGGACCGCGCGGGCGCGGGCATCTGTCCGCACGTCCAGGTTCGGCCGGCTGCGAGCGGGTTTCAGGAAGGCTCGCGCCGCGCTGACCCGGCGCCCCCGCTCGATCACCCGCTGGAAGTAGCCGACCCCGGCTTGATCGCCACTGTTGTAATCGGGGTTGCGCGGAATGCCGGCGGCGACGGCGCCGGCGATGAAGGCCTCGCTGACCGGGTGTATCCAGTCCATGTCCGTGACAGGGATGGCGCCGTCCCGCCCGCGCTTGTCCGGGTCGCCCAAGCCGACCCGGCGCTCGGTGCGGCGATAATACGGCAGCATATCCGCGTAACCCCAGCCGCGGTTGCCGCGCTGTGCCCAACTGTCCAAATCCGCGGGCTGGCCGCGGTTGTAGATCATGCCGTTGATGCTGCTGGACCCACCCAGGGTACGGCCCTGCGTGGTGGCAATGGGGCGGCCTGCGGTATTCGCAGTCGGCTCCGTCTTGAACTGCCAGGTGCAGGACGGATCGAACAGGGTTTTAGTGAAGCCGGCCGGAATGTGAATCCATGGGTTGCGGTCGGGCGGCCCGGCTTCCAACACGCACACCGTTACCGCCGGGTCATCGGTCAGCCGGTTGGCTAGCACCGACCCGGCCGCGCCGGCGCCGACGATCACGTAGTCGAACACATCGGCGGTCATGCGGGCAACGCCGCAACGACGGCGTCCGTCACTTCCCGCGTGCCGGCGCTACCGCCCAGGTCCCGCGTGCGCGGCCCGGTGGCCAGCACGGCACTTACCGCGGTCTCAATGCCAGCCGCAGCGGCGCGGCAGCCGACGTCGTCATATCGATCTGCCAGCCAGTTCAGCAGCATAGCCCCTGAAAGTATGGCTGCCACCGGGTTGGCAAGACCCTGGCCGGCAATATCTGGCGCGGTGCCGTGGCTAGGTTGGAACACCCCGACATCTTTTCCCAGGTCGGCGGACGGCGCAAGTCCCAAGCCGCCTCCCACGCCCGCCGCGATTTCGGAGGTGATGTCGCCGAACTGGTTTTCGCTCACCACCACGTCGAACCGGCCGGGGTCGGTGACCAGCAGCATGCAGCCGGCGTCAATGTAGACCCGGTCGGTGCCGATATCCGGATGACGGGCGGCCACTTCGTCGAATACCGCACGCATCAAGGCCTGGCTGCGGAGCACGTTGGCCTTGTCCATCAGGGTGACATGACCGCGCTTGCCGGCCGCCTTGCGGCGCCGGGCTAGGTCAAAGGTCATGCCGAACAGCCGCTCGCAGCCGCGCCGGGTCACGACCATGCGGTCGGTGGCGCTGTCCCGGTCATTGCCGGCGGGGTCGTGGCGCCCGGCGAACAACCCCTCTGTTTGCTCGCGCACGATCAGCATGTCCACGGCGCCACGGGCCAGCACAGCGGGCACGCCGGGCCATAGCCGGATGGGGCGCAGCCCGGCGAACAGCCCGAAATGCTCGCGTATGCTGATCTGCGGCGCGATCTCCGTGCCGTCCGCGGTGCGGATGTCGGGCCAGCCCGCGGCACCGAACAAGGTGGCATCGGCTTTGCCAATGGCGTCCAGGGTGGCTGCGGGCAACGCCTCGCCGGTATCCCGAAAGTGGAATGCGCCGGCAGGGTGCTCTGTCACGCGCAGTGCCACACCGGCCTGCGTCGCCGCTTGGAGCATCACGGACAGGGCAGCGCCGACGACTTCCGGCCCGATCCCGTCGCCTGGAACGGCGGCGACGTCATATAGCGGCTTGACCATGGGGAGACGGTAACGGGTGACGAGGACGGGGGCAAATCCCGCCATTCTCAAGATTTGATGATGTCTATAGTCCCAGGTTTTGAGCGTCCCGCCGAATGTCCCAGTTGCTGCTGCGCGGCCGACCTTCAGCGACACACCAGGCTGGCTGAAGCCGCACTTCCTCATCGTCACGACCGCCACGACCAGCCTTCTACGGCAGAACTGCCGTGTAGGGTGCGCCAGCTTTACCTGGCACACAGGTGACAGCTGTTTATCGCGTGCTGTTTCTAGGCCAAACGCGACACGTCTGCAGCCGTGTCGCGTTTGGCTGGGATAGGATCGCGACGCCCTTCAAACACCTCGGCAGGCGGCGGTGGCCCAGGCAGCGGCGCGGCGTTGAACCGGTTGGCAAGTGCCTGCAAGCTTTCGGCCGTGAGCCGCGCCGCCGGCACATTTGGGGGCAGGTAGCGCCGCAGCCGCCCATTCGTGTTCTCAACCGCCTCTTTCTGCCAGGGGCTACGCGGGTCGCAGAAGTAGCTTGTCACAACCAGCCCTCGGTCCAGGGCAGGGTAGCCCATGAACTCAAATCCGCGGTCAAATGTCACGGTCTGACACAGGTCCTGGGCCAGGCTGCCAAGGGCTGCTTGGATGCGCTCAGCCACACCTGCCGGGCACCGGTCGGGGTTGGGCAGCCAGCACCGGGAAACCGGCTGCGGCGCCCCACCATACAGCAGCACACAGCGTGGGAGGCCTCCACTGGTCGTCGCAACACTTGGACGGAGGAGGTTGCGATTGGTGCACGGAAGCGGCGGTCGGATCGGTATCGCGTCTGCCGACAAAGAACAACTTGCCGCGGCCGCGTAGGCCGTAGTGGAGGATGGTCACAGTTCCAGGGTGGGGAGGCTGAGCCTTGTGCTACCTGGTGAACAGGATTCCTGTGTGCGTGGTGCTCCCATGTTCTTCGCGTGCCAGTGGAGTGCGCGCAGCATCACTCCCCTGTGCAAGGTGGAGTGCGATCAAGCGTGACAGGAGTGTCGCCGGGAAGAGCTGCCCGAAGATAGATTCCAGGTTCGCCAGGCTGCGCGCGAACGGATGCACCGGAGCGAGATCGCCATATCCAGTGGTCGTGATCGTGGTGAGGCTGAAGTACGTCAGCGAGGCTATCTTCGCCCCAAGCGCAGCAGGAAGCGTGCCGCCCGCGGTCGGCGCGATCGCGCCCGGCGCATGTGCCTCAAGCACGCCGTAGGCGATGGCAAAGAGCGCAGCCACGTTCAGGTAGAGCAGCACCGCGCCCTGCACCCGGTGCGCCGTCACGCGCCCAGGGCCGAAAACTTGGCGCGCGACAAGCACCGTGACCAGCCCATTGAAGGCGAACGCAAGGAGCGCGACCACTTCGTGCTGCGCATCCGCACCAATGTAGAGGTATGCGCCCATACTTTCGGCGAGAGCCGGTGCCCCCGCAAGGAGTGCCAGCCCGGCGAGCAACGCGCCTCGCACCATGTGGTGCCGGGTCAAAGCGACAATGCACGTCACCGCAAACGCGAGACGGCCGGCGTCGAGCAGCAAGCGTCCCGCTGGGTGCGCGGCGCCCAACGGAATGGCGACGAAGAGCGTCAAGCCCTGTACGGCCAGCAGCAACGTAAGGCTCGCGTCGCCTCGGCGCGTGCGCCGCTCACTGCGTGGCACCGTGACTGATGCCATGCTGCCTGCTCCGGCGCTGGCGCCTGCAGCAGTCTGGGCGGAGGCGGCAGTGCCGGGGGCGGTCTCAGTGTTCATGGGGGCACATGACCCTTTGCTCAAAACTGCACAGTAAACGCTCGAATACCGTTGGCGAATTCGGAGTTACCTCTCCGTTCTCGACACCAACGATCTTGCGGAACCCCCATCTTCCCGGGCTGAAGGGGGGCTGCCGCGGCTCCTGGCTAGGCGTTCTGGCGGGCTGGATGAATTCGTCAACGGTATCATCAGCCGCCAACACACGGTCCGCATAGATGGCCTGGTCACGACCCAGGCAGCCTCAAGGTCGCCAGCGTTGTGTCGCCCCGGCGCTGCAGCGTGACCTGGCCGCCGAACGACTGCGCCAAAAGATTGACGAGTTGAAGCCCCTCGCCAGGCTGAAAATGGGCAGCGCAGCCCCAGCCATCATCAGCCACAATCAGCATCGTGCCGTCCGCGTCGGACGTGAGCGAGACCTGGATGCGCCCGATCAAACGCATGTGCATCCCGTGCTTGACCGCGTTGCCGACCAGCTCGTGCGTCGCGCGCAGGATGAGGGCCTCAAGGCTTAATGGCACCCCGGAACCTACGTCCACCTCGACCGTGAAGCGCTGGGCCGGATCGCCCAGCAGCCCGACCAGGCTATCGCACAAGCTGTTCAAGCGCTCCGCAAGCGGAGCCGGTGCTTGGGTCAGCCCGAACAGCGCATTCGAAATCTTGGCCGTCAGCATGATCCGGCGCTCTATGTCCGCAGCAAGGTCGGGACAGCCACCAGCCGTAAGGTGCTTAGAAACCTGCATCATGATGACAGCCAGGGCATTCTTGGTTTGATGGCGGAGCTGCCGGAAATCGGCGTGCGGGTCGGACCACACGGCAGGAGGGGGCGCATAGGAGGCGAGAGGGTGGGAGCGGACCACGTTCATGGGAGCAACCTCGCTGGTGTTCCTCCTCCTAACGTGGGTATATTTCCCACGTCAAGCTGGATAGTACATGTGGGCTATTTTCCCACGAGAACGTGTGTTACGTCACTGGGCCAAGGAGCCAGCCCCCCATTTCCGACCCTGCATTCCGTCCCCCACCGCCTGACGCCCTACTGCGCCCGCTCGCACGGTTGCTGCGCCCGCTCGTGCGGCTGCTTATCCGCTCGGGCATCACCTTTCCGGTGCTCGTGGACCTGCTGCGGGCGTTGTACGTGGAGGTCGCCACGCGCGACCTGCTGCCCGGCGAACGCTCACGCAACGACAGCCGGGTTTCTCTCCTGACCGGCATCCATCGAAAGGAACTGCGCCGCCAGCGTGTCGAGGCCGGGGATGAGGACGAACCGGCAGTGGTGACGCTCAACAGCCAACTCGTGGCACGGTGGCTCGGCAGCCACACCGACACGAACGGCAGTCCCGTGCCGTTGCCCCGCACTGGCCCTGCACCGTCGTTCGAGGCGCTCGTCATGAGTGCCACGCGGGACATGCGGCCCCGTGCCATATTGGATGAGTGGGTCGCCCAGGGGATCGCCACCTTGGACGCGGACGGCATGGTACGGCTGCAAACAGCCGGGTTCCTGCCAACGGAGAACCTCGACGCCCGGCTGTTCTACTTCGCGCGTAACCTGCACGATCATGTGGCTGCCGCATCGGCCAACATCTCGGCAGTTGGCCCGGCTCCGTTCCTGGACCGCAGCGTGCATTACGACTGCCTGGGCTTGGAAGCCGCTGCAGCCCTGGAACACGAAGCCCGGGACGCCGCGACCCGGCTGCTGCTGGACGTGAACCGGGTGGCGCTTGGCATCGCCGACCAGGACGACACCCTGGCCGATGGTGTCCGTCCAACCCGGCGCGTGAACCTGGGCATCTATCTCTACACCGAGGACGAGACAAAGCCGGAGCCGCCCATTGCCGGCTGACCAGGCACGCCGTCCCCGCCGTTTCGGCACGGTCCTGCTTACCGTCCTACTTGCGTCCTGCACCCCCTCCATGTCGGACAAGGTAGTGCCTGAAGCTGCGCATACCCTGAATACGGCAGGCGTGTGCCGCGTTGGGCCGGACGGTGGCCCAGTGCCGCCGGTTTCTGGACACAGCCTGACCGACCGCGGCATTGGCGGCACGGGTGCCGCGGTGCGGCAAGCAGGTCGGGATGCCGAAAGGATCGGAGCGGTGGGGCCGCAATCTGCTGACCGGGGCATCGGCGGCACCGGCGCCCCAGTGCAGCAAGCCGAACAGGGCATTGGCGGAACCGGCATCGTCGCTGTCATCACCGGGTTTGCCAGCATTTGCTTGGCCGGGCAGGAAGTCGCGCTCGATCCCGGGGTGCCGATCCTGATCGGGGATCGCCCGGCCGCGCCGGACGCGCTGCGCGTGGGCCAGGTCGCAGTGATCGATGCAGCCGGAACAGGCCAGGCATTGCACGCACGCACCATCTCCGTTCGCTACGAGGTGTCCGGCCCGGTTGAACAGGCCGATGGCGCCAGCCTCCGCGTTGCTGGGCAGCAGGTCGCCGTGTCCGTCGAAACTTCGGGGGACCGGCCAGCGCCAGGTGAATGGGTGGCCGTCAGCGGTCTACGCCGCCCGGACGGCGTCATTGAGGCGACGCGGCTGGACCGGCGCCCAGCCGGCGACATCATCGTTCATGGACGCCTGGTGCGGGCAGGGGCGCTGTGGCGCATTGGCACTTTGCCGATCCACCTCATGCCGAACGCGCTGGCGATGGATGGTCAGGACGTGACCGTTCTAGGAAGTTTGGACGGTGGCGTGCTGCAGGCAGAGCAGCTTGCGCCCGACCTGCTCGCGTCGAACCCGGCGGCGTTGTTCGGTGTCGGGGTGCAGGGCCTGCTGATCGAGACCTTCGCCGTGGTTGAGGGTGAGCGGTTGCGGTTCGGCCAGGGCTTCTCGGCAGCAGCGCCGGGCCTTGAGGCAGTTGGAACCGGCCGCTCCGTGTTGGCATTGAAGCGCGACGCTGGCGGCCTGCGTGCTGTCGGCTTCGAGACATCCAACCCCGCGGGTCCTACTGCGCGCGGGGGTGCAGCCCCGGTGCCTGCCCGACAGTTCGAGCCGGCGCCGGTGCCCAACCGGGCGCTCGGATCACCTGGCAGCCCTGGACGTGCCGGCGACGGACGGGCAGGCGGTTCTGGCGGACGCCCGGGAGTCCGGCCGGAACCGGGTGACTCCGTGCGTACGGGGGAGGCGCCTGGCAGTGACACCACCCCGAATGCCGGCAGCGGGCCGGGCTTCGGGCCTGCTTCAGGAAGTGGGCCTGGTGGCGGCCCTGGAAGGGGACGTTGAAGTGACCCGCTACTCCGTTGTTCCGCTTCCAATGAAGTCAAACCGCACAGGTGACGTCCGAGCCTGGTGGAAATGGCCTGGTCGAGTCGTCTCCTGTACGCATTGCCGCGCCAGCGACGGGTCAGGGCGCCCAAGCTCAATCATCTGCCGCATCCGCTCCAGGCTCATCGACCGGAGGCCTTCCAAAATATCCGGGCGGCCGAGCACAACTTGTTGGCGGCCAACGCCAATATTGGGGCGGCGCGGGCGGCGTTCTTCCCAAGCATCACGCTCACCGCCTCGGACGGGGTAGCGAGCAACCTGTTAAACCAGCTGTTCACCGGGATGGCAACGACATGGAGCTTCGCGCCACAGATCAATACCCCGATCTTCACCGCCGGGCAGAACCAGGCGAACCTCGAACTGTCTCACGCTTCGCCGCACTCCAAGCAGCCTGACAGCAGACCACCGAATTTGCCACCAGCATCGGTGTTGGGTCAGGGCCGGGTTAGGGCAGCATCTGAATTGACATGGAATCGTCATCTTTCCGTCATGTCAACGTAACGGCCCCAGGGCTAGGCACCTGGTCATGGCATTCACGCTGGCACAAATTTCCGACACCCATCTGGGCGCCGGCACCCATCTGTTCCGCGCAAACTTTGACCGCACCGCAGCGGCGCTGGATGTGCTGCGCCCGGACGTGCTGGTCCATACCGGCGACGCCTCCCTGGATGGAGCGGACCGGGAAGCTGACCTAGCCTTCGCCGCGGCGGCCCACCTTCGTTTGCCTGGCCCCGTTTTGTGCGTGCCGGGCAATCACGACGTAGGCGATCACCCTGAACGCGCGCCGCGCCAGCCAGTGGACGACGCGCGGCTGGACCGCTTCCGCCGCCACCTCGGCCGGGATCGTTGGACACATGACCTGGACGGCTGGCGGCTGCTGGGCCTGAACAGTCAAGTGATGGGTGCGCACCCCGAGGCGGACGCGCAGGCAGGCATGGTCGCGGATGCCTTGGGAACATTAGGCCGCCGCCGCCTGGCAGTGTTCATTCACAAGCCGTTCTTCGTTGCCGGTCCGGATGAGCCCACGTTCGACTACTGGTCCGTCCCACCCTTTGCGCGCGATCCGGTCCGCGCGGTCATGGCCCACCCGGCATTGCGTCTGGTCGCGTCCGGCCACTTGCACCTGCACAGGGAAAAAGCACGCGGACCCGTGCGCTACGCTTGGGCGCCGTCCGTTGCCTTCATCGTGGACCCTTCGGAGCAGCCGGGCCTGCCGGGGGAGCGTCCCTGTGGCTTCCTTGTGCACGAGTTCGGGGAAGATGAGGTCGCCACTCGCCTAGTCGTGCCGGACGGGATGGAGCGCACCTGGCTCCAGGACGTCCGCGCCGAGGCTTACCCCTAAGTGACGGACGGCATCAGCATCGAGGGCGTGCAGAAGCGGTTTGGCGACGTGCCGGTTTTGCGCGACGTGTCGGCCACCCTCGCACCCGGCGAGTTCCTGTCCCTGGTCGGGCCATCCGGCTGCGGCAAGACGACACTGCTCCGCATCCTGGCCGGGCTGGAGGCGGCGGACGCCGGGCAGGTGCGGATTGGCGGGCGGGACGTGACGCGGCTGCGCCCGGCGGACCGCGACGTGGCGATGGTGTTCCAGAACTACGCCCTGTATCCGCACCTGACGGCCGGGCAGAACATGGCGGTGCCGCTAGCGATGCGCCGTCTGTCGGTGCTGGAGCGGTTGCCCCTGCTAGGCCGCCTGGTGCCGGGGCAGGGCGCGCGGCGGCGGGCGATCCTTGCGGACGTTCGGGCAGCGGCGGAAACACTGCGGATCGAACACCTGCTGGACCGGCGCCCGGTGCAGCTGTCGGGCGGGCAGCGGCAGCGCGTGGCATTGGGCCGCGCCCTGGTCCGGCGTCCCGCGGCTTTCCTGATGGACGAGCCGCTGAGCAACCTGGACGCCGAGTTACGCGCCCAGACCCGCAAGGAGATTGTAGACCTGCATCGCCAGGCCGGCGTCACGACGGTTTACGTGACCCACGACCAGGTCGAGGCGATGACGATGTCCGACCGTGTCGCGCTGATGCTGGATGGGCGCATCCTGCAGGTCGGATCGCCGCGGACGATGTATGACGATCCCTGCGACCTGCGGGTGGCGGCGTTCCTGGGCAGCCCGCGGATCAACACGTTGGCTGCCGTGGCGGGGACGGACGGGGTGGTGCTGGCGGGCGTGACGCTGCCGGTCCACGCCGCCGCCCCACCGGGCACACCCGTGGTGCTGGGTCTGCGGGCGGAGTTGCTGCGGCTGGCCCCGTCCGGCCTGGCGGTCACGGTCGAGCATGTCGAGTTCCTGGGCGCGGAGGTGCTGGTCCACGCGCGCGTAGCGTCCGGGGAGGCCCTGGTGGCACGGATGGCGGTCGCCGACGCCGGGCGGGTCCGGGCCGGCGACCGAACACACCTCCAAGCCGACTGGTCCGGCGCGCTGCTGTTCGGCACGGAGGGCGCGCGCATCGCGCTGCGCCCGGCCATGGCGAGGGCGTGATGGAACGCTTCCTGCCCCCTCTCTCTCTGGGAGAGGGTTGGGGTGAGGGAGGCCACAAGCGCCGGCTATCCCAACAGGTGCACGTCCTCTCCCAACGAACATTGCGGTGCATTGCCTCCGTCACCCCGGCCTTGGTCCGCTTTGGAGCCCAAGCCCGGAGGGAGAGGGGGCAGGCAGCATCTGGCTCGTCCCATGTCTGACCTAGCCCCAGGCGCCGCTCCGCGTCGGTCCGCGGCGCTGGACAGCCTGGCCGGCTGGGCGCTGGCCGGTCCCGCCGTGCTGGCGCTGTCGGTGCTGCTGCTGGCGCCTACCGCCGCGCTATTGGCAGTGTCGCTGACCGACATGGAGCTGGGCGGGCCGCCACTGCACTGGATCGGCCTCGACAACTACGCCGAACTGCTGCGCGACCCGGCCTTCCGCGGGGCGCTGCGGAACACGCTGATCTATGTCGCCGCCGTGCTGCCCTTGTCCGTCGGGATTGGCCTGGGCCTGGCGCTGCTGATCGAGGGCGGGACGCGCGGGCGGGCGCTGTTCCGCGCCGTGTTCTTCTTGCCGGTCGTGTCGCTGCTGGTAGCGATGGCGACTGCCTGGGAGTATCTGCTGCACCCCACCATCGGGCCGGTGAACCAGGTCTTGGGATTGCTGGGCATCGCGCCGGTCAACTGGCTCGGCTCGTCCGAGTGGGTGATGACGTCGCTGTGCATGATCGGAGTGTGGGAGAACCTCGGCTACGTCGTGGTGCTGTTCATGGCTGGGCTGATGGCGATCCCACCGGAGCTGCGCGCGGCGGCGGAAACGGACGGGGCGGCGCGGGCTTGGGACCGGTTCTGGCTGGTGACGTGGCCGCTGCTGGGGCCGACGACGCTGTTCGTCGTCACCATCACCGCCATACGCTGCCTGCGCGTGTTCGACACGGTGCAGACGCTCACCCAGGGCGGGCCGAACAAGGCCAGCGAGGTGCTGCTGCACCTGATGTACATGGAGGGGTTCACCTTCTTCCGCATCGGCTACTCGGCGGCGATCACGGCGGTGTTCCTCGCCGTCGTGTTGGCGCTGGTGCTGCTGCAAACGCGCGTGCTGGAGCGCCGAGTGCATTACGGATGACCAGGTGTGCGGCCTCGGAGTGCGAAGACGCTTGCTGCTCCCTCTCCCTCCGGGAGAGGGCCGGGGTGAGGGAAGCCGCACGAACTGCGCTCGGCCTGCCAGAGAACCAGTCCCACAATGTCGGGCTGCTGCGCGTGCTGTTTCCCTCACCCCAACCCTCTCCCGGAGGGAGAGGGAGAAGATGACCTCGCGTTCCCTCCCCGCTGACCTGCCGCGCCTGCTGCTGCTCACGTTGGCGGGGCTTGTTGTGCTGTCCCCATACATCTTCATGCTCTCCGCCTCCATCAAACCCGGCGGCGAGATCTTCCAGTCCTCGCTCACCCTGTGGCCTCACCGCTTCTACGGCTGGGAGAACTACCGCAAGGCGCTGACGGCCGTGCCGCTGGTGCGCTCCCTGCTCAATGGCGCGGTGGTTTGCGGCGTGCTGCTGGCACTGCAACTGCTGTTTGCGGTTCCCTGCGCGTATGCCCTGGCAAAGCTGCGCTGGCGCGGGCGGGACGCGGTGTTCGCGCTGGTGCTGCTGGGCCTGCTGATCCCCGCCCATGTTCCGGCGCTGCCGCTGTATGTCGCTTTCGCGAAGCTCGGCCTATTGGACAGCTACACCGCGCTGACTGCGCCCTTCGCCGCCTCGGTCTTCGCCATCTTCATGTTCCGCCAGACGTTCAAGTCCATGCCGGACGAGCTGATCCAGGCGGCCCGGCTGGACGGCATGGGCGAGCTTGGCATCGTATGGCGCGTCATCCTGCCCAACGCCTGGCCGACCGCGACGGCGTTCGCCACCTTCAGCATCGTCACCCACTGGAACGACCTATTCTGGCCGCTGATCGTCGTGCAAACGCAAACAATGGCAACCCCGGCGCTGGGTGTCCTGTTCTTCAAGGCGGAGGAGGGTGGCAACGACACCGGCGCCCTCATGGCCGCCTGCGTCATAACCACCCTGCCGATGGTCGCCGCCTTCCTGCTGGCCCAGCGCCGCTTCATCCAGGGCGTCGCCACCGCTGGCCTCAAAGGCTGATCCCCACCCACAGGAGACCACCATGCGCCGCCGGACCCTGCTCGCAGCTCCGCTCGCCCTGCCGTTCATCCGCCCAGCCGCCGCGCAGGCCGCGACGGAGCTGGTCGTTCACTACCCCATGCCGGCGTTCTTCAAGGACGTGATGGACCAGGTGGCGGCCGAGTTCACCAAGGCCAACCCTGACGTAACGGTGCGCTTTCCCGCGCCGTCTCCGACCTATGAGGACGGCTTGCAGCTCGTCATCCGCCAGGCTGCCGCAGGCGGGCTGCCGGATGTCAGCTTCCAGGGCTTGAACCGCCTGCGGTTCCTGGCGGAGCGCGGCATCCTCGTGGACCTCCATCCCTTCCTGGACAAGGTGGGCGACACTGCGGCGGCTGGGTGGACGCCGGGCATCCTGGAGCTGGCGCAGGTGGGCGGCAAGCAGGTCGGGCTGACCTTCAGCGCGAGCAACCCGGTCCTGTACTACAACGCCGCGCTCGTCCGCCGGGCCGGCGGCGACCCGGATGCGATGCCTGGGGATTGGGACGGGATCATCAAGCTGTCCGCCGCCATCGCCGCCCTCGGCGACGGCGTCAGCGGCATGTTCTACCGCTGGCCCGGCGACGACTGGATGTTCAGCGCCCTGCTATACGGCTACGGCGGCAAGATGCTGTCCGCGGACGAGAAGACCGTTGCCTTCGGGCCGGAAGGTCTGGCCGCGCTCAAGCTGCTGGACCGCATGGTGAAGGAAGGCAAGATGCCGCCTTTCACCACCGACGCGGCGTTCCAAGCGTTCTACGCCGGCAAGCTCGGGATGATCATGGGCACCACGGCCTATATCGGCCAGTTCCAACGCTCCATTGGCCCGGCGGTCGAGCTGCGGACGACGCGGATGCCGGTCATCACCCCTGGCGGCAAGCTGCCCACGGGCGGCAACACCGTCGTCATGCTGACCAAGGACCTGGCGCGGCAGGCGGCGGCGTGGCGGTTCATGCAGTTCGCGGCGGGTCCGGTGGGACAGACGATCATGGTGCGCGGCACCGGCTACGTGCCCAGCAACACGCTCACCCTGAACGACGACCGCTACCTCGGTGCCTTTTACCGCGAGAACCCGCTGTTCCGACCAGCGATGGAGCAGATCCCGATCATGCAGCCTTGGTACGCCTTCCCCGGCAGCAACGGCGTCCGCATCACTACCGCGATCGTGGACAACCTGGCCCGCATCGTCGAGCAGAAAGCAACGCCGGAAGCGGTGCTGGCGGATATGACGGCGGAGGTGCAGCGGCTGCTGCCACGGGGATAGCGGTCCGCTCAACCCTTGCCACCCGAAGCAATTGCATGGTGGAGCTTGGACGCCCGAACTACGTCCGCACCGTCTGACCCCAAACTGGGTTGGGGCTACTACGTCTGCAAGACTATGCAACATGCTGCCTATGGCCCTTAAATTCGACTTGTTGACCCTCGATTTGTTCATCGCCGTTGTCGAGGAGCAGAGCATCGCCGCCGCCGCCGAGCGGGTCCACCTTGCTGCCTCCGCCATCAGCCGCCGCATCTCGGAGTTGGAGGCCATGCTGGGCGTGGACTTGTTCACCCGGCATTCCAAAGGCATCGGCCTGACCGAGGCCGGAACCACCCTGCTGCAGCACGCCCGCACAGTACGCGGTAACGTCTCCCTCATGGAAGCGGAGTTGCTGGATTTCGCCCGAGGTGTGCGGGGCATGGTCCGGATTGCGGCCAACAAATCGTCCATCATGGAAACCCTGCCGATGGAACTCGCCGGGTTCCTGGCGATCTATCCGCTGATCCGGATCAATCTCGAGGAGGGGATAAGCCCGGCCATCGTCCAGGCGGTGACGAACAACACTGCCGATCTGGGTATCTTCGGCGGCAACATCCCGGCGCCCGGCCTGCATATCGTACCTTATCGAAGGGACGAGCTGATCGTGGTGTTGCCGGTGACGCACGTCATGGCGGGGCGCAGTTCGCTAACCTTTGCCGAACTGCTCGACTACGATTTCGTCTGCCTGGAAACGGGTAGCTCGATCGACACTTTGTGCCGCCGCAGTGCGGATGATTTGGGACGGGAGGTCCGGGTACGGGTTCGGGTCGGCAGTTTCGAAGGGCAGTTGCGAATGGTCGAGAGCGGGCTGGGCCTGGGGATCATGCCCCGGCAGGTGTTCGATGGGCAGTTGCGCCGGGGGCGGCTGGTGGCAGTCGCGCTCGATGAGGAATGGCGGGTCCGGCCGCTCAACCTGGCCATCAGGGATCCGGCGGCCCTGTCCCTACCCGCACGCCGGTTGATGGAGTATCTCACCCAGCCATCGCAGCCGGACACGGCGCCGTGCCCAACCGACGCTTTGCCGACCGGGCCGCTTCCTCCATAGTCGTTCCAAAGCTCGCCCAGTGCAGGGGGTAGCAGCGTCGGGAGGGACAGAACGATGGCGGCTCGTACGCTATTCGCGAAAATGTGGGACGACCATGTCGTCAAGGACTTGGGCGATGGTGCGGTGTTGCTGCATGTCGATCGGCATCTATTGCACGATCTCGGCGGCTCGCGCGGATTGCTGGACATCAAACAGCGCGGCTTGACGGTCCACAGCCCCGGACTGACCTTCGCCACGCCCGACCACGCCATCTCCAGCGCCGATGGACGCGCCGGCACCAGCGAGACGGGTTGGAGCTTGCTGCACGCGCTCAGGGCGGAAACCAAGGCCGCCGGCATCCAGATGTTCGACATCGGGCAGCGCGGGCAGGGCATCGTGCACGTGATCGGGCCCGAACTGGGGCTGAGTTTGCCCGGCATGTTGATCGTCTGCGGCGACAGCCACACCTGCACCCATGGCGGTTTGGGGGCACTGGCCTTTGGGATCGGCTCGTCCGAACTGTCGCACGTGTTGGCGACCCAAACCTTGGTGCAACGCCGCCCGAAGACGATGCGTGTCCGCTTCGAGGGTGCGATGCGGCCCGGTGTGCTGCCCAAGGACCTGATCCTGCGCTTGATCGGAGAAATCGGCGCCGCCGGCGGCACCGGCTATGCCGTCGAATATGCCGGCAGCGCCATCGAAGCCATGCCGTTGGAGGGTCGGCTGACGGTCTGCAACCTATCCATCGAGCTCGGCGCCAAGATGGGGTTCGTGGCCCCGGACGACACCACCTATGCCTACCTCGCCGGTCGCCGATACGCTCCGAAGGGCGCGGAGTGGGACCAGGCCGTCGCCGAGTGGCGAACCCTGCCCAGCGATGATGACGCGGTATTCGACCGCGAGGTGGTGATCGACGTCGCCGGTATCGCGCCGCAGATCACCTGGGGCACCAGTCCGGAGCACGTGGTGGCAGTGGACGGGATGATCCCGGACCCGGCCAGGGAGGCAGACCCAGTCCGGCGTCGCGCGATGGAGGCGGCGTTGTCGTATATGGACCTGAACCCGGGCAGCCCGATCGCCGGGACGAAGGTGAACTGGGTGTTCATCGGGTCCTGCACCAACAGCCGCCTATCGGACCTGCGAGAGGCGGCGCGCGTCGCCCGCGGGCACCAGGTTGCCCAAGGCGTCAGGGCCTGGGTGGTGCCGGGATCGGAAATCGTCAAGCGGGATGCGGAGGCGGAGGGGTTGGACCAGGTCTTCAAGGCCGCCGGGTTCGAGTGGCGGCAGCCTGGCTGCTCGATGTGCCTGGCGGCAAATGGCGAAGTGGTGCCGCCTGACGAAAGGTCCGTGTCCACCAGCAACCGCAACTTCGTCGGCCGGCAAGGGCCGCGTGCCCGCACGCACCTCGCCAGCCCGGCAATGGCGGTGGCTGCGGCCATTGCCGGCGCCATCACCGACGTCCGTTCGTTGGAGGCACGATGAGAAGCTTCACCACCCTGGAGGCGGTCGCCGCCCCAATCCTGCGGGAAAACATCGATACCGACGTGATTATCCGGATCGAGCGTTTGGTCGGCAACAACATCCGCGGAACCCTGGCCAAATGGTGCTTTGGCGCCCTTCGCTATCTGGCGGATGGATCGGAGGACCCGGCCTTCATCCTGAACCGCGAACCATACCGGGAGGCGCAGATCATCATCGGCGGCCGCAATTTCGGTTGTGGATCGTCGCGGGAGGGCGCGGTCTGGTCGCTCCAGGAGCGCGGCGTCGCCTGTGTGATCGCACCCAGCTACGGCGACATCTTCTTCAATAATTGCTTCCAGAACGGCGTGCTGCCTGTCGTTCTGGACCAGGCGATCGTCGAAAGCCTGGCCACCGAGGTCGAGGAAAGCCAAGGCGCCGGTAAGATCACGGTCGATCTCCGCAACAGCGTCGTCATATCCCCGTCTGGCCGACGCCATGAGTTCGCCGTCGAGGCACGGCGGCGCGAGGCGCTGCTTCAAGGGCTGGACGAGATCGGGGTGACGATGCGCGAGGCCCCTGCCATCACCCGCTTCCAGGCGCAGGATAAGCAACGCCACCCATGGATCTACGCAACCGGAGATGCCGCATGAGCCCTGCCAAGGGAAATATGATGAACGTCACCGTGATCGGTGGCGAGGGTATCGGGCCGGAGGTGACCGACCAGGCCCGCCGGGTGCTGTCATGGTTCACGGAGCATCGGCGCCTGCCGGTGACCATGCAGGATGCGCCATTCGGGGTGGAAGCCTATCGCAGGACCGGCCACGTCCTGCCGCCGGAAACCCGGGCGGCGATCGACGGCGCCGACGCCATCTTGTTCGGTGCGACCGGCGGCCCGGAAACCGCGGAGGTCCCGGCCGAGGCGCGCAAGGCGGGAAGCCTGCTGAAGCTGCGGCGCAGCCTGGACCTTTACGCCAATCTACGCCCGATCATCACGGACCCCGCGCTGTATGAGGCAGCACCACTCAAGGAGCGTGTGCTGAAGGGTGTCGATTTCATCATCGTCCGCGAACTCTCCAGCGGGATCTATTTTGGCGAGCCACGCGGGATCGAAACCCGGCCGGACGGGATGCGGCGCGGCTTCAACACCAACAGCTACACCGCAGCCGAGATTCAGCGTGTCGCTCGCTTCTCGTTCGAGCTGGCACGCAGCCGCCGTGGCCGGCTGTGCTCCGTGGACAAGGCCAACGTGATGGAAACCAGCGTTCTTTGGCGCGAGGAGGTGATCGCCTTGCACCAGGCGGAGTTCTCGGATGTCGAACTATCCCACATGTATGTGGACAACGCCGCGATGCAGATCGTCCGCGCACCGTCGCAGTTCGATGTGATGGTTACGGATAACATCTTCGGCGATATCCTATCCGATTGCGCGGCGATGGCTGCGGGGTCCCTGGGAATGTTGCCCTCCGCATCATTGGGTCCGGCGGATGCCAGCGGTCGGCGGCAGGCCCTGTACGAGCCGGTCCATGGCAGCGCCCCCGACATCGCCGGTAAGGGCATCGCCAATCCACTCGGCTCGATCTTGAGC
>CAXTCI010000056.1:0-7699 GCA_964242325.1 uncultured Acetobacteraceae bacterium
ACCTCGAAGACGACATCGCAAGCCGCCCCGCCGAGGACATCATCAAGGACATCCTCCGTGACCTCGGCCTAGCAGCCCTCCCGGGCAGCCGCCCCTGGAAGCGCCGCACCCCCGCCGACGTCGCCGACCTCAACGCCCGCGCAGCCGCGCCAAGCAGCCCCACAAGGAGCGCCAACCGCTCACCTAGCCCCGGCCCCGGCCCGCAAGACAGCAACTCCATCAATACTCAGCCCGCCCCCGATCCGGACCAGCGCGAACCCGGCCAGCCCGAGCCCGGCCACCTTGCCGCAGCCGCCCGAGCCCCCATCCACCCCGGCCATACCCTCCCCGAAGACCCGGCCGAAGCCGTAGCCTCCGTCCTGCACCACCACGCCCGCACGGACGTCCGATGGCGTCCGCCCCCCGGCGACTAACCAACCGCCATCTGCTCCGATCGTTTTCCTGGAAGCCTCGTAGGGCGTATAAGCGAAGCGCCATACGCCGCCCCGCAGCACCGTGCTGTGGCCGAAGGCGCTGAAAGTTGTCCGTTTCGCGGAGGCATCCACCGCCAGAACGGTCAAAGCAAAGAGCGGCCATCACTAACCAACCCCCGCCGCCCCCCGCACAAACAAAAGCCAACCAGCCCCGTGCGCCCCCAGCCCTACCGGTACCTCCGCACGCGCCAATCCGCGCCAGCGCAACCAAACCAACTTACCCTAGCGCTGCCCATCCCGCACCGTCATCGCGAGCCGCCTGCAGCGCGGCGATCCCCAAGCCAGCAACGCTGCACCTCCGGCCCGTAGAGCCCCGCACCGCCAGCACCCCGCAACGACGGCTTCCTTGCCGACGGATCAGTACGGCTAGCCGTTCGCGCCCAACGCCCAAGCCGCACCGCGCCGCCGTCACCGGCCCACGAAGCCAAGCCCCCGCTTGAGAATGACCTGCACCATCCCGGGTATCCCACCGCCGCAGCAAAGCCATCCATCCCGCCCGCAACCCCCAAACTCCCCACCAAAACGCAGCAAAACCCCGCCAAGCGTTGGCACCACCCCCAATCGCGCGCTAAGGAACCGCCACGACCCAGGAGCCAGGCCCGATGGACAACCCCCCCGCTGCCACCCAGCCAGCCGCCCCCCAGCCCGCCGATCACCAGGAGCACGCCAACTCCATCTGGGACGAACGCTACGAAAAGGGTGAGCACGTCGGCTCCAAGCCCGTCATCGAAGCCGACCCGGTAGACTTCACCCAGCACAAGTTCCTCTACCAGCACGCCATCGCCAAGCCGATGACCGGCTCCCTGGACGGCTGGTCCGTGGACACCATCGCCAAGCAATGGTTCAACCCGCCCCCCGCGAAGGTCCTGGCCATCGGCTCCGGCATGGCCTTCCTGGAAGAATACCTCGTCCAGAACAACTACGCCCAACACGTCACCGCCTACGAGATGTCCCGCACCGCCATCGAGGGCGCCAAGGCCCGCATCGCCGACAAGCCCTACAAGGACCGCCTGGATCTGCGCACCGGCGACGTCCTCCTGGAGAACCTGCCCACCGCCGCCTACGACGCCGTATTCATCCAGGCCGCCATCCACCACTTCGACCGCATCGAGGACATGTATGCCCTCATGCACCGCGTCCTGAAGCCCGGCGGCCTCCTATGGTTCGACGAATACGTCGGCCCCGACCACCACATGTATGAACCCGAAGTGCTCGCCATCATGGACGAGCTAAACGACTGCCTAGACGAAAAATACCGCTGGGACTGCCTGGTGGACCACACCCGCACCATGGTCCCCCGCCCATCCCTCGAATTCATGATGGGCCACGACCCCTCGGAGGGCGTCCATGCCTCCCGCATCCTGCCCCTGACCTACCAGTGGTTCGACGTCGTCCACCGCCAGGACTACGGCGGAGCCATCATGCGTCCCTTCTTCACCGGCATCCTGCGCAACTTCGACTGGTCCGACCCCAAGGACCGCACCATCGCCCGCCTGGTGATCGCCACCGAGCAGGTCCTGACCAAGCAAGGCATCCTGCCCAACTACCACACCGCCATCGTCGGCCGCCGGCTCGACCAGCCGCGGCCCCCGCTGACCCCCGCGGAAGCGGCACGCATCAACTACTCCAACTGGCCCGGCCTAAAGCCAGCCGCCCCCCAAGAGTCGTCCCCACAGCCACCGCCACGCCGCGGAGGCCTACGGGCGCTCCTGCGCGGAGGATGACCGCACCGGCCCTCACAACCCTTGCGCCCCGGCCCAGCCTGGCCCGGCGCGGCTGGGCCACAGGACGGACATGGCTGCACGGACCCGTCAGCGCCCTGCTGCGCGCCGTCGCCGTCCGACCCGGCGCGGCGGGAGCGGCGGCGCTCACGGCCTGGTATCTCTGGTGCTTCCTCGGCGACCGTTACCTCCCCGGCAACAACAGCCAGTATCCGCTGGGCTGGTGGGGCTGGTTCGACCAGGGAAAATACCTCGACAGCGCCCAATCCCTGATGCGGGGCGCCTTGGTGCCGGACCGCCACTGGTATCCCCTGGGCTACTCGATCCTCGCGGCGCCGTTCACCCGCTGGAGCCACGGGCACCCCTTCCTGCCGGTCAACCTAGGATCGCTCTTGCTGTGCTACGCTGGCTTCCTGGCCTTCGCCCGCCGGGTCGGGGTGGAGCGCGGCTGGGCAGTGCCCTTGTTCCTGCTGGGCACGGCCAGCAGCCGCATGCTGTTCGAGGGGTGGATCGTACCCTGGAACACCATCCCCGCCGCCGCGCTGATCTGGCTGCTGCTGGCCGCCACCGCTGCTCACATGCAGGGCGCCCGTTGCCCGTTGCTGATCGGCCTACTAGCGACGGCGATCCCGCTGATCCGCCCGACCGAGCTGCTGCTGGCGGCGCCATGCGTCCTAGCGGCCGTCGCCGCCAGCCTATGGCGGCCCCAGTCGAACAACGACCCGAACGACAGTCCGAACGACGGCCCCGGAGCAAACAGCCAGGTGGGCCGCAGACGGCTGCGTGACATGGCGCTGCTCGCAACCGGAGCGCTGTTGGCGGCGGCGCCGTACGCCGCGCTGCACTGGCGCATCTACGGGCTGGGACCATCCCCCTACATGGCGATGTCCACCGGCCTCGGCTTCACGCCCTACGACCTGGGATGGAAGGCTTACACCCTGCTGGCGGACCCGCGGGACTGGTTCCTGGACGGGCGCGGGCTGCTGTGGGAGGCGCCCTGGGCGGCGCTCGCCCTGGCCGGGCTGGCGGTGGCCTGGGCGCATGGACGGGCTGCCGGGCTGCTGGCGGTGCTGATCCTGCTGCACACACTGCTCTACATATCCTATGTGGACCTGCTGCCGACGGGGCTGTGGCGGTTCTTCAACGTGCATTACTGGCAGTGGGCGTTGCCCGGCCTGGCGCTGCTGGCTTTCCTGGCCGCGCGTGACCTGTTGCGCTGGCGCCGAGCGCCCTGGTTCCCGCTGGCCCCACTGGCCGTCGCCGCCTCCCTGCCGCTGCTGCTGCTGCGCCCGATGCCGGTCGAGGTCCCCGCAGGCGTGCCGGCCAAGATGCTGGCCTACGCCGGGCCGATGCCAGGGTTCATGGAAGCCTACTTCACCGAGCTTGCGCTCCGGGACAGCAAAGGCGAAATGCACGGCTTCGGCGCGCTGCGGGCGCTTCCGGTGATCGGCGGAATGCGGGTTTACGCGCTGCGCCGTCCGTTCGGGGACGACCCGGCGTGGGTAGTCCCGCCTCCAGGCTGGCCAGCCAGTACCCCGGTGCGCTACGGGATCGGCTGGCGCCTAGGCGTCCCGTGCTGGACGCGGCTTGTCCGATGCCGGCGCCTGAGGCACAGCATCCTGCCGCCGGAGCCGGAGTTTTGAACAGCCTCGCGCAGCTTGTCACGCAGGTGGCCTACGGTTCAGGCCGAGCTACATGGGCCTGCCGCTGCCGATGCGGCGTCGCGCAGTCCGGCGCCTATCTGGAGGCGGGACCAGCAGCCGCAGCTCCGGTCGCTTGCCCGGCATGTGCCCGCCATCCCGGTCGAGCGCTCGCCTGCCAGCCTCAGGATGCCTGCCGCAGCGCGACCGTCGAACTGGGCCGCAGCGCCAGGCATTCGAGCGATCCCATGTCGAGCAGGGTGATACGGTGACCGGCCAGGGCCACAAGCTTGCGCGCCTTGAGGCGCTGCAGCACGCGGTTGAGATGGGCGGAGTTCAGGCCCACCAGGTCGGCCAATTGCTGCTGCGTCAGCTCCAGGATGAACGAGCCATTCCCGGCCAGGCCGCGGCTGGCCAGGCGCTCGTGCAACTCCAGGAACACGGACGCGAGCCGTTCCTCCGCGCTGCACTGGCCGAGCCGGGTCAGCGCCGCCTCGGCCCCGGCACGGCCGCGGGCCAGGGCCTCCAACGCCTCGCGTTGGAACCAAGGCGCCTCGGCGGCCAGCAGGGCGGCTTGGCCATGGCTGATGACGGAATAGGTGACGGACCCGGCGCATTGGACCGGGTAGGCAGGCGCGCCAGTCAGAAGGGTGTCGAGTCCGATGGTGTCGCCGGGAAGGTAGATGCCAAGGATCTGGCGCCGGCCATTCGGCAGCATGCTGTAGCGGAACGCCCAACCGCTCAGGATAGTCAGCAAAGGGGCGGCCGGGTCGCCGGCACGGATGAGCTGCACGTCGCGCTCGCTGCGGCGTTTGATGGCGTGCAGGCTGTTCAGAGTCTGCGCCCCATCCTGGCCGCGGTTCCTAAGCAGGAGGGAACCGGCTGGCGGTTGGAAGCCGTAGTAGGCAAAGCCCCTGGCCTGTTCTTGTGCGTGTTGCAAGCTGCTTCTCCTCAACCTCGATGCCTGATGCTTGAGCCTCGCTAGGGACTCCGGATAGTTGCGCTTGCTTGGCAATTGACTTGGATTTGAGATCAGAACGATTCCGTCATAGCCGTTGGTTGCGACGATGGAAAGCGATCTAACATGAATTGTGAGATAAAGCTACATTTGTTCGACAATTGTCAAAGCGCGTAAAGTCCTCATTACCAATGGGCGGCAATGTTTCAACCGCAGGCGAGTTCGCGCAACTGGGGGCACAGATTCCGCCACGCCTGCCACTACCGATTGCAACGGCTCATGCTAGTTTTTACTAGCTCCATTGCCTAGCACATGTCTTGTCAGCAATGCTTACATGAGAAAAGCGGGCAGCATTGCCGGATGCCAGTCAACTCGCGGTGTATTTGGGATCTGACGCCGACAATAGTCAAAGCTTTCTTAAACCGCCGGCTTACACGAATTGACAACATGAAGCGAAAGCCGCTGATGCCCTTTCAATAAACCCCTGAAAACATTGTCTGGCACGGTCGTTGCTGTGTCGGGTTCAGCGGCGCCGAACGGGCGGCGCCATAATGGGAATTTATAAAATGAAGTCACGTGTAATGCTGGCCGGGCTTTGCGCAGCCGCGCTTTTGAGCGTCGCCAGCACGGAAAAGGCGCAGGCCGCAACCATTTTCGCCGGCAGCGACGTGGGATCCTGGCATAACCTGCAAGGCGCCGCAGGAGCAACCGACACCATCGCCAACAACGACGGCGCGTCAGGTGCAAACAGCGTTGCCTCGTTCGACTTCGGAACCGCGGCTTCAGGCTCCTTCTCCAACCTGTTCACCTTCAACGGCACCGGCAGCGGCGGCGGGACCGGCTTCAGCACAGCCGCAGAAGCGCCGTTCGACATCGGACGCTTCACGTATCGGAATGGCTCGACCACTGCTGACAGCTTCCCGAGCACCGGCGCGTCCATTGACTTGTCCGTCCTGCTGACCCTCACATCTCCGGCCGGCATACCCGCCTCGACATTCTCTTATGACTTCTCGATTGACCTCACACCGAACGTCACCGGCAACCCGGTTACGGACGGCGACATCGTGAGCATCACGAACGGCACCACCAGCACCACGTTCACCACCGGCGGCACCACCTACACCCTGGCCCTGCTCGGCTTCTCGACCGACGGCGGGCACACCTTCGTCAACCAGTTCGACTCGCCCGAAGGCTCGACGGTATGTGCCGACATCTACGCAACGATCACGACGAACCTTGTCCAGGTGCCGGAGCCAGCCTCGCTCGCCCTGCTCGGCTGCGGCCTGATCGGCCTTGGCCTGGCTAAGCGGCACACGGCAGCCTAAAGGCATTGCCCCGCGACACCGGGGCATGCCGTGATTTTTCAGCGTCCCGCCGGGCTGGCTCTCCGCCATGCCCGGCGCACTCCTATTTGCGGGTCTTGGGCGCAAGCCCAGCCTGTCGCGACCAGGGATTGCCGTAATGCGGTTCGTGCCGGCACGGGTTAAGGAGATGCACCCCGCTTCCGGGTTTTCTCGTCGCGCTCCACAAGGGACGTTGGGACGCCGATGCTCGCGTTCCTGCTCAGTAAAGGGGTCAAGAACAGATCATGGCGGACATCTTGAAAGCCCGGATTGACGGTTGGCGGATCGCAGCCATGCTGCTTTACGCACACAACGAAGCAGCCGAAAACTATGCGCAAGCCCGCGAAGCCGAGGCGCAAGCGGACAATGACTTGAAAGCCGCGCGACGCTGGCGCACGACCCGCAAAAGCATTGCCGCATTACGCCGGGCAGCGCCTCATCTCAGGAAGCGGCTGCATTGATCCCGCCCATTTCAAATCCCCGGCCGCAAGCGGCTCGTGATGAACAGCGCGCCGGCAGACGGGTCAGAGCGGGTGGCGGCCTGCACCACAAGAAGGATTGCGGCCGCATATCGGATCAAGGCCAAGCCGAACTTCAGGCCCAGCACGTCCGTGGACAGCCGCGCGAGTTGGAAGCCCCCCGCATGGCCGCATCACTCGGCCACCCTCACCTCCGCCGGCGCCGTCCCGCGCCGCACCGTAGGTTTCCACCGCAACGCCGGCGCCTCCACCAGGTGCCAGGACAGCAGCGCCAGCGGCACTGTTAGCACCATGCACGCCAGGATCGGATAGCCGAAGTCCGGCCGCGCCCCCAGGATCACCTGCTGCACCGGAAAGGCATACAGATACATCCCATACGACAGATCCCCCAAACGCCCGGCCCGGCGGATCACCGGCATGGACCCGCGGCCGAAGGTGATCACCATGTAGGGCAGCGTCAGCCACTCGATCGGGATGTTCCACCAGCCATACCAGCTCGACACCATCCAGTTCAGCGAGTAGCCCAGGATGGCGAAGTCCGCCCGGTACAGCTCCGGCACCCGATCATGCAGCAGCCGCAGCAGCCCGCCGATGAAGAAGAACGGCACCTGCACCAGCATGTACTTCACGTCGGTCGCGTTGATCACCCACGCCGGGCCGTCGTAGCCGTAGAACAGCCACAGCCCCAGGCTTCCCGCCGCGACGCCCACCAGCCCCAAGGCCCACATGCGCGGCCGCACGGCCAGCACGGCGAACAACGGAACGGTCAAATAGCACAGCGCCTCCGGGAACAGGCTCCAGAGCGACCCGTTGACGGCCCCATGCTCCCGCAGCCCCACGAACACGCCGGGCAGATACAGGACGGGATGTAGGATGATATTGCTGAGATACTTCAGGCTGTTGTGGTTGGTCAGGTAGCCCATCAACGGCATCCGGGTCAGCCGCGCGCCGGCCAGGAACCAGAACACCACGCAGGCCGCCAGCCCCGGCAGGATGCGCAACGCCCGCTTCTGCAAGAACACCAATAGCCCCGGCGTCCGCAGCCAGCTTCCCGTAACCATGTAGCCGCTGATGCTGAAAAAGAT
>CAXTCI010000056.1:7799-16961 GCA_964242325.1 uncultured Acetobacteraceae bacterium
AGTGCCACCGGCACCGGAAGTGCTCCGCTCCGCAGCCAGGACCCCCTCACCCCAACCCTCTCCCGGACGGAGAGCGAGCACCGGCGTTCGCCTTGATCACGTCCAGCACCGCCTGCTCCCATCGAGGCGCCAGCGCCGGCGCCTGATACAGCGCCGCTTGCCGCAGCCCGCGGTCGCGCATGTCGGACAGGTAGCCGGTTTCGCGGGGCAAATCGCACAGCCGGGCCAAGATCTCGCCCAACTGCTCGTCGTCATAGGGGTCGAAGTACTCGGCGGCGTCGCCATAAACCCAACGGTGCACCGGGATGCCGCTGGCGACCAGCGGCGTGCCGCACGCCATGCCCTCGACGCCCGAGTAATCGAACCCCTCCGCCCGGCTCGGCGCCACGACCAGGTGCGCCATCGAATACAGCAGCCGCAGCTCCGGCAGCGGCACCCCGGACACGTGGTAGGCACCCTCGCGCACCAGCAGCTTCAGCTCCGCCAGCTCCGCATCCGAGCGCCACCCGGGGTTGGCGACGATCAGCAGCTGCATGGGCGTCTTGGTGATCCGCCGCGCGATCTCGAAGCCGCGGAACAGCCGCAGGTAGTTCTTGCGCGGCTCCAGGGTGGAGCAGGCGATGATGAGCTTCGGCAATGGATCGTTCGGCCCTTCCCGCCGCCCACCCGCGGGCGCGGTCGCCTGGCTGGCGCGGCGCCTCAGGATCGTGCGTAGCTCAGCTTCCGGCCGCACGTCCGGACGGTATTCCGGGGCGACGAGGGCGGGAATGGTATGCACCCGGCGCTCTTGCCCAGGGAACAGCGTCAGCACGTCCTCCCGCACCGGCTCGCTGTCGCAGTAGAAGTTGGCGCCCTGCAGCATGTTCCGGTACAGCATCCGGGCATGACTATTGGTGTGGGGCCACGGCTCGCCGATGGTATGCGGGCTGATCAGCGGCAGGGCGTCGTAATAGCGGATCATGAACGCCGTACTCGGCGAAGGCCGGTAGGGCGAGACCGTCGCACCGAAGAACACGTCCCACCCCGTAGTATTCACCCGGCGCTGGAACGGCAGCGGCAGCAGCGACAGCGACCGCGCGTTCTCGTGCCCCAGCGCCGTGGCGAAGTATTCGGCCCGCCCAATCAAATGCCGGTCCGACGGGGCCAGCGTGTTGTCGAACAGCTTCATCCACAGGTAGTCCTCGAACAGCGCCGGATCGATGCGGAGGTCGAGCCGCTCTTCTCGCTGCGCGAGGGCCAGGATGGAGGTGACATGGTGCATGCGCCGCCGAATCGGGCCGGGCAGCACCAGGGACAGGCCCGGCGGCGCATGGTGCCGCTTGGTGTCCATGCTGACGATGACGCGCGCCTGTTCCAGTATCTTGTCGAACGGCGTGTTGGCCTTCTTGGCCCGGCGCGGCGGCGCGGCGAAATGGATGCCGGACGCCATGCCGCCCAGCCGTCCCAGCCCCATGTCGGCGAACATCGCGAACAGCAGCCGGGTTTCCTGCGGTATGCCGGCGAAGCCCTCGTAGCACGGTCGCAGGTCCACCAGCACGGACGGGCGGCCCGGCAGGGCGACGGGCGGTCCAGACATGCGTGTCGTCGGCAGGGTGATGGGGGCGTTCATGCCGCCGCTCCCGCCCGGGCCTCCGCCACAGCGGCCAATACTGAGTGCAGGGCGCGGCGGGCAGCGGCGTCGCTGTAGCGGTCGCGCAGCACGGCCTGACCGGCGCGGGCGAGGCGGTCCTGCATCGCCTGGTCAGCCCACAGATCGGTAATGGCTGCCGCCAAGGCAGGGGCGGCATCAGCCACCAGGGCCTCCACGCCGGGCACCAGGTCCAGGCCCTCATTGCCCACGGTGGTCGTCACGACCGGCACCCCGGCCTGCAGGCTGGCGACGATCTTGCCCTTCACCCCGGCGCCGTAGCGCAGCGGGCTGACCGACATGCGGCTGCGCGCATACAGCGGCGCGATTTCGGGAACGAAGCCCGTAACCTCCACCCGTGGGCCGGACAGCGCCTGCACCTGCGGCGGCGGCGTGCTGCCGACCAGCAGCAGGCGGATGGACGGCTGGGTAGCCCAGACCAGAGGCATGATCTCCTGCGCCAGCCACACCGCCGCGTCCACGTTCGGCGGATGGCCGAAGCCGCCGACGAAGATAATGGAGTCCTGCTCGGCCGCCCGCGGCGGTGGGTCCGTATCGGCCGGAGGCACAATATAGGGCGGGATCACATGCACCTTCTCCGCCGGGACCGTCTCGGCGATGATCCGCGCCTCCTCCGGGCTTGGCGTCATCACCTGGTCCACACTGGAAAATATGCGCTCCTCGATCCGCTTCAGGCGCCGGCTTTCCTGCAGGGCGCGCGGGTCGCCGTCCACCTCGTAGCGGCGGCGCTCCCGCAGGTAGTGCAGGTCGTGAGTGTAATAGATGATTGGCGCGCGAGTGTTCGCACGGATCAGCTCCAGGTTGGGGCCGGTCACGTCGGGGCGGGCGGTCCAAACAAGGTCCAGGGCGCCGCCGTTGGCCCGAAGCCAATTCGCCAGGGTTTCCGGCGCGTGCAGCACCTCGATCCCCGCCTGTTGCAGCACCTCGGTGTAGGGCTGCAACGGCGCCGGGTCGGCGACGGGCAGGAAGGCGACGCGCCAGCCCAGGGCGCGGAACAGGTGCAGATACTGGCTGATGGTCAGGCCGCCGGCGTGGCGGTCCCATTCCGGCACTCGGTCGTCCAGCACCAGCACGGTGCCGGCGCGGGCCGGGCGCTCGCGCTGCTGGAACGGGATGGCGTCCGGCGCGGGCTGGCCCGGCAGCAGGCGCGCCCACTTGCGGCAGAACCGGGCGTGGTTGATGGCGCTCTGCCGGTCCCGCGCCTCCGCGCCATAGGAGTTGCTGCCGTGATGCGTGACCTGGCTCGCCGGCTGATACAGCACCCGGAACCCGGCATCGCGCAGCGCAAAGGCCAGGTCGAACTCCTCGTAGAATGCCGGGGCATAGGCGTCGTCGAAGCCGCCCACCCGGTCCCAGGCGCGGCGCGGCACCAGGATGCAGGCGCCGACCGCCACGTCCACCTCGCGGACATGGTTGAACTGCGGCAGTGCCGGGTCGCTTCCGGCTCCATAGGGCAAGCCCCAGCCATTCGAAAGGATGCTGCCGCCGGCCTCCTGCAACGTGCCGTCGGTATTCAGCAGCTTGGCCCCGACCAGGCCCACGGCGGGGTCATGGTCGGCCAGCCGGACCATGGGCGCCAGCCAATCCGGATGCACGACGGTGTCGTTGTTCAGGAACAGCAGATGCCGCCCCCGAGCCTGCCGCGCGGCGGCGTTGCAGGTGCGGAGGAAACCCAGGTTTTCCAAGTTGCGGATGAACCGCACGCCCTCGGTCCGTACTTCCAGTAGTGGCGCGGTCGGTGCGGCGGGGTTGTCGTCGGCGACGATCACCTCGTAACGCACGGCGTCACCGCTGCACGCCATGACGGAATACAGGCAGCGCAGCGTGTCGCCGGGGTGGCCGTAAACCGGGATGATGATGCTGACATCAGGCTCCCCGACCGCCGGGAAGCGGATCGGCTGCGGTGCGTCCTCGGTCAGCAGGTGCAGCGGATGGGTCGGGCCACGGCGGTCGCTGTCCAGCCAGTGCGCCAGCGGGTCGGCCGCGCCCAGGCCATGGCGCCGACGATACCAGGCGGAGTCGAACATCGGCGCCGGGTTGCCGCCGGTGCCGGCGCCGATGCGCCACCAGTGCAGCAGCGGGTCCATCCCGCCGCGGTCCCCCTCCATGGCATAGATCGCCGCATCCAGCCCGGGGTTCGGGTCGAGACCTTCCGGGATGCCGTGCCGGATGTAGTGGGTCAGCGGGTCCAGCCCGGTCGCGGCAACGCGGTGACGCGCGACATACCAGTCCACATCCAAGAAGCCGTTAGGGTCCAGCCCCTCGGCCGCCCCGGTCCTGATCCAATGCAGCAGCGGGTTGTCGCCGGACGCCGCGACGGCGGGATTGCGCCCCAGGTAGAAGGCGGTGTCGAACCAGGGGTTCGGCTGTGCGCCGGCGGGGGCGCCGGTCCAGGCGAAGTGCGCGGCCGGATCATGCCCGGCGGCGGCCAGGCCCGGATGCTGCGTCAAATACCAGGCGCTGTCGAACAGCGGCGACGCCTGCAACGCCTCAACGTCAGCCCGGCGCCGGGCCAGCATCTGCCGATGCTCGCCGAGCTTGCCCCGGCGCAGCAGGCCGATGAACAGCCGGGCACGGCGCAGGAACGGCAGGCGGCCCAGCATGCGGACCGGCGCGGTCAGGCGCCACGACCGGGATTGCTCCATCGCGGCCTGCACGGATCGGGCATAGGCAAGGTCGGCACGCAGGGCAGCTACTTCCGCGTCTCGCCCGGCCAGGACGGCGTGGACGCGCTCCCAATCCTCCGCCCGCTGGGACAGCAGGCCGAGCAGGTGCGCCGCCTGGGCATCGCGCGCAGACACCTGCGCCTCCAGCGCCGACTGATAGGTCCAGCCGCGGTGCAGGTCGTCCAGGACGTCATCATGCACATCTTTCAGCGCATCCAGCTCGGCTTGCAGGGCGTCCATCACCTCGACGCGGGCGCGGTAAGACTGCAGGATCGCGACCTCGCCTTGCAGGCCGGCGTTGCGGGACTCCGCGGTCCGCTGTGCCACTACGGCCTGCGTCGCCTCGAAATGGTCCATCCAGCGTTCGCCGAACTGGCCGAAGCGGTCGCGCAGCCGGGCGGCCGCCTCCGGCCCGGCGTCGCACAGGGCGCGCACCCCGGGCGGCACGTCGGGGCCGACCGCCAGCACGCCTAGCCCGTGGCTGTGCAGGAACTCGAAGCCCGGATAACGCTGCCGAAGCTCCGCCCACAGGCGCCACACGCCGAAGTCGCCCCGGCGCTCGTTGGTATCGTGGAACAGCACCACCCCGCGCGGTGACAGCTTGGGCAGCCATGAGAAAAAGTCGTCGCGCACGGCCTCATAGGTGTGGAAGCCGTCTATGTGCAGCACGTCTATGCTGCCGTCGGCGAAGTGCGGCAGCGCCTGCTCGAAGGTGCAGCGCATCAGGGTCGAGAAGGCGCCATACAGCGGGTCGTGGAAGCGGCGCAGGTCGTCGTAAACCTCATCGCCATACTGGCCCGCGTGCTCGTCCCCCTGCCAGGTGTCCACGGCGTAGCAGCGCGTGTCGGCGCCAGCCTGGGCCACGGCGCCGCAGAAGGCGGCATAGGACACGCCGTTATGCGTCCCCAACTCGACGAGCAACTGCGGCCGGGCGGCGGCGACCAGCCACTGTGCAAAGGGCACATGGCCATACCAGGCGCTGGCGACGCCGGTGCGGGCCGGGCGCAGGAACAGGGCGTCGAACGCCGGGTCCTGCAGGCGGTCCGGAGTGGCTGCCGCAGGGGCGGAGGTGGTCAGGCTGTGGTCCAAAGCCCGGGTCCGATCAGTGGCTGTGGCTGGTAACATCAGCTTTCCGGGCCGGATGCAACTGGCGCGGGCATCTCGGATGCAAGTGGCGGGCGCATCCCAGACGCAACGGGCGGGCGCATCCACGGACGCCGCCGGCGCGGCGGCGCCAGCACCAGGGCATCGTCGGTCGCATACAGGTTGGGGTTGAGGAACGGGTCCTCGTCGGCCGCCGCGCCCCATAGCGAGCGGTAGCGGGCGGCGTCGGCCAGGAAGCGGGCTTGGCGCCCGGCATCGGCGGCGTCCTCGCCGCGGGTCGCTCCCTCCAGGTGCAGCAGCACGGAGTCCGGGGTCCAGACCACACGCAGCCCGGCGGCTCGGACGCGCTGGCACAGGTCCACGTCGTTCCACGCGACTGGCAGGCCCTCGTCCATGCCGCCGACTCGGGTCCAAACTTCGCGCCGGATTGCCAGGCAGGCGGCGGTGACTGCGGACAGGTCGCGCGGGACAGCCAACTGCCCCTCATAGCCCGGCGCATCGCGCGGCGCCCCGCGTAGCACGTGCACCGCCCGCCCTTTGGGTCCGAGCACCATGCCGCCATGCTGCAACGTCCCGTCCCGGTGCAGCAGCCGGGCGCCAACCGCGCCCACGTCCGGGCGCACGGCATGGCGGACCAGCTCGCGCAGCCAGGCGGGGTCCGGCATCTCGATGTCGTTGTTCAGCAGCACCAGGACGTCACCCGCCGCTTCCTGGGCCGCGGAGTTGTTGAGGGCGGAGAAGTTGAACGGCCCGGGACGGCGCAGCACCCGGACGCGGGGCGTCGCGGCAAGGGTGTCCAACAGGGCCAGGGCGTCCAGGTTCGTGCTGCCGTTGTCCACCACCAGCAGGTCCAGCGCGGGGTAGTCGGTATGGCGCAGCACCCCGGCGCTGCTGGCGCCCAACAGGTCCGGGCGGTCCTTAGTCAGTAGGATAACGGTGACGGCAGGCAGGTCCGTCAATGCGGGTTGGGCTGAGCGGGGCTGGACTGGCGGCGGCGGCCCGGCAGTATGGATCAGGACTGCGGGAACGTGCAGCACGCCCGATGGGCCAGCCAGCGCTGCGGCGCGCAGGGCAAGGTCGTGCCACGGGTCCGGACCTGGGCGCAGCCTGCCCAACTGGTCCAGCAGCGCCGCGGCATAAAGCGCGAGCTGTCCCACCGGGATGCCGGCCTGATGCGCATCCCGGCTGTAATCCGGCTTGAAGCGCGGGGCACGGCGGACGCCGTCCGGGCCGGCCTGGTCCTCGTCGGAGTAAAGCAGGGCCGGCGCGGGATGAGCGATCCATGCTTGCACGGCCTCCCACAATGCGGTGGCGGGCAGGGTGTCGCCAGGCTGCAAGCACCCCGCGACCGTGCCGGTGCGGGCGGCCAGGGCAGCGTTCAGCCCGTCCAGTCCGCCGGGGCCTGGCAGCAGCCGCAGCCGTGGCTCTCCTTCCGCTGCACGCGCCAGGATACGGGCTGGCCAGGCGGAGTGCAGGCGGGTGGCCAGGCACAGCTCCCAGTCCGGATAAGCGCTAGCTTGCAGGCTGGCGAGGGTGCGGAGCGCAGCCTCGGCCTCGCTGTCGCCTGCAGGCATGGCGAAGCTGATGCGCGGACCCTGCAACGGCGGCAGGCGAAAGGCCGCCGGCGGAGTATCGTGCAGCGTGACCCACAAGCCGTAGGCAGTCGGGTCATCCGGGGCTACGCCGGGGAATAATCCTGGCAGCAACGGCGCACGCATGAAGACCGGGGCGGCGTCGGCAATGGCAGCTACGGCATCCGCGCGGGACAAGCCGGCCATCGAGGCAGCCAGACCGGCAACCGCTGGATCGCCTTCCGGTAGGGCCTGAGCCGCCATGCGTGCTGCCGCATCGGGGGAAGCGGGATCATTTGGCTGGCCCGGGCCATGCAGGGCGGCAAACTCGGGCGTGGCGGCCAGAACGTGCGCCAGGTCTGGCAAACCTGCGCCTCGACGCCAAGCGGCAACGAGAGCAGTCAGGCCATCCGCATCTGGATCGCGGCCAAGGGCCGTGCGGTACAGACGGAGCACAGCTCCCCCGACCTTCCTGGCATCATCTGGAGAAGTAAAAGGCGTCACGTCGCGCTGTATGCAGAACCAGTCACGACGCGGCAAGCCGTCCTGCTGCGAAGCAGGCTACACCACCGTGCCCACCCTTCCCAAAGGAGGGCGGCACGGTGGCGAGGAGATTTATTACTACTGGGGAGCGTTGGCGTTTTGCGCCGGCTGCTGCGCCTGTTGCGCCTGCTGGCGAGCAGACTTGTTGGCCTCGTGCCGCCCGACGACACAGCCACCCGCAGCGCCAAGCACCCCGTGCCCGGCCATATGTCCGGCAACGCCACCCACGGCGGCGCCCTTCAGGCAACCGGCGGCCTGGGCCGAGGCGCCAGCGGCTAGCATGGCGGATACGGCAACTGTAGCGGCGAATAGAAGCTTCATGATGGTGCCTCCTCAGGCATGATTGTTCCGTAACTACGCGCAGGAGGCGGCCGGGTTTCAGGCAGGGCCAGCAGGCCCGCCGCCGCTGCCGCGCCCGCGCCCGCCAGGCACAGCAGCGCCGTAGCCGCGCCGTAGCGGTCAGCCAGCAACCCGGCCAGCCAAGTGCTGAGCGTCGCCCCACCGCCAGCCGCCAGCCCTAGCACGCCGAGTGCTGCGCTGTATCCGCCGCTCCGCCGGGTGATGTCGGCCGCCACCAACGGCATCAGCACGCCGAGCGCCGCGGCGCTGACGCCGTCCAGCAGCTGCACCGCGACCACCCAGCCCGGCGCGACGCCGAACGCCAGCAGCACCCCACGAATCGGCAACGCCAAGAAGCCAAGTAGCAGCACCGGACGCCGCCCCCACAACTCCGCCAACCGGCCCACGAGGGGAGACGCCATCGCCACGATGGCCTGCGGCGCCACGATGCAGGCGGCGATCACCAGGTTGGCGTTCGCCCCGGCGGCGCGGGTGATCGCCCCCGCCACCAGCGGCAGCATGGCGGCATTGGCCAGGTTGAACCCGGCGATGCACATGGCAAAGGCCAGCAGCCGGCGGTCCAGCAGCCCGCGCAGCGGCATCCGCGCGGACCGTTCGCGCTGGATCGGCAGCGCCGCGTAGCCGCCCCGTGACACCAAGGCCAACATCAGCCCGGCCGTCATCATGGCCGCCGTGGCCCAGAACACCGCATTGCCGGATACCCAGGTGCCGAGGCCGCCCAGGGCCAATGCGGCGACGGCACTGCCCAGGGAGGCAAAGCGGGCGTTGCGCCCTAGCCGCTCCCCCAGCCGGTCAATGCCGGCGAACTGCAGGCTGATGGCGGCGATGGCGGGGCCGATCATGCAGCTTGCGAAGCCGTGCAGCACCTCCGCCAGCAGCACCGGCAGGCGGGCGGACGTGATGGCGAACAACAGTGCGCTAACGGCGATGGCGGCGGCGCCGGCTGCGATGGCCAGGCGCTTGCTCCGCATCCAGTCCACCAGCGCACCGGCCGGGATCTGGCTGATCATCGCCGCGACGGTGCCGATGGCCAGCGCCTCGCCGATGTCGCCCTGCGTCCAGGCCTGCGCCGTCAGGTGAACCGCTATGAAGGCGCCGAACCCAGTCTGGCCGCCGGCGACCAGTGCGTTCAGCGCGTCCAGGGTCTTTGCACCGGCGGGCTGCACTGCCGCGTCTTTCTTCATCGCGGGGGGCGCGGCGCCACGGCGATTGGAGGAGAGTTGGCGTTGCCTTGCCGGCGTCTGGCCCATCCGGCCATGCAATGCCGCAC
>CAXTCI010000056.1:17061-18464 GCA_964242325.1 uncultured Acetobacteraceae bacterium
CACTTGCTCACAGACTCGAAACGAGGCGTCCGGCGTCATTGCGGCGGCGGCGGCGTGGGGGCTGCCGGAGGCGCCGCCATCATCGTGGCGCCCCCGGCCTTGTAATCCGGGGCGGCGGCGATCTGGTCGGCGGACAGTTCCAGGATGATCCCGCCATCCGCCGGGTTGAAATGGAGCGCCTTCCAGGAGATCGCGACCCGGCGCTGGCCGATGCCAAGGAAACCGCCGAAATCCACTACCGCCGCGCGCGTGGCGCCCAACCCGTCCACCAGGATGTCCACGATCCGTCCAGCAGGCTTGCCCGTGGGGTCCAGCACCGTCCGGCCCAGGATCGGGGCTGCGTCGGCGGGGTCCACCGGCTCGTGCCGCACCTCCGCCGGCTGGGCCAGGGCCAGTGCCGGGACAACGAGGAGCAGGAGCGCGGAACGTCGGATCATGCCGGACCCTGGGAGGGCGGGGCCGGACGTGTCAACATCCCTATGGATAGCATGAGGACTGGGCATGGACTTCGCATCAGGACAGGTCACGGAATACGCGTCGGGAAAGCTGCTGGCGTCTGTGTCGGACGGGGTGGGGCTGCTGACCTTCAACCAGCCGGAACGGCGGAACGCCATCTCCGTCGCCATGTGGGACGGTCTGGCCGCCATACTGGACGGCTGGGACAGGGACTCGGCGGTTCGCGCGGCGGTAATGACCGGCGCCGGGGACAAGGCCTTCGTGTCCGGCGCCGACATCAGCGAGTTCGGCGAGCGCCGGGGCACCGCGGCGGCGCAGCGCGAGTATGACGCCCAGACCCGGCGGGGTTGGGAGGCGATGGCCCGGTTCAGCAAGCCGCTGGTCGCTCGCATCCAGGGCTTCTGCCTAGGCGGCGGCCTGGGCATCGCCATGCAGGCGGATCTGCGGGTGGCCGGCGAGGGCAGCAGCTTCGGCATTCCCGCGGCGCGGCTGGGGATCGTCTATGGCCTCGGCATGACCCGGCGGCTGGTGTCCCTGGTCGGCCCGTCCCAAGCCAAGCTGCTGCTGATGACCGGGGAGCGGATCACCGCGGCCGAGGCGCTGCGGATCGGGCTGGTGGACCAGGTGGTGCCTGCGGCCGAGCTTGCCGGCGCCGTGGATGCTCTGGCCCGCGGTATCGCCGGCAACGCGCCGCTGTCGGTGCGGGGGAACAAGCTGGTGGTGGAGCAGGTGCTGCGGGACGAGGCCGCGCGCGACGTGGCGGCTGTAGATGCGGCTGTGGCGGCCTGCTTCGACAGCGCGGATTACCGGGAAGGGCGGACGGCGTTCATGGAAAAGCGCCGCCCGGTGTTCCGGGGAGAGTAGCGCCTTTCTTCTCCCTCTCCCTCCGGGAGAGGGTCGGGGTGAGGGGGCGGGCAAGAACGGTCCTTGCCGATGCAAAGCCGCGT
>CAXTCI010000056.1:18564-29252 GCA_964242325.1 uncultured Acetobacteraceae bacterium
AGGGAGTCCAGCGCTTCGTACGCCATCTGTGCGAGTGCGGCGACCTTCGCGGCAGGGCAGCCTGTCCTACGCCCCCTGCCGCGCCGTCCGGGCCGCGGCCACCACGCAGAGGATCTCGAACAGCATCCCTGCCCCGTGGAACGCCGTGAGGCCCCCGACGTCGAACGGCGGCGACACTTCCACCATGTCGGCCCCGACCACGTCCAGGCCCATCAGCCCGCGCACCATCCGCTGCGCCTCGATCATCGTGAGGCCGCCAGCCTCCGGCGTGCCGGTGCCAGGCGCCCAGACCGGGTCCAGGCTGTCTATGTCGAACGACAGATAGCAGGGCTGATCCCCGACCACGCGCCGCGCCTCCTCCACCGCCCAGCGCCAGCCGCGATCGTGCACTTCGTCCATTGGCATCACCCTCATGCCGCTGGACTCCGAGAACTGCCAAAGGCTGCCGGGCACGGTGCTGGTGCCGCGCAGTCCGATCTGGATGACGCGGGTGGGGTCCAGCAATCCTTCCTCCACCGCCCGGCGGAACGGCGTGCCGTGCTGGTAGCGGCTGCCCATGTAGTCGTCGCCGGTATCGCCGTGCGCGTCTATGTGGACCATACCGATCGGGCCGTCTGCCGCCACCGCGCGCAGGATCGGGAAGGCGATGGAGTGGTCGCCGCCACAGGTCACCGGCGTCACCCCGGCGGCCACGACCCGGCGGTAGAACGCCTCGATCTCCCCCAGCGCGCCCTCCAGGGCATAGGGCTGCTCGATCCAGCAGTCACCCAAGTCGCGGACGCGGTGGTCGGCGAAGGGGGTTGCGCCGGTGGCGGTGTTGACCGGGCGCAGCAGGCTGGACTGGTTGCGTACCTCGCGCGGGCCGTGCCGGGCGCCGGGGCGATTGGTGACGCCGCCGTCGAACGGCACGCCAATCAGGCCGATATCCGCGTCGGCCAGCTCCTGCGCGACTGGTGCGCGGAAGAAGGTCGGGATGCCCACGTAGCGCGGCTGCTGCTGCGGGTCGTCCATGGCGGGATAGCGGGCAGCGGGCTTTATTGCGTTCATGGCGCGGACCCTAGCCGCCCAATGCCCCGGACGCGAGTGACCAGTGCAAGACGGGCGCGGGCGGCATCCCTGCCGAGGGCGATCAGCCCGGGGATGTCGCCGGGCCGGGCCAGGATGGCGGCGACGACGCGCAAGGCGCCGATGCGGCCCTGGCCGTCCAGCGCGGCCAGGGCGGCCCGGGGCAGGTCGCGTCCGGCCGGGTCGCACACGGCTCGCAGCACGGCGAAGGGCATGCCGTGCCGGGCCGCAATCCGGGCGACGGCGGCGCTTTCCAGGTCCACGGCGACCGCGCCGGTGCGGGCGTGCAGGTCGGCCTTGGCGCCTGTTGTAGCCAGGATGGCGCCATCACCGAACAGGAGGCCGGGGGTGGGGCCGCCAAGTCGGGCAGTCAGGATGGGGTCGGCGTCCCACCGCCCATCGTCGGCCAGGACGGTTGCGGGAACCAACAGGGCGCCAGAGGGCAGCACGGGGTCGAGGCCACCCGCCAGGCCGAAGCTGATGAGAGCGGACACGTGCGGCACCAACGCGCTGGCGGCCCTTCCCGCACCAGCGGCAGTGCCGCCGCCAATGCCGATGCGTCCCCCGAATAAACCAGCGATCTTCGCCTCGGCAGCCAGGCCCACGACGATGCCAACCGGCTTGCCTGCCCCCTCTTCCTCCGGGAGAGGGTTGGGGTGAGGGGGTCGTCCGGCGCTACTCCGTCCCATCTATGGCCTCGGCCCGGCGGCACCGTTAGTGCCCCGCTTCGCAGGCGCTACCCCCTCACCCCAACCCTCTCCCGGAGGGAGAGGGAGAAGCGGCGTAGCCCTTTGTTGTGACCCATGCGACCGCGGCCCTAGAACCCGAATCCCACCCGCCGGCTGTTGCCGCGCTGTAGATTGCGGAACCGCGCCAGCGCCAGCAGCGGGAAGAACAGCCTGTAGCCGTGGTAGCGCAGGTAGAACACCTTGGGAAATCCAACGGCGGTATAGGGCGCTTCGTCCCATTCTCCGTCCTCCCGTTGTGTTTGCGCCAAATACGCCGCACCGCGCCCCACCGCCGGTCCGGTCTCGCCAGCGGCCATCAGGCCCAGCAGCGCCCAACTCGTCTGCGACGGAGTGCTGGTGTGATACTCACCCCGCGGCGCGGCGTCGTAGCTGTCCTCGTCCTCGCCCCAGCCGCCGTCCTCGCGCTGGTGCGCCAGCAGCCACTCCACGGCACGTCGGATCGCCGGATCGTCATGCGACAGCCCGGCGGCGTTCAACGCGCACAGCACCGACCAAGTGCCGTAGATGTAGTTGGTACCCCAGCGGCCGAACCAGCTTCCGTCCGGTTCCTGGTCGCGGCGCAGGTATTCGATGGCCCGCGCCATCGCCGGCTCCGTCGCCTCCATCCCGGTCTGTGCCAAGAACGACACGCAGCGCGCCGTCACGTCCGCCGTCGGCGGGTCCAGCAGGGCGCCGTGGTCGGCAAACGGGATATGGTTCAGGTAGTGGTGGGTGTTGTCGGCGTCGAACGCTCCCCAGCCGCCATTGGCGCTCTGCATTCCCAGCACCCATTCGCGGGCCTTGGAAATGCTGTCGGCGTGGGCCGGATCGCCGTTGCGGTGCAGCAGCATGCCGACAACAGCGGTGTCGTCCACGTCGGGGTAGTGCGCGTTCTCATACTGGAACGCCCAGCCGCCCGGCGTCGCGTCCGGCCGGATGTCGGCCCAGTCGCCGCGCAAATCCGTAACCTGGCGGTCCACCAGCCAGGCGCAGGCGGCGTCTATGGCAGGGGTCGCCGCGCCTTCCGCCTCCGCCACCGCATGTCCGGCAAGGCTGGTGTCCCAGATCGGCGACAGGCACGGCTGGCAGTAGGCCTCGACGTCCGTCACCACCAGCAGCTTCTGCACGGCCCCCCAGGCGGTAGCGGCATGGGGATGGTCGGCCCCGTAGCCCAGGGCGTCGAACATCATCACGGTGTTGGCCATCGCCGGGTAGATGGCGCCAAGGCCATCCTCGCCGTTCAGCCGCTCGGTGACGAAGGACACCGCCTGCTCGATGGCGCGGGTGCGGACGCCGGCGGGGAAGGCGGGCTCGGCCACCCGCACCACGCCGTCGATTGCCTTGAACACATGGCCCCAGCCGCTGCGGTAGGGTCCGCGTATCCAGTCGCGCACCTCCTCTGGCGGGATGCGGAACAGCTCCGGGATCTCGATGCCGCGCGGGTTGCGGGCACGCGGGTGCAGCGCCATCAGCACCAGCAGCGGCACCATGACGGTGCGGGACCAGTATGACACCTTGGACAGGTGGAACGGGAACCAGCGCGGCAGGTGCATGATCTCGACCGGCATGGCCGGGACCGCACGCCACGGTACCTGGCCGAACAGGGCGAGTTGGATGCGGGTGAAGACGTTGGTGCGCTCGGCGCCGCCGGCGGCTAGGATGGCGTCCCGGGCGCGGGCCATGTGCGGCGCGTCCGTCGAGTCGCCGATGGCCTTCAAGGCGTAGTAAGCCTTGACGCTGGCCGACAGGTTGAAGACGCCGCCGTGGAACAGTGGCCAGCCGCCGTGCTCGCCCTGGATGCGGCGGAGATAGATGCCGATCTTGGCCTGGAGCGCCGGATTGATCCGGTCGAGGTAATGCTCCAGCAACACGTATTCGGCGGGGATGGTGGCGTCAGCTTCCAGCTCGAACACCCAATGGCCGTCCGCCTGCTGCCGATTGCCCAGCGCGGCGGAGGCACGGCCGATGGAGTCCTCCAGCAGGTCCTCGGAAAGGGTATTAGGGATGCGAGGCAACGAAGCGGCGCCGTAGCGTGTGGGACGTGTCAGGGTCTCGCTCGGCATTTCGATTTTTTTACGCCTACTTGGGAAAACAGGGATGCTGCAGTGCAACCGGACCTGATTGCACCTTCGATGGTCGCGGGCAAACCGGTCGCCGTCCAATCCCCAGCCAGGGCCAAGTTGCCCAGCGCCGTTTGCGCCGGTGGGCGTCGTCGGTCCTGATCGGGGGTGGCGGCGAAGGTCGCCCGCTTCTCCTTTACCACGCGCCATGTGGGCATAGGTTCTGACAGTCCTGTCACCGCCCTGACATCCGCCCACACCCGTGTCGCCAAAGCCACAGGTGGGAGGTCCACCCAGCGGTTGCCAGCGCTGATGGTCACGCTGACGACGCCGGTTTTCACGAACACCCATTCGGCCGTGCCGCCAACCAGGCCGGTGAAACCTGCTTCGCCCGGGTCGGCATCACAGCGGAAATGCACGTTTAGAATGGCCTCGAAGCGGTCCGGCCCCTCCAAGCCCGGCAGCAGCCCGGCCGCGACCGGGGCAGGGACGGCCAGCACCACACCCTCGTCGTCCGCCAGTGGGCGGTCGTTCACGGCAGTCACCCGACCGTTAGCCTGTTGCAAACGAGCAACACGGTTGCCAAGCAGGACATCGCTGCCATGCGCCCGCAGCCAGGCGACGGCAGGGTCTATGAAGCTCTCGGATAGTCCTTCCTTTGGATAGGCCGGAATGCAGGCGGCGCCGCCCAGGGCCAGGCTTTCGTTGACGATGGCGCCGAGCAGGGCGGCGCTCGCGGTTTCGGGAGGTGTGTTCAGCGCGGCGATGGCCAGCGGCTCCAGCAGCCGGCGATATAGTTCGCCCGCGTGCAGCGTCCCGGCCACGGTGGCGTCCGGGCCACCGCGGGACAGGGCCAGCACCGGCAGGAACTCCCGTAATCGGGCGCCGGGCACACGCCGGCTCCGGCTGAGCAGCCACCAGGGGATGCGGCCTTCATTGGGGCGGACGGTCCAGCGCTCGCCGGTGGACACGTCCATGAACGGGAACACCGGCGCCCCCGGGCCGCCCATCGTCTCGCGTGCGCCAACCCGGTCCAGGAAGGCGTATGCAGACCTGTTGCCAGATAGCAACAGGTGGTTGCCATTGTCCAAGCGGCAGCCCAGCTCGCGGTCAAAATAGGATCGGCAGGGCCCTCCGGCGGCTGGGCCGGCTTCGTGTACGGTGACGGCGATGCCCGATTCGGCAAGCTCCATCGCGGCGGACAGCCCGGCCAAGCCGGCGCCGATCACGTGGACATGCTGAACCTTCATCGTGCATAACGTAGGGCGATCAGCAGCTTTTGCCACCTTGGCACGCGTACAGGCAGGTCCAGCCGGTTCCAGCCGCGCCGCTCCAGCCGGTGCAGCAGGGCATCGTAGGCCGCGCTCATCAGCCGGGCTGGGCGCATGGCGGCGGGGGAGCACAGGCGCATGCCGGCGTGGGCGGCGTCGAAGTGCTCGCGCGCCTCCGCCGCCACACGGGCGCAAACGCCGGCCAGGCCAGGGTGGTGCAAGGCGTCGGGCGTCGAGGGTACGCCGGCCTGTTCCAGCCACTCGCGCGGCAGATACAGCCGGCCCCGCCCGGCGTCCTCGGCCACGTCGCGCAGGATGTTGGTCAACTGCAGCGCGCGGCCGAGGTGCCAGGCCACCCGGTCCGCGTCCGCCGACGAGTCGCCGAAGGCCCGGACCGACAGGCGGCCCACGGCGGCGGCCACGCGGTCGCAATACAGGTCAAGCGTCGCCAGGTCCGGGGCGATGATGGCGTCGGTGTCCATCGCCATCCCGTCAATCACGGCGATGAAGTCTTCCTGCCGCAGCGCATAGGTGCGTATGGCCGGCAGCAGCACGCGGGTCACGGCGTCGTCGGCCTGCCCGGCATAGAGCGCTGCGATCCGGGCGCGCCAAGCTGCCAGCCCTGCAAGCTTGTCTGGTACAGGCCCCGGCTCGTCGGCCACGTCGTCCACGATGCGGCAGAAGGCATAGACCGCATACATCGCTGCCCGCCGGTCCGGCGGCAGCACCTTCATGCCGCGGTAGAACGAGGTTCCGGCGCGCTTCACCAACGCCTCGACCTGCTGCAGGTCGTCCGTCGCGGCACCCAAGGCGGTTTCCTGAGCCGTTCGTTGGGCCGTCCCCATGGCCGTCATCGCAGGAACCGTGCCGCGCCTAGCAGACTGCCGGCCACGTCCGTTTTCCGCAGCTTGACCCGGGTGGCGACGGGGTCGCCGTTCCGCAATCGCCGGGCCAGGCGGCGGGACAGGCCGAGGATCACCGCAACCTCCAGCCGCAGCCGCCGGTCGCGCACCCGGAGCGGCAGGGCACTGGCGGCGTCGTTCAGCTTGTCCACCTCGTCCAGCAGATGCGTGAATACCTGGCGCAATCCCGGCGTTTCCCGCGGCCCCTGCAGGTCGGCGACATGCGCGCCGGCCTGATCCAGCGCATCGGCGGGCAGGTAGCAGCGGTCCAGCGCTTGCAGGTCCTTGGCGCCGTCTTGCAGGTGGTTCAGCACCTGCAGCGCGGCACACAGGGGGTCGGAGGGGACGTGGGTCGCCGCATCCTCTTCATGCAGGTCCAGCACATGGCGGCCGACCGGCATCGCGGACACGCGGCAATAATCGTGCAGCTCCTCCCAAGTGGCGTAGCGGCGCTTGGTGGTGTCCTGGCGGAAGGCGGCCAGCAGGTCCAGCGAGTGCTGGGGCGTGACCCCGGTCGCGGCCAGGCTGGAGCGCAGGGCGGTGGCGCTCGGCGACCCGCCGTCCGCATGGCCGGTCAGCACCGCCTCCATGCGGTCCAGGCGTCGCAGCTTGTCCGGGGCGTCCAGCTCGGGGCTGTCGGCAATGTCGTCGGCGTTGCGGGCGAAAGCGTAGAAGGCGTGGACGTGCGGACGCAGCGCCGGGCGGATCAGGGCGGAGCCGACCGGGAAGTTCTCATCCGTTCGGCCCTTGCCCGACCAGGTTTCAACAGAGTCCAAGGTGGTCATGCTCCCTCTCCCTCCGGGAAAGGGTTGGGTTGAGGAGGTCTTGGCTGCGGAGCGGAGAACTGCCGGTGCCACGCAGATGCATCCTTCTTGGGTTGGGACCTGCGCCTGCCGACCCCCTCACCCCGGCCCTCTCCCGGAGGGAGAGGGAGACGGAAGCGGGTCATGCGCCGGCGCCCCGGTAGGCGCGTTGCTTCCACACGGTGCCGCGGCCCCGGTGGTGGTTCCAGGCGCTGCCGAGCGTCGCGGCCATATAGAAGCAGGCGATGCCCGGCAGCGCCAAGGCCCAAGCCGGAGACTGGCGGAACCGGCGCAAGGTCGGCAGGTACGACGCCGCCGACCCGGCCCAGGCCAGCGCCGCCATCCCGCGCGCCGCCCCGTGCCCGAACAGCGCCAGGGCGGGCGGCGCCAGCCACACCAGCGCCAGCCCGGCAAGCGTTCCCGCCAGCACCACCGGCGAGTGACGCAACTGCACGTAAGCCGTCCGCGCCACCATGCGCCATATATCGGCGGCTCCGGGATACGGGCGCAGGCTGCGCGCCAAGGCGCTGTGGCCCAGCCAAACCCGCCCGCCGCGCTTCACCGCCGCCGCCAGGGCCACGTCGTCAATCAGCGCCGCGCGCACCGCCGCGATGCCGCCGATGCGGTCCAGCGCCCGGCGCCGCATCAGCATCGTGCCGCCTGCTGCCGCGGCGATGGCGTTCATCGGGTCGTTCACGCGCGCAAAAGGATAGAGCATCTGGAAGAAGAATACGAAGGCCGGCACCAGCGCCCGCTCCGCCAGTGAATGGCAGCGCAGCTCCACCATCTCCGACACCAGGTCCAGGCCGTCCCGCTCCGCCTTGGCGACGAGGGTGCGGACGTGCGCCGGGTCGTGCACGATGTCGGCATCGGTCAGCAGCAGCAGGCCGGCGCTGGTCGCTGCGACGCCTTGCGCCATGGCCCACAGCTTGCCGCTCCAGCCTGGCGGGCGCGGCTTGCCGTCCAATACCAGCAGCTCCCGCGCGGACCTGTCTAAGCTGGAGGCCAAGCGGCGGGCGATGGCGCCGGTGCCGTCCGTGCTGCCGTCATCCACGACGACGACCTGCAGCGGCCCAGCATAGTCCTGCGCCAGCAAGGAGCGCAGTGCGGCCTCGATCCCCTCGGCCTCGTCGCGGGCGGGGATCACCACCTCCACCGCCGGGTAGGACGGCGGCTGTGCCGGCGCCAGCACCGGGCCGGCCTGCCAGAAGCGGCCATGTGCCAGCAGCAGATAAGCCCAGGCTAGCAGGGCGGCGGCGGCGATGATGGTGGCAGCGGGGGCGGTCATGCCGGCAGCAGCCCGTTGGCGCGGAACCAGGCCACCGCGTCCGCCACCGCCTCACGCGCGGGACGGGGCCGGTAGCCCAGTTCCGTGGCGGCCTTGGCGTGGCTGAAATACATGCGCTTCTTGGCCATCGCGAGCATCTCGCGCGTCACCCGCGGCTCGGTGCCGAAGGTGCGGGCGACCGCCTCCGCCCCAACGGCTATGGGCCACAGCAGGGACTGCGACAGGCGCAGGCGGCGGGCGGCCGGGCGGCCCATCACGCTGTCCACCAGGGCAAGCAGCCGCGGCATGTCCAGGTCCTCGCCACCTAGGATATAAGCCTCGCCGATCCGCCCCCGTTCCAGCGCCAGGGCGTGGCCCTCCGCCACGTCGTCCACGTGGACCAGGTTGAGCCCGGTGTCCACATAGGCCGGCATGCGTCCGGCGGCGGTGTCCAGCACCATGCGTCCGGTGGGGGTGGGCTTCACGTCGCGCGGGCCAACAGGGGCGGTGGGGTTCACGATCACCGCCGGCACGCCTTCGTCGCGCACCAGGGCGCGGACGGCCTGCTCGGCAAGGTACTTGGACTGCTTGTAGGCGCCGACGATCGCGTCCGGGTGGACCGGCGTGTCCTCGGTGCCCGGGGTGCCGTCGCCGACCAGGCCCAGGGCGGCGACGCTGCTGCAATAAACGACCCGCTCCACTCCGGCATCCCGCGCCGCAAGCAGCAGGGCCCGGGTGCCGTCCACGTTGGCGGCCATCATCGGCCCTGGGTCAGGCACCCACAGGCGGTAGTCGGCGGCGACATGGACCACGTAGCGGCAGCCCTGCACGGCCGCCGTGAGCGAGGCCGGGTCACGCAGGTCGCCCTCGTGCAGTTCGGCCGGCAGACCGTCCACGTTGCGCCGGTCCCCACCGTGCCTGACCAGCAGGCGCAGCGCATGGCCGCGGGCCAGCAGCGTGCGGGCAACCGCAGAGCCGACGAAGCCGGTCGCGCCGGTAACGAGTGTGGGGACAGGGGACAGGGCAGGCAGTCCTTTTGATGAAGGCGGCGTCTATAGCTGGATGAGCCGGGCTGGTGTAGGGGGGCGCCGGACTCGGTTCAGGAGCAGGGCATTGGCCTGGTGTGGCACGGCTCCCTCTCCCCTCGGGAGAGGGTTGGGGTGAGGGGGTCTTGAGGCGCGGCCTTTGGCCCTTGAAGAGTCGTGTTCCGGGGGTGCCGGCCGTTCCCCGCTCCGCAGCCAAGACCCCCTCACCCCAACCCTCTCCCGGGGGGAGAGGGGGACGAAGAGGGCTTCCGATGAAGCGCTTGTCGCTCCTCCTGGCCCTTATCGGCCTGGCCGTGTCGGCGCTGTTGGTCGCTTGGTTCGACGCCGGGCAGGTGCTGCAGGCCGTGCTGTCGGTGGGATGGGATGGGTTCGCGTGGCTGGCGCTTTGGCAGGCCGGGCTGTTCCTGCTGCTGGGGGTGGCCTGGATGGCGGTGATGCCCGGCGTGCGGCTGGGATGGCTGATCTGGGGCCGCATGGTCCGAGATTCCGCAACGACCTGCCTGCCGTTCTCGCCGGTTGGTGGATACGTGATCGGTGCGCGGGCGATCACGGTGCTGGGCGTGCCCTGGCCGACGGCGGCGGCCGGCACGGTGGTAGACGTGACGGCAGAGATCATCGGGCAGACGCTGTTCTCGCTGTTCGGACTGCTCGTGTTGCTGCTGCTGCGGCCGGAGTCGCCGCTGCTGCTGCCGCTCGCGGCTGCATTGGGATTGGTGCTGGCGGGGATAGCCCTGGGCATCCGATACCGCGCCGCGATCGGCCGCGGGTTGCGCGGATTGGGCGTGCGGCTATTGGGCGAATGGTTCCACGGGCGGGGCGGGCTGGAGCAGGTGGGCGCCGAGCTGTCCCGCTTGTATGGCAGGCCGCGCCGCCTGGCGTTGGCTGCGACCCTGCACCTGCTGGCCTGGTTCGGCACCGGCGCCGGCACCTGGATCAGCCTGCGCCTGCTGGGCCATGACGCCGACCTGGTTGCCGTCCTGGCGCTGGAAGCGCTGCTGGACGCCCTTGTCGCCGCCGCCTTCGTCGTTCCCGGCGCGGCGGGGGTGCAGGAAGCGGGCTATGTCGGCCTGGGCGCCGCCTTCGGCGTGCCGCCGGACCTGGCGCTGGGCGTGTCGCTGCTGCGCCGCGCGCGCGACCTGGCGCTGGGCCTGCCGATCCTGCTGGCCTGGCAAGGGACGGAGTGGCGCCGGGCTGGCAGGGCCGCGCGGGATGGCCTAGACGGTGCGGCCAAACCTGCACGGAAAGACCGCAACATGGCCGATACCCCGGAATATACCACCCTGTCCTCCGGCCTGCGCTACCATGACGAGGTCGTCGGCACCGGCGCCCAGCCCCAGGCCGGGCAAACGGTGGACGTGCACTACACCGGCTGGCTGAACGACAATGGCAAGCCCGGGCGCAAGTTCGACAGCTCGCGCGACCGCGGCGCGCCGTTCAGCTTCAAGCTGGGCGCCGGGCAGGTCATCAAGGGCTGGGACCAGGGCGTGGCCGACATGAAGGTTGGCGGGCGCCGCACTCTGGTGCTGCCGCCGGACCTCGCCTATGG
>CAXTCI010000057.1:0-28847 GCA_964242325.1 uncultured Acetobacteraceae bacterium
GACGCACCCACCGGCGCCACCTGCACCCGCAAGTCTAGCGGCGGGGCTGTCCGAAACCTGAGCTGCATGGGAATCACCTGTCCGGCCACCAGGGGCTGCTTCAAATCCATGAGCATGATGTGGTAGCCGCCGGGCGCCAGCGCCACCACCTTGCCCGCCGGCAGCGCCAGGCCGCCCTCCACCTCGCGCATCCGCATCACGTTGCCGTCCATCCGCATCTCGTGCACCTCCGCACGCCCGGCGATGGGGCTGCTGACACCCACCAGCAGGTCATCGGCCGGGCTGATCAGGGTCACGTAGGCACCGCCCACCTTCTGCTGCGGCGCGGTGGCGCGTGCCCAGGCCTGTTCGGCACGGATGGCAGTGGCCTGACCAGGGTCGGTCTCACTGACCCTAACGACGTCGGCGTCCGCGGTTTGACGCCCGGTCCCAGCGATCACGGCGTGCCACCCGACGGTGTAGGGCGGTAGCTCGGGCGCTGCTGCGAGACTTATCCCCTCTGCTGTTCCTGAGTCCTTCAGAAGATGAGTGGCTGCGGCGCTGGGCAGGGATGTAGGGGTCAGCAGGGCAGCGAGCACGAGGCTCCGAGGAGCGGCAAGGCGGATCATGGGTCAGTTCCTGTTTAGATCGGGTTTGTGCGGTTCTGGCTCGAACAAGGGCGGCCCGCGGGCAGAAAGGATCGAACCCACGTGAGGACCACGGGAATGGTCGGCAAGCTGCCTCGCGGCCGCATCTGATGCCAAAACTGGCACGAAAAGCGCAGGTGGCACCGCCGCAAACGCGGGGCTAGTGGCGGCGATGCACGACAGGCCCGGTTCGGACGCTTGGGTGCTGGAGCATTGCTGGCGCCGGCACGGCAGATCACCCCCGAAAAATCCGCAGCCGGGTGCAGCAGCGGCTGCCGCACCAGCGCCCGCATCGCCGGCCACAGGCCAGGAATGGCGCGCCCGTGCCTCACGCCCAGATGGCCCGCAGCGGCACCACCACCGGGTGCCCGTCCGATCCCTGGTCCACCGCAACCCGTACGCCGAAGGCAGGCTCCAGCATGGCCGGGCACAGCACATCGCCCGGCAGGCCGGTGCCCACTAGCCGTCCCGCGTGCATCACCGCAACCCCGTCAGCAAAGCGTGCGGCGGCGTTCAGGTCGTGCAGCACGGCGATGGTCGTCAGGTCCCGCGCCCGCGTGCTGGTGCGCAGCAGGTCCAGGACGTGCAACTGGTGGGCGATGTCCAGCGCCCCCGTCGGCTCATCCAGCAGCAGCACGCGCGGATCGCCGGCCAGGACCTGCGCCAGCAGCACCATTTGCCGCTGTCCCCCGCTCAACTCGCCGATACGCCGCCCAGCCAGGTCCACGACGCCGATCTCGGCCATCGCCGCCTCTGCCGCCGCAAGGTCGGCATGGCCGGGCCGGAGCGCCAATGACCGCATCCGGCCCAGCAGAACCACCTCGAACGCCGTCAACGCCACGCGGGCGCCGGTATCCTGCGGCATGTAGCCGATGCTGCCGGGCGGCGCCGCGCCTCCGTCCCAGGCGATGCTGCCGCTATGCACCTGGGCGCCTGCCAATGCCCGCAGCAGCGACGACTTGCCCGACCCGTTGGCGCCCAGGATCGCCAGCACCTCGCCGGGCCGGGCCTCCAGGCTGACGCTGTCCACGGCGATGCGGGCGCCGTAGCGGACGCCCACCCCGGCAGCACGGAGCCTCACCGCCCCTGCCCCAGCGACAGCACCAGCCAGGCAAAGAACGGCACCCCGATCAGTGCGGTGACGATGCCGATGGGGAACACCGTGCCGGGGATGATCACCTTGCTGACGACGGACGCCACCGACAGCAGCAGCGCACCGAACACCGCCGAAGCCGGCAACAGGTGCCGCTGGTCCTCGCCCACCAGCATCCGCGCGATGTGTGGCGCCACCAGGCCGATGAAGCCGATGGTCCCCACGAAGGCGACAGCCGCTCCGGTCAGCAGCGACACCGCCACGAAGGCGCGCAGCCGCAACGGCCCTACCCGCACGCCCAACGCCCGCGCCCGATCGTCCCCGAGCCGCAGGGCCGTCAGCCGCCAGGCGTCGGACAGCAAGACCGGCAGCACCAGGCACAGCACGGCGGCGACGATCCCCACCTTGAGCAGCGTCGCACGCTGCAGGCTGCCGAACAGCCAGAACACGATCTGCTGCAGCGCCTCCGGTGACGCCAGGAACTGCAGCAGGCTCAGCAGCGCCTGGAACAGGAACAAGCAGGCAATGCCCGCCAGCACGAGCAACTCGGGTGTCGCGCCGCGCAGCCGCCCTGCCCCCGCGACCATGGCGCAGGCCAGGCCGGCGAACAGGAAGGCAGCCAACGGGATCGCCCAGGCGTCCGGCAGCGGCAGCGCCGCACCGAACAGGATGGCCAGCGCCGCCCCGAACCCGGCGCCGGCCGAGATGCCCAGCGTGTAGCTGCTGGCAAGCGGGTTGTTCAGCACCGTCTGCATCACCGCGCCCGATACGCCCAGCGCCGCGCCCACGGTGGCCGCCATCAATGCGATGGGCAGCCGCAGGGTCCGCACGATGGCGTCCGTCATCGGCTCGACCGTCATCCCCGCCAGCGAGCGCAGGACGGACGGGATCGGCAGCATGGCCGATCCCGTCGCCAGGTCCGCGGCGAAACTCCCGGCCAGGAGCAGCGCCGTCGTGGCTGTCACGACGGCGCGCCGGGCATTGGCGGCCCGCCACCCTGCCGCGGCAGCTCCGAGGGCCACGCTCATGCGGGCGGCGGCGTCAGCCGCGCCATCCAGGTGCCCTCGAACGCCACGGGCAGGAACTGCTCGTGGTAGCGGCGCAGCTCGGCAACCGGGTCCAGGTCGGCGAAGCGGTCGGGGAAGATGGCATTGGCGATGTATTGCGTGGCCGTGTAGTCGAACAGGGCGCGGCACAGCCCATGCTCGATGGCATGGAGCTGCCCGTTGCGGACCGCCGCCATCTCCGGCCAGCCTTGGCGCCGGGCATAGGGCAGGAGCCTCGCGCGGGTCGTGGCCTCGTCCGCGTCGAAGCCGGTCAGCACGGCATCGGGGCGACCCGTCCAGGACGACCCGGCGATGAACACCGCATCCGGGTTGGCCGCCAGCACGTATTCCGGGGCGAGCGGCCCCCAGGCGCCGGCGCCGGGCAGCCGTCCCGCGGCGATGTTCTCGGCGCCGGCAAACTCCACCAGGCGGCCCCACATGCCTTTCCAGTAGGTGTTGCCCACCACGTCCGCGCCGCCCTGGCCCAGCTCCACGTAAACCTTCGGCCGGACTGCCACGTCGGCGACCCGGCGCCGGATATCAGCCGGCTTGCCGGTGTAAAGCGCAGCCAAGGCACGGGCACGCTCCTCGTTGCCGGTGGCGGCGCCTAGGGCAAGGGTGCTGGCGACGTGCCGCTCCGGCATCTCGGCGTTGTAGTCCACCACCATCACCGGGATGCCGAGCGCCTCCAACTGCTTGACCTGGTCCGGCAGGGCGACGAAGGACCAATAGCCCAGGACGACTAAATCGGGGCGGAGCGACAGCACACGCTCCATGCTGAAGCTGCCGGTTTCCGTGCTGCCCACATCGGCCAGCGCGGCCAGGCGCGGGATCGGCACGAGGTAACGGCGGTAGATCGCCGCCCGGTTCATGGCCCATTGCGCCTTGTTGAAGCCCACCACGCGGTCCCAGCCAGCCGGTCCCGCAACGGCGGTGAACTCCTCGTAGTTGAAGTCGAGCACGATGCGCTCAGTAGGGCCTTTGAGGCTAACGGTGCGGCCCAGGGCGTCCAGAACCTGGGGTGGGCCGGCCAGGGCGCGGCCGCCCGGCAGCAGGGTGGCAAGGGCGCCACCCACGGCAAGCGTACGGCGGCGGATTGGCCGCGCAAGGAAGGGGGTCATAGGGGTTCATCCAGTCAGAGCACGGGAACAGCCGCCCAGCGGGGACGGCTGCAAACAGGTGGTCAGACGGGGTGGGCAGGTGGTCCAGTCGGAGGGGTCGCAGCCCGGGCAGGGTGCGGCGGCCCGGTGGTTGCCGGCGGGGACAGCGCCGCACGGCCGGGCAGCCGCACAGGCACAAGCGGCGGCACGTCGCAGGACGGAGGCAACAGCGCCGGGCCGGCCAAGCAGCAAGCCGAACACAGAAGGCAAGCATGGTCATGGCCCGGCGCCTTGGACGGGTCCTGGCCCGCCGAAGCGTCCGGAACACCGCCGCCATGGCAGATCGCCACGCCCTCCAGCCCGGCGAAGTCCATCGGCCCAGCCTGGGCGCTTGCACTGGGAATGCCTGTTCCAAGCAGGCGAGCCACCAGCACCAGCATGGCCAGCATCAAGCGGCACATGCTGGTCCCGTTGGCCTTGGCTAAGGTCTGGGCAACCATGAGGCTGTCATAGTGTCCTGATCTGTGCTGGCCCGCAACAAGGATGGTGCCAGGCAGTCTCCCTGCCGCAAGGGTATGGTCGCCCCTACTCCGCCGCTTCTGCCGAGATCGCCGCCGGACGCCGCGCCCGCAAACGCCTGATCCGCCGTGCATCCGCATCCAGGATGCGGAATTCCAGCCCGGAGGAATGGCTGATCACCTCCCCACGCGCCGGCACCCGGCCGGCCAAGGTGAACACCAGGCCGCCAATGGTATCTATGTCGGCCTCCCGCTCCTCGTCGGACAAGGTGGGACCCAGCCGTGCCTCGAAGTCCTCGATGGGCAGGCGGGCATCCAGGTCCAGGGCGCCGTCCGGGCGCTCGGTGATCATCGGGCCTTCGACCTCGTCATGCTCATCGGCGATGTCGCCGACGATCTCCTCCACCAGGTCCTCGATGGTCAGCAGGCCGTCAATGCCGCCGTACTCGTCCACGACCAGGGCCAGGTGCATCCGGGCCTGGCGCATCTGCAGCAGCAGGTCCAGCACCGGGATCTGCGGCGCCACCATCAGCGGACGCCGCAGCAGCGCCTCCAGATTGAAGGCGTCCGGGCGACCGACATAGGAGAACACGTCCTTGATGTGCACCATGCCCAGGATGTCGTCGAGCTGCTCGCGATAAACCGGCAGGCGGGAATGGCCCTCGCGCCGTATCTGGTCCAGCGCCTGTTCCAGCGTCACGTCCACTGGGATGGCAACGATGTCGGCACGTGGGATCATCACGTCGTCGGCCGTCATGCCGCGCAGGCGTAGGACGTTGGCGATCAGCGCGCGTTCCTGCCGGTCCAGCTCGGGAGCGGTGCCGTCGGTTTGGCTGTCCTCGATGGATTGCTGCACCAGCTCGGCGATGCTGTCCCTGACGTTCCCATCGCGATGGCGCCCGCGCAGGCGCTGCCGGACGCGGTGTAGGATGCTGCGGCCGCCAGGGATGGTGACGCTCACAGATGCCGCCACGGGTTGGGGACGCCGATGCCGTGCAGCAGGCGGGCCTCGGCCATCTCCATCCGCCGGGTTTCGCCGGCGCCATGGTGGTCATGGCCGTCCAGATGCAAGGCGCCATGGACGACCAGGTGCGCCAGGTGGTGTGCCGGACGCAACCCAGCATCCCGAGCCTCTCGCCGCACCACGCCGAGCGCCAGCACGATGTCGCCGCCGTCGAAGGTCAGCACGTTGGTGGGCTTGTTACGCCCGCGGTGCCGGGCATTAAGACGCTTCACCTCGCGGTCGGACGCCAGCACCACGGCGCCGACACCGCCTGCGGCCCTAGCGGCGCGAGAGGCAACCGCCTCCGCCCCAGGCACAAAACGCCTCCATCTCGCATCGAGCACGATAACAGATGGCCCCGCCGGAGCGGGGCCGGGTCTAGGACTAGGTTCCATTGGTGTCCTGATGGTCCGGCGGCGGATCGCGCCGCGGACGGTGATTGCTGCGCACGCCGTTCTGCCCGGCCTCGGGCACCCCGGCGTCACGCTGAGCCTGCGCACGCTGCTCATACGCGTCCACGATCGCCGCGACCAGCGGATGCCGCACGACGTCCCGCACGCCAAAGCGGGTAATGCCGATGGTCGGCAGCCCTTCCAAGGTGTCCAACGCGTCGCGCAGCCCGCTGCGCTGGCCCGGCGGCAGGTCTATCTGGCTCAGGTCGCCGGTGATGACCATGCGCGTTCCCTCGCCCATGCGGGTCAGGAACATCTTCATCTGCACGGGGGTGGTGTTCTGCGCCTCGTCCAAGATCACGAAGGCATGGGCCAGGGTGCGCCCGCGCATGAACGCTAGCGGCGCCACCTCGATCTCGCCGGTGCCCATGCGGCGAATCACCTGGTCGCCGGGCATCATGTCGTGCAGAGCGTCGTATAGCGGGCGCAGATAAGGGTCCACCTTGTCCTTCAAGTCGCCTGGCAGGAACCCGAGCCGCTCCCCGGCCTCCACTGCCGGACGCGACAGCACGATGCGATCCACCCTGCCCGCTTGCAGCATGGCGACTGCTTGGGCCACGGCGAGATAGGTCTTGCCAGTGCCCGCCGGGCCAATGCCGAACACCATCTCGTGGCGCTGCAGCATCTCCATGTAAGTGGTCTGCCCGGGGCTGCGTGGGCCGACGGCGCCGCGCCGGGTCTGTATCGCCGGCAGGTCGGACAGCGGCAGGCGCGGATCTGGATCGGCGTCCATCATGCGGATCGCCGCGTCCACATCGCCGCGGCTGACGCCCTTGCCCTGCTCCAAGCGTTTATACAACCCGGTGAGCGCCAACTCGGCGGCTTGGACCCGGCCGGGATCGCCGCTGATGGCGACGCGGTTGCCGCGGCTCGACAATCGGACCCCTAACCCTTGTTCCAGGCGGACCAAATTGCGGTCATGGTCGCCGAACAACAACGGCAGCAACGCATTGTCGTTGAATTGCAGGGTGACGGCCTTGGGCGCCGCCGGTGCAGCCTGGGAAGCCGCGAGCATGTTCAAGCGGGTATTAGCTCCTGGGTAAGGGTTCCTGACAAGGATGTAGGCGTTCCATGCACGATCACCACCGGCACGACCTGTCCGATCAGCGTCGCCGGAGCCTGTACATGGACGGGCTGAAGAAATGGTGACCGCCCCGACAACTGCCCCGGCCGCCGGCCAAGGCCAGTGAACAACACCGGCAGCGTTTGGCCCTCGGCCGCCATGTTGAACGCCGCCGCCTGCTCGCGCAGCAGCGCCTGCAACGTCTGCAACCGCGCGTCCTGCACCGCGGCGGGCACCTGGCCCGGCGCTCCGGCCGCCGGCGTTCCGGGCCGCGGCGAGTAGGCAAAGCTGTAGGCCTGCACGAAGCCGACCCGGCGGATCAGGTCCAGCGTCGCCTCGAAGTCCGCATCGGTCTCGCCGGGATGGCCGACGATGAAGTCGGATGCCATCGCCAAGTCCGGCCGGGCCTCGCGCAGACGGTCCACCAGGCGCAGGTAATCGTCGCGGGTGTGCTTGCGGTTCATCGCCTGCAGGATGCGGTCGGAGCCGGACTGCACCGGCAGATGCAGGAATGGCATCAACTGCGGCACGTCCCGGTGGGCGGAAATCAAGTCGTCCGCCATGTCGCGCGGGTGGGACGTGGTGTACCGCAGGCGCTCCAAGCCCGGTATCTCCGCCAGCGCCCGCACCAGCCGGCCAAAGGTCCATGATCCCGCGCCGGGAGCGTCGCCGTGCCAGGCATTCACGTTCTGGCCGAGCAGGGTGATCTCCCGCGCTCCCATCGCCACCAGCCGCCGCGCCTCCGCCAGCACGGACACGGCTGGCCGGCTGCTTTCGGCGCCGCGGGTGTAGGGCACCACGCAGAAGGAACAGAACTTGTCGCATCCTTCCTGCACCGTCAGGAACGCCGTGACGCCCGGTGGGGTGGTGCTGTCCGGGAGGTGGTCGAACTTCGCCTCTGCTGGGAAATCGGTGTCTATCACGTGCCCGGCGGCCCGGCTGGCGCGGGCCACCATCTCCGGCAGGCGGTGATAGGTCTGCGGACCCAGCACGATGTCCACGAACGGCGCCCGGGTCAGGATCTCCTTGCCCTCGGCCTGCGCCACGCAGCCGGCGACGGCCAGGATGGTGTCCAGCCCGGCCTCCGCTCGCGCCGTTTTCACGGCGCGCAGACGGCCCAGCTCGGAGAACACCTTCTCCGCCGCGCGGTCGCGGATATGGCAGGTGTTCAGGATCACCATGTCGGCGTCATCCGGCGTGGCGGTCGGGACGTAGCCCAACGGCGCCAGCACGTCGGTCATGCGGCCGCTGTCATACACGTTCATCTGGCAGCCCCAGGTGATGACATGCAGACGCTTGGTGTTCGAAGCCGCCGGGCCAGTCGTCGGTGTCACGCAGAAATCCCCCTCGCCCGGACCTGGACGGATGCTTGGCGCGGAGCAATGGGCATTCGCCCGGCGGGGGTCAAGCGGTGCAGCGTTTTGGAGTCCTTTGAGTCCAACATGGGGAGTGTGCGGCCGGCAGAGCATGCGCTGTCAAGGAAAAGCCTAACCCCTGCTCCCTCTCCCTCCGGGAGAGGGTTGGGATGAGGGGGTCTTGGGGGCAGAGGTCGCCTACCGGGAGCCACAGCCAAGCAGCGCCGTTCGTGCCCAGGTCCGCAGCAAAGACCCCCTCACCCCTGCCCTCTCCCGGAGGAAGAGGAAGAAACAAGCCGCTCCCCTCACGCATAGGCCGGCTGCTCGGTTACCGCCTCCGGCACGGCCGCAACCACCCGCACCGGGCGGTTCTGCCGCAGCGTCGCGGCACCGTCGGCGACCACCTGCCACACTGCCTGCGTCAGGGCCTTGCGGTCCGGATACGCCGCCGGGTCCATCGGCGCATGCAGCAGCACCGTCGCCCGCAGCCCGCGATGCTGCGCCAGGCGCCAGAAGTGGCTGGCCAGGTCCATGTCGCCATACCAGGCGAACACCGGACGGCTCGCCCGGCCCATCGGCAGCCCGGCCAACTGGTCGTAAACCACCGAAACCGGCTGGACCAAGGGACGCGGCGACCCCGCCCGATCCTCCACCACCGAAAAGAACACCGACCGGAACGGCAGCACTCGGGAGCCGTCGGAGCTGGTGCCCTCCGGAAACAGGATCAGGTTGTCGCCGGCGTCCAGGCGCGCCCGCATCGAATCGCGCTCCTGCCCGGTGTTGCTGGCGCGGCGGCTGACGAACACCGTGCGGCCCAGGCGGGCGACCGTGCTGACCAGCGGCCAGGTCCCGACCTCCTGCTTGGCGACGAAGCAGGCTTCCAGGGTGCCGCCCAGGGTCAGGATATCGAGCCATGACGAGTGGTTGGACGCAAACACCAACGGCCGTCCGTCCAGCCGCCGGGCCGGGGTGCCGATGACGCGGACCTGCAACCCCATCAGGCGACACAGGCTGGCCCAGTACAGCCGGGCCACCACCACCTTGCCGCGCCCCGGCAGCAGCAGCATCGCCGCCTGCAGCAGCCCGGCCGGCAGCGTCCACAGCAGAATAGAGGCGCCCCGAAGCACGGCGCGGACTGGGCGGCGCCCGGAAAAGCGCGGCGCCTCAGGCGTAGGCGGCACGGTGATCAGGCCAGGTTGGCGCACGCGCCGGAGCGGAAGCTTCATGACGCTTAAATACCAAAGGGGGTGTGTCGGAACAACGACGGCGGCGTGACAACCTTGGGATGAACACACGATCCCGTGTAACTTTTGTACGCTCCCAGCGGTTATAGGTCAGCATGAGCCGCCGCCCCGCACTCCGCCACGCCGTCATGATCGCGGTGGCCCTGCTTGCCGCGTCCAGCGCCAGGGGCTCGGACCCGCAGCCCTATACGGTTGAGCTGGCGGCCACCAACAACGGTGCACTGGACCAGGCGCTGAGCGACAGCAGCAACTTGATCAAGCTGCGCGAAAGCGCACCGGCCGGTCCATTCGCACTGGTGATGCGGGCGCAGGGCGACGCCGGGCGGCTGATGACCGCGCTGAACAGCTACGGTTACTACGCGGCCAAGGTGTCCATACGCATCGCCGGGCGCGACGTGGCCGATCCCGCCCTGCCCGCGGCGCTGGAAGCGGCGACCGCCTCGGTTCCCGTGGACATTGGCATCCAGCCCGGCCCAATGTTCCACCTGCGCCGGGTCACCCTGGATGGCGACGTCCCGCCCGAGGGCCGCGCCGCCCTGCATCTGGAGCAAGGCGCCCCCGCCATCGCCTCGGACGTCCTGGCCGCCCAGGGCCAAGTGCTGGACGCCCTGCGCAAGAGCGGCCACGCGCTGGCCAAGGTGGACGCCCCGGTTGTCATGCTGGACCCGGCGGCGCAGGTGCTGGACGTGTCCTACAAGGTGGACGCGGGTCCGCGGGTGAACCTCGGACCCATTGGGATCGGCGGGCTGGACCGAGTGAACCCGGCCTTCGTGCGGCGGCGGCTGCTCGTGCATCCGGGCGATCGCTTCGACCCCGACAAGATCGAGGAAGCGCGGCAGGACCTCGCCTCCCTCGGCGTCTTCGCCACGGTGCAGGCGCACGCGGCGGACCGGTTGAACGCCGCCGGGGACCTGCCGCTCGATTACGAGATGACGGAGCGCCCCCGCCATGTCGTCGGCTTCACCGGATCGTACTCCACCGACCTGGGCGCCAGCGCCGGCGTCACCTTTCAGCACCGCAACTTGTTCGGCGAGGCGGAGCAGCTCAACCTGGGTGCGGCGGTGACGGAACTGGGCGGCAGCGCCAGCCGCGGCCAGGGCTACAACGTCACGGCATCCCTGCTGAAGCCAGACGTGTGGGCGCGCAACCAGAACATCCAATTGAACCTGCAAGCGATCAAGGAAGACCTAGACGCCTACAATCGCACGGCGGTGCTGGCCGGGGTAACGCTCAGCCGCAAGTTCACCCAGGGCTGGACCGCAAGCGTCGGCGTGCAGGCGCAGCAGTCCCGCATCGAGCAGGAGGGCACCACCCGGGACTATACCCTGGCGCAACTGCCCATCGGCCTGCGCTACGACAGCACGGGTTCGGAGGGGCTGTTCGAGCCAACGCACGGCATCAAGGCCGCCGCGACCGTCACGCCCACGGCGTCCCTGGCGGGGACCGGCGGTGACTTCACCATCCTGCAGGTGCAGGGGTCCACCTACTTCAACCTGGGCGCGCCCGGCCGGAGCATCCTGGCCTTGCGCGCCCTGATCGGCACGGTTCAGGGGGCCAGCACCTTCGCCCTGCCGCCGGACCAGCGCTTCTATGCCGGCGGCAGCGGCACGGTGCGCGGCTACAAGTACGAGTCGGTCGGCCCGCAGTTCGCGGACAGGCGGCCCACGGGGGGCACCTCCATCACGGCGGCGACGGTGGAGTTCCGCCAGCGCATCGGCGAAAGCTTTGGCGCGGTGGCGTTCGTGGATGCCGGCCAGGTCAGCACCAGCAGCGTCGGGTTCGGCAGCCTGCGGGCCGGCGCCGGGGTCGGGGCGCGCTATTACACCGCCATCGGGCCGATCCGGCTGGACGTGGCGGTGCCGCTCAACAAGCGGAACGGCGACGATTCGCTTGAGGCTTACATCGGCATAGGGCAGGCATTCTGATGCGCAGGATACGGAAGATCGCGCTATGGCTGCTGGCGCTGCTTGTCGCGGTGCCGGTGCTGACGGTTGCGGCGCTGCTGATCGGCCTGAACATCGGGCCGGGCCGGGTGGCGGCGGAGCTGCTTGTCGGGCGGCTGACCGGCGGCCAGGTGGTCCTGGTGGGCCTGCACGGGCGCTTCCCGGACCGGCTGCAACTGGCGCACCTTGAGGTGCGGGATGCAGAGGGCGCCTGGCTGCTGGCGGACAACGTGGCGCTGGACTGGTCGCCGCTGGCACTCGTGCACCGTACGGCGTCCGTGGACCTGCTGACGGCGGCACGGGTGCAGGTGCCGCGCCTGCCCGTCGCCGCACCCAAGCCTGCCACCCCGGCGCCAGAAAGCAAGCCGTTCACCCTGCCGGTCCATGTGGTGGCCCGGCAGATCAAGGTGGACCGCGTCGAGGTCGGCGCCCCGGTCGCCGGCACCGCCGCCACGCTGTCGCTGGAGGGCAGCGCCGACGTGCCGTCGCTGCAGGCCGGCAGCGCCGACCTCCGGCTGCAGCGGCTGGACGGCGGCGGCACCTATGCGGCAAAGGCGCGCATTGACCCGGCCAGCATCGGCCTGACGCTCGACATGCAGGAGCCGGAGGGGGGGCTGGTGGCGCACCTGGCGTCCCTGCCGGCGCTAGGGCCGATCACCCTGAAGGCCGGGCTGGACGGGCCGCGCACGGGGGCCGCGACGACGCTTGCATTGCAGGCGGGTCCGCTGCGGGCTGACGCAAAGGGCACGCTGGACCTGGACGGCCAGGCGGCGGACCTGGACGTGACCGGCAATGCCCCGGCCATGCAGCCGCGGCCGGACGTGTCCTGGGCCGGCATTGCCTTGCAGGCGCACATCCACGGGCCGTTCACCAAGCCCGACGCCAACGGCACCCTGCGCGTGGACGGATTGCAAGCCGCAGGCGCCGGAGTGCACCGGCTGGCGGCTGACGTGGAGGGCAACGCCGGCCGGGTCGGCCTGCACGCGACGGCCGAGGGCGTGCGCCTGCCCGGCAGCGCCCCCGACCTGCTGACCGCCGCGCCGGTGCTGCTGGACGCCGACGCCCAGCTCGACGATCCCGCCCGCCCCGTGACCTTCGCCCTGTCGCATCCACTGCTGACCGCCAAGGGAACGGCGCAGACCGGGGGCAACCTGTCCGTGGCCGCAGACATCGCGGCACCGGACTTGCAACCCTTCGCGGCGCTGGGCGGCGTGGACCTGCGCGGACGCACGGCAGCCCATGTGGCGGCGGGCGTCACCGGCGGCACGACGAAGGTGGACCTGGACGGCACGGTCTCCATCACTGGCGGCCTGGCGCCAGTGCCGGCGCTGGTCGGGGAGAATGCCAAGCTGGGCGTGACGGCTGCCATTGCCGGGTCGGACCTGACGCTGTCCCGGCTGGAGTTCGCCGGCAAGGCCCTCAACCTGTCGGCGCACGGCAGCAGCAAGGCCGGAGTGCTGGATGCGGAGTACAAGGCCGCGCTGGCAGACCTGGCCGTTGTCGCCCCGACCCTAACCGGCGCCATACAGGCCGAGGGGCGTGCGTCCGGCAAGCCCGACGCGCTGTCCGTCGCCGCCACGGTGACGGGCGACGTAGGCGCCCCGAACGTGCCGCGCGGGCCGATCACGCTGCGCGTGGCGTTGGATGGGCTGCCCGGCTCGCCCAGCGGCCATGCCGACGTGGAGGGACGGTTGCTCGACGCACCGCTCGCCCTGGTGCTGGATGCGAAGCGTGACCCGGACGGCGCCCTGCACGCCACCATCGGCCGGCTGGACTGGCGCAGCCTGCATGGCGAGGGTGGGCTGACCCTGCCGGCCGGCGCCTCGTTGCCCCTGGGCCAGGTGCAGCTCCGCATGACGCGGCTGGCGGACTTGGACCCGCTGGTCGGCCAGCCGGTGTCCGGCAGCCTGACCGCCGACTTGCAGTTGGACGCCGCGGCGGCCCGGCTGCAGGCCGAGGCGCGCGACGCCGGGCTGCCCGGCAACCGCGTCAAACGCCTACAGGTCCAGGCGAGTGTCACCAACCCCACGGCGCATCCCGCCGTGTCGGCGCAGGTGTCGGCGGAAGGGATCGAGGCCGGGGGTGCCGCCGGCTCCGCCAAGGTCGAGCTGTCCGGGCCGCAGGAAGCCCTGGCGGTGCGGCTGACCTCGGCATTGCGCGTGTCCGGAACCGATGCCGCGGTAAGCGGGGCCGCAGTGGTGAACGTGCCCGGCAAGGCGGTGGCGCTGTCGGCGCTGCAAGTCGTGGGCAAGGGCGAAACCCTGCGGCTGCTGGCGCCAGCCAATGTCAGGTTCGGCGACGGCGTGTCGGTGGACCGCTTGCGGATTGGGCTGCGTACGGCGGTGCTGGACGTTGCGGGCCGCGTATCCCCGGCGCTGGACCTGACGGCCAGCCTGCGCGCCCCCGCCGACATCGCCGCCGCTTTCGCGCCGGACCTGGCGGCCGAAGGATCGGTGCAGGTGGATGCGAAGCTGACAGGCACGCCGGCCAAGCCAGCAGGGACGGTGCGGGTCGAGGCCAACGCAATTCGGCTCCGCACCGGGCCCGGCCGTGCCCTGCCGGCGGCGACGCTCGCGGCGACGGTGGGATTGAGCGGCGGCGCGGCCAAGGTGGATGCACGGCTGAACGCAGGCAGCGCCGTACAGATGTCGGTCACCGGTCAGGCGCCGCTGGGAGCCGGGGCGCTGAACCTGCGGGCGGCGGGCGGATTGGACCTGACGGTGCTGGACCCGGTCCTGACCGCGGATGGACGGCGGGCGCGGGGACGGGTGCAGCTCGATGCGTCGGTGACGGGCACGGCCGCCGCGCCGCGCATCGCCGGAACGGCGACGCTGGCGGGCGGCGAGATACAGGACTTCACTCAAGGCGTGCGGATCACCGACCTGTCGGCGAGCCTGCGGGCGGACGGCGACACCCTGCGTATCGTCAGCCTGCAGGGCCGCGCCGGGCCGGGAACGGTGGCGGCGAGCGGCACGGTAGGCGTTCTGGCCCCGGGGTTGCCGGTGGACTTGCGGGTCACGCTGCGGAACGCGCGCCCGTTGGCATCCGACCTGCTGACGGCGGACCTGGATGCGGACCTGACCCTGCGCGGCCCCGCCACCAACGGATTGCAGGCGGGCGGCACCGTGCTGGTGCGGACTGCGGAGATACGCATCCCCGAGCGGCTGCCGGCCACGGTCGCGGTGCTGGACGTGCGCCGGCCGGGCCAGCGCCCCCCGGCCCCGGCTGAGCCTGGCGCCCCCGTCGGCCTGGACCTGACCGTAAACGTGCCGCGTGCCCTGTTCGTGCGTGGGCGCGGGGTGGATGCGGAGCTTTCGGGCAACCTGCGCATACGCGGCAGCAGCACGGCGCCGCAGGTGGGCGGCGGGCTGGAAATGCGGCGCGGCACCATCAGCGTTGCCGGGACGGTTCTGACCTTCACGCGCGGCAAGGTCGGCTTCGAGGGCACAGGGGTCACGGGCAAGATAGACCCGACGCTGGACTTTGCCGCTGACAGCACCACCGGGTCGGTCACGGCGACGCTGGGCGTCACCGGCTACGCCAGCAAGCCCGTCATCAAGCTGACCAGCGTGCCGGAGCTGCCGCAGGACGAGGTGCTGGCCTACCTCCTGTTCAAGCGCAGCGCCAAGGACCTGGGGCCGTTCCAGTTGGCCTCCATTGCCGCGGCCGTCGCCGACCTGACCGGGGTGGGCGGCGGCGTCGGCAATCCGTTGGACAAGGTGCGCAAAGGCCTGGGGCTGGACCGGCTTTCGGTCGGAAGCAGCAGCAATCCGGCAGCCACCAGCAGCAGCACGAGCACCACCAACAACACTGCACCGTCGATCGAGGCCTGACGCTATGTCGGCAACGGGGTGTATGCCGGCGCCAAGCAGGGCACGACCGGCGGGCAGACCCAGGCAACGGTGCAGATCGACATCACCAAAGGATTGAAAGCGGAAACCGACGTCGGGTCCGGCCAGGGCGGGAACCAGGTAGGGCTGACGTATCAGTTCGAGTATTGAGCGGCTGAGTCGTCGGGAACCGTGGTAGGATGCAGTCTGTCGTGGCAACGCCCTCACTTAAGTGGGAAACGATCCGTATTCGTTCAGCAGAGCTCGAGTCACGTTAATCCCGGGCAACCTTGCGCCGCACGAGCCGATCACCTTGAATGCCCCGCTAGAAGCTGCGGTGATCCCGTCCGTGCTGGGACAGACGCTGGCTGTCATGAGGACATGGCTGATGAAGCGCACCACCCTGCTGGCCCTGACGGCCCTTCTGCTCGGCGGCCCCGCCATGGCCCAGGTGCCAGAACAGCCCCCTGCCCCGCGCAGCCAGCCCCAGCCCTCTCCAAGCCCCGGCGCCGACCGCAGCACCACGCACACCCTGACCCTACCCGGCCGCACCCTCAACTTCACTGCGACCGTCAGCACCATCCGCCTGGCCAACCCGGCGGGCGCAGTACAGGCCGAGATCGTGACCACAGCCTTCCAGCTTGCCGGAGCCGCGCCGGGCACGCGGCCGGTGACGTTCGCGGTGAACGGCGGCCCCGGCGCATCGTCGGCTTGGCTGAACCTGGGCGCGATCGGCCCCTGGCGCGTGCCGGTCGGCGGTGCCAACGGCGTTGCTCCGCCCAGCAGTCAGCCCGTTGTCGTGGACAACATGGACACCTGGCTGGACTTCACCGACCTGGTGTTCCTGGACCCGCCTGGCACCGGGTTCAGCCGGGTAACCGGCGGCGACGAAGCGCGGCGCTCCATGCAGTCGGTAGACGGGGACATCCGGACGCTCGCCACCGTCGTCCATCGCTGGCTGCAGGCGCAGGGGCGGCTGGAGTCGCCCAAGTTCATCGTCGGTGAAAGCTATGGCGGCTTCCGCGGGCCGAAGCTGGCACGGGCGCTGCTGGACCAGCAGGGCGTGGGCGTCAGCGGCCTGATGCTGCTGTCTCCGGTGCTGGACTTCAACGGGCGGGAGGCACCCTATGATCCCCTGCGCTGGGTGGCCCGGTTGCCGGCCTTCGCCGCCGCCGCCCGCGGCGCCGCAGGCCGGGCAGAACTGCGGGACGTCGAGGATTACGCCGCCGGGGACTACCTGCTGGACCTGGTGCGCGGGCAGCACGACCCGGCCGCCACCGACCGGCTGAGCAAGCGCGTCGCCGAGCTGACCGGGATGGACCCGGTGCTGGTCCGCCGCCGCGCCGGCAGGCTGGACCTGGGCACCTTCCTGCGGGACCGCGACCCCGGTCGGGTCGGCAGTCCCTACGATGCGACGATCACCGCCGCGGACCCATTCCCGGCCGCGGCCAACGACAATTCGCCGGACCCGCTCCTGGACGGGCTGCGCGGGCCGGTGACCGGCGCGATGCTGGACGTCTACCGCAACCGGCTGGAGTGGCAGCCGGAAGGTGCGCCGGCGCGGCAGTATGTCTTGCTGAGTGAATCGCTTGCCCGCGAGTGGGACTACGGCCACGGCAGCAGCCGGCCGGAGGCGATGACCGACCTACGGCAATATCTGGCGCTGGACCCCACGGTGCGCGTGATGGTGGCGCACGGCCTGACCGACCTGGTGACGCCGTATTTCGCCGACAAGCTGCTGCTGGACCAGGTGCCGGAGACTGCGCCGCCGGGGCGGCTGGAGCTGCGCGTCTACGGCGGCGGACACATGTTCTACAGCCGGGACGCATCGCGGGCGGCGCTGCACGGGGATGCCGAGGCGCTTGTGGCGGCCGTGCTGCCGAAGTCTAACGAGTAGGCAGCCTCCAAGTCATGGCAGCCGGGACACCGCTGCCAGTGCCGCCGCCACCCCCGGCGCTGCCGCCAGGATCGGCGCCCCGCCCTGTATTCCGCGCGGCAGAAAGCTGGCCGTCACCGCCCCGGCTTCCGCGAGCACTGCCAGCGCCGCCGCGCAGTCCCACAGGTTGATGTGCAGCTCGGAATAGCCGTCCATCCGTCCCGCCGCCACGTCGGCGAGGCCCAGCGCACCCGATCCGCCGTTGCGCAGCATGACGCCCTCCGCCTGCAGGCGGGCGCATAGCGCTTGATATTCCACCAGCTTTACCCGTGGGGACCACCCGGCCTCGATGATGGCGCGGGACAAGCTGCTGGTCTCGGCGGCGCGGATCGGCACGCCGTTCAGGGTGGCGCCGCGGCCCTGCGCGGCAGCAAAGGTCTCGCCCAACGCCGGCGCGGCCAACACGCCTAGCACCGGCATGTCCCCGTCCAGCAGGCCCAGCGACACGCACCAGCGCGGGGCACCGCGGGCATAGTTGCTGGTGCCATCAATGGGGTCCACCACCCAACGCAGCGTGCCGGCCCGCGTGGCGCCCCCTTCCTCGCCCTGGAAGCCGTCACTCGGGAATGCGGCCAGCAGCGCGTCGGATAGCATTTGCTCCACGGCGCCGTCCGCCTCCGTCAGCCAGTCCTGCGCGCCCTTGAGCGTCGCCTGTGCCGCGCCGGCCGGCGGGCGCATCCGCATTGCCAGCGCCCCGGCCCGCGCCGCCAGTTCCCCGGCAACGGCGAGCCGCTCATCCAGAGCGCTCACGCCGGCGCACCGGTTGACAGCGTGCGCGAAGCCGGCTGGATGGGGGCCATGAAGCGCATGATCGTCCTTGCGATGGCATTCGGGACCGCAGGCTGCGTCAGCAGCTACGCGCCCTCGGTGCGTGGGGCTGGGCCGGCATACCAGGCTGACCTGGCCGCGTGCCAGGCGCAATCCACGGATGCCGTCAACAAGCGCAACGCCAAGACCGGCCTGGCCTGGCTCAGCTCGCCAGTCCGCGTGCCGTTTCAGGTACGGCCGGAGATACGGGCCTGCCTCAAGGCCAAGGGCTACACCCTCGAAAGCTGACGGCCTGGCCGAGCAACCATCGGGTTCACGGCAACGTTATCTCCTGACAGCAACAAGATTGGATTCCGCCATGGGCATGTTCAGCTTCATCAAGTCCGCCGGACGGCTGCTTGGCATGGGCCACGACGCCACGCAGGACGAAAGCAAGCCGGCACCCCCGACTCCGCCCGCCGACGCCATCAAGGGCGAGCTGCAGAACCTGGGCTTCGACGCGCCGGGCATGGACCTGCAGGTTCAGGGCGACACCGTGACGCTGTCCGGCGCCGCGCCGGACGCCGCCACGAAGGAGAAGATGATCCTGGCCGCCGGCAACGTCGCCGGGGTTTCAGGCGTGCAGGACAACATCACCGTTGCCGATGCCGGACCGGAGCCGAAGTTCTACACGGTCGTCAAGGGCGACACCCTGTCGGCCATCGCGCAGAAGATGATGGGCAGCGCAAACAAGTATCCAGCCATCTTCGAAGCGAACAAGCCGATGCTGAGCGATCCGAACAAGATCTACCCGGGCCAAGTCCTCCGCATCCCGGCTTGACCCGGCCCGGCTTAACTTGGCACAGAGGCGATCAACGCCGTTCCCGCAACACCGCCCCGGCGGCCAGGGCCGCAGCTCCCAACACCAGTGCGCCCACTCCGGCGCTCAAGGCATAGCGCGCCGGCGCGGGACCGTCGTTCATAGGTTCGAACAACGCACCCGCAGTCGCCGCCTGCGCCGGGGTACGGCTGAGGCCAAAGCCTAGGGTCCGCGCCATGACCCAGCGGCCAAGGCCCGGTGCGACGGCATACGCCAGCGGCGCCAGCTTCGCCAAAGCGCCGACCGAGGTTTTGTCCCGCGGATGCAGCGCCACCCGCACGATCGCGTCCGCCACCTGCTCCGGCCGGTCAGGCGGGACAGGGTGCAACTCGTGCCCGGTATAGTTGCCGGCATGCTGCACGCCAGGGGTGTCCACAAAGCCAGGGTAAACGTCGCAGATGTGTATGCCGGGATAGTCCTGCAGTTCCGCCCGCAGGCTTTCGGACAATCCGCGCAGGCCGAACTTGGTGGCGGTGTAGCTGGCGCCGAATGGCGTGCCGATGAAGGCGCCAAAGCTTATCACGTTGATCAGCACCCCCTGCCCCTGCCGCTCGAACACCGGCAGCACGGCATGGGCGCCATGCAGGTAGCCCATCAGGTTGGTGCGGATGACCTGATCGTGCGCCTCGACCGGCACATCGATGAAGCGTCCGACAGCGCCGATCCCGGCGTTGTTGACCCACACGTCGATGTCGCCGTAGCGGCGCCGGGCAGCTTGCGCCAGGGCGCGCATCGCGGTGGGGTCGGTGACGTCGGTTTCGACATACTGGGCGCGTCCGCCGGCAGCGGTGCAGTCCCGCGCCACCTCGGCCAGCCTTCCGCCGCGCCGCGACGCCAGGGTGACGGACGCGCCGCGCGCAGCGAAAGCCAGCGCCGCCGCCCGGCCAATGCCGCTGGATGCACCAGTGATAACAACGCTCATCTGCTTCGGCATGCCCGCGCCCCCTTGCTGGGGGATGGCAACAGGCGACAATGGGTGCAGTTCCCGGGGAGGTTCAGGCTCATGCATGACGAGGCGGCCGTCAGGGCGGCGTTCCAACGGCAGGCCGGCTGGTGCCGGAACCTCGGCTCCCCACTAACGGCGCTGGTATGCGATCTTACGGCGGAGCGGCTGGACCGCAGCACCGTCTTCGGCCGACGCATCCTGGACTGGCCGGCGCATCCCGGTCCCGCGGTGGATGTGCTGGCGCTTCGGCTGGCGGGCGGGCTGCACGCCCTGGCCCGGCGCGGTCATCCTCGGCTCGCCTCCTGCTATCCTCCGTCGCCGCCTCCCGAAGCCGACGCATTGTGGCGCGCCATGCAGGCCGCGCTGGACGACCCGGCGCTGGCGCCCTGGCTGGACAGCGTGCCGCAAACCAACGAAGTCGCCCGCTCCGCCGCCCTCATGGCGGGACTGCTGGTGATCGCGTCGGAAACTAGTCTGCCCGTAGCGCTGTATGAACTCGGGGCCAGCGCCGGGCTGAACCTATCGCCGGACCGCTACGACATCCGGCTTGGCGGCGTGCAGGCCGGCACGCCAGGCAGCGCGGTGGTCCTGCAGCCGGATTGGAGCGGGGCGCCGCCTCCCACTGCGGCCGTCCAGGTGGTGCGACGCCACGGCGTTGACCTTTCGCCGCTGCGCGTGGGCGATCCGGCGGACCAAGAGCGGCTGCGCGCCTACGTGTGGGCGGACCAGGCTGCCCGCATGGCGCGGTTGGAAGGTGCGCTGGCCATCGCCGCCGCGGACCCGCCAGCCCTGGACCAGGGCGACGCCGCTGCCTGGACGGAGGCAAACATCCAGCCCGCGCCGGAGCCGGGCTTGGCCCGTGTGCTGATGCACTCGGTCGCCTACGCCTATTTCCCGGCGGCAACCCAGGCGCGCATCGCCGGGCACATGGCCGCCGCGGGCCGCCAAGCCACGGCAGAGGCTCCGCTGGCCTGGCTGCGCTTCGAGCCGTCGCCAGGCCACGCCAAGGCGCCCAGCCTGCACCTGCAATGCTGGCCCGGCGGCCACGAGCGCATGCTGGCCACCGGCAGCCCGCACGGGACCTGGATACGCTGGGGCTGACGTCACCCGGTGTAGGCGACGTTCAGGAAGGACACCCCGCCCACCGTACCGGTGACCGTGGTCAGATGCTGCACGTCGTCCATCGTCAGCCCGGCGAATGTGGCCGATGCGTTGACCCCCGTGCCGGCCCCGGCCAGCTCGGAGTGAATGGTCGCGCCGGTGTAGCCGGCGGCGCCGTCGCTGGCCGTCCAGGGCTGCGTGCTGGTGCCGGCCTGGAACCCCCACAGGGTCATCGAGTCGCCCTGGTGGAAGTTGACGATGGTGCTCCAGGTATTGCCGCCGCGGCCGTCCACGAAGAATGTGTCGCTCCCCCCGCCGGCGCCCGTGCCGCCGACCAGGAAGTTGGACCCGGCGCCGCCGTCCAGCACGTTGTTGCCGTCCTGCACAGCCAAGGCATCGTCGCCGTTGCCGCCGTGCAGGAACACGTTGGATGTGTTGGCGGACACCACGATGCCGTTGGTGCCGGACCAGATGAACTGGCGCTGCAGGAGCGCCACCGGACCGGCGTAGGCGTCGCCGTCGCTTTGGGCTTCCTGTCCCGTTGCAGCCTCAGTGACGGCGAAGGCCGGCGACGCCTGTGGCGGCGTCGCCAGTTCCGCGGCCTGCAAGGACCCTAGCTGACTGCTGACGGGATCGGGAGCCGCCGGGGCAGGTGTTGAGCCAGTCATCGGCATGCTGACCGACCCTGACGCAGGGTCTGGCGTCGTTTGCAACCCGGCGGCGGACTGGCTGGCAGCCGCCGCCTGGGCATCCGAGTTGGCAGCGTCCGGCGTGCCCCCCGAAAGTGGGTCGGCCGCGGCGGTAGATACGAGGGTCAGGCCGATAGCCGCCGGCACGAGCGTCACGGTGGCTGCTGCCGCCGTGGACGGCTGCGGCGCCAGCGCACTCACGAATGACATCACAGGGTTCAGCACGGGTGTCTTGGCCACGATCATCCCGATCGGCGCCTTGATGCCTTGCAGCACGATGTGCGCGCCTGCGGTCGTGGTGAGCGTTGTCCCCGTGCCGTCCGTGGTCTGCCCTGCCACCGCGGTCCCGGCCAAGTACAGCATGTCCGTGCCGACGTGGAAGCCGGTGATGACCTGGGTGCCCCGGCTCGCGCTGGTCGCGGTGTAGCTGACGGCGCCCCAGGCGCTTTCCTGGACGGTGGTGTTGCCGGTGCCGAAAGTCACGGCACCCCCGTTGTGGCCGATGTTCAGCATGGCGGTCCCGCTGCCGCCGATGAAAGTGGTGCTGGTCGCCCCAGCACGTGCGACCGTGATGCTGCCGGCGCCTCCACATATCGCGAGGTTCCGCGCGGACCCGTCGAGCACGGCTGCGCCGGCCCCGCCGAAGTAGGTGACGTCGCTGTTGCTGCCTGCGATGGAAACCGACCCCGTGCCGCCGTGGATCGTCTGCTTGTCGCCCGCCGTCCCGTCCCAGTCCTGGAACGTGAGCTGGCCGCTGCCGCCCCAAACCTCGGAGTTCCCCACATATGCCCTAACCATGGCCGTGCCGGCGCCGGTACGGACCTGATCGGCGCTGTGCGAGTAGATCTGGCTGCTGCCGCCATCGACGGTGATGGATGTGCCGACCGGAAGGGCCGCGGTGTTGATCACCGCCGTCCGGCCGCCGTCAATTACGACGGACCCGGTTGCGTTCTGCATGCTCAGCGCGACAAGCGACGGATTTCCCCCGGGCGCGGTCACGCGCAGGGAGGACTGGCTGAGGCCCACGTCCAGGTGCGAGCCCGCCTGAACCGTGGCGTCCGCGCCCGGGGCGAGCGTGAGCCAGTCGCCGCCGCGCCCAGCCAGGGTTGCATGGCCGAAGATGTTGATATGGCTGTTGCCGACGCTGCCCTGGATCGTCGCGTTGCCGTGGATGGACAGGGTGTTGTTGCCGCCGGGCTGGGTGATGGTGTCGTTGCCCCAACTGTCCAGCGTGCCGTTGTTCAGGGTGATCGCGTTGGTGCTGCCGGCCTGGGTGGTGATGGTGTTTGCGCCACCTCCGCTGTCCTCGGTGACGGTCAGGCCCCCGGCGCCGCCGGTGATGATCTGGCGGGAGCCGGCCGCGACCGTCAGGTGCCCGGCACCACCCAGCAGGGTGATGCTGGACAGGATCGCCTGGACGGTGCTGGCCAGGTCGCCGCCATGATAGGTGATGCCGCCGGTGTCGCCGCCGATTAGGTAGGTGCCGCCATTGCCCCATACGTTGGCGCCGGACTGGCCGCGGCCATACACCTCCAGGGTGCCCGTCCCAGCATAGATGTTCGCCGCACCGGACGCCTGGACAACCGTGTCGCCCGATCCGGCCCAGATCTGGTCGGCCCCGCCGCTGATCACCTGCACCTGGCCGTCGCCCAGGTGCATCGTGACACCGTTCGGCCCCGCGGCAGTGGCGAAGCTGGTGGAGCCGCTCCAGCCCTGCATGGTCCAAGACCCGCCGGTCAGGCTGGCCTGCACATGCTTGCCTCCCAGGGAAATGTCATAGCTCGCGGCGCCGCCGCTGCTCTGGATGGCGAAGTAGGTGAGCGCGCCGTCAATGCTGAGGCTGGCCGCGGCATTGAGGGTGAAATGGGGCGCGCCGCCGTTGCCGGTCAGGTGCAGGCTGCCCAGCACGCTCCACTGGTTGTTGCCCAGGCCCTCGTTGACGGTCGCCGCGCCGCCGATCTGGGCGGTGACGTTGCCGAGGCCGGTCGTGATGGCGTCCGTGCCCTCGCTGTCTATGCTGTCCTGGCCGCTGAGGTTGAAGCTGTTCGTGCTGCCGGCCGTCGTCGTGACCTGGTTGCCGCCGCTGCCTCCGGCCTCGCTGAAGTCCAGCCCGCCCGTGCCGCCTTGCGCGACGATGTGTCCGGCGACGGCCTGGACCGTAAGGCGCCCGGCGCCGCCCTGTACCGCGAAGTTGGCGCTGGTGAGGGTGACCTGGTGAGCCAGCGCGTCGGTGAAGACCTGGACGCTGCCGGGCACGATGCCGGACAGCACGGCGTCCGGAAGGGCAGTGCCGGTTCCGTCGGCATTCGGGCTCACGATGTTGCCGCCGATGTGGGCCGGCCCCACCGCGACCCGCGCCGGGTCCAATCCGGTGAAGCTGTTGCCGGTGATGCTGACGGTGAGTGCGGTCTGGTTCAGGACGGCGACCGCGCCGGGACGGTCGTTGGTGATCTGGTTGCCCTGGACCAGCAGCGACGACCCGGCATAAGGGATGCTCTCGCCGCCGAAGTGGATGATGTTCTGGTTCTCGGTCTGTGGCCCCTTTTCGATCAGGTTGCCGGTCACCACGCCGTTGCCGCCGTTCGGCAGGTCTATGCTGTAGCTGCCGTTTCCGGTGGGGCCGTCGGAGATGACGTTGCCGGTGATCAGGGTGTTGTAGGCGCGGCTCTTGATCTCATGGCCGACGACGGCATCGGAGAACCGGCTGGCCTCGATGGTGAGCTGCTGGATGGCGCCGACATAGATGTTGTGCGTCGAACCGTTGCCGGCTCCGTTGTGGGTGAAGTCGCAATTCTGGATCAGCAGCGTGCCGCCGGACACTGCGGAGGACAGCAGCCCATTCTCGTTGTTGTGGAAGCCGCAGTTCTGCAGCGTGAGGTTGCCGCCCTCGTAGCGGATGCCGGCGCCGTTCGCGTCGGGCACCTTGGCGCCGGAGAAGGTGAAGTTCTGGATCGTCGCGTCGGTGTCCACGGTCAGGATGGCCTTGCCGTTGGGCGGCGGGATGGTGGCGACCATGTTCACCATGCCGCCGACGCCGATGAGGGACACCTTGGCGCTCACGGTGGCGAAGTCGTTGACGTAGGTGCCGGCCTGAACGAGCACGACGTCGCCGTTATGTGCTGCTGCAAGGGCGGAGGCGATCGTCGTGAAGGCCTGGCCCACGCCGACGTGCAGGACGTTGGCACCGACGGGCGGCACATATGCCATGACGTCGTGCAGGCCTGCGCTCGCTAGGCTGGCGGCGGTGGGCGTGCTCACGGAGGTGTCGGATGCGGTGGCCGGCATATATTCTGCTCCTGGCTGCTGCCCCAAAGGGACGTCGCTTAAACTGAAGAGCGTATCTGCTTTCCAGACTTGTCGCAGGATGCGGGATTATTGCTGACAACAGGTTAATGACGCGTGGCTGAGTGAGTGCTGACAGGTCGTGTCATTGCCCGATCGGTTGTCTGGCGATGCGTCTGGGCTATCTCAGTGCAGTATCGCCGATACCGGCGCCGTTCCGGATCAACGCGGGATGAGCCTGGGCCGGGAAGGTAGCCGGGCGTTATGGTGATCTACCGGACCATCGCCGGTGCCGCGGCAGTTCAACCGGGAAGGCATCATTGCGCCTGTGGTCGCCGGCTTCGCTAAACTCGGGGTTGCTGCGCAGCAGAGGAGTGCCGAGGCCGTTTGGCAGCCCGCCGCTACAAGGGTCGAGCCATCGTGAAATGCCATTCAGTCGGGTTGGCGACCCGCGCGACAGGGGTGCGGCAGTTGCCGCACAAACCCCTCAAGATGGGCACGCCACGCGATGGAAGGGCAAGTCACGAGCCTGGCGGGCGCCGCTGCACAATGACGGTGCAACTGGCAGTGTCGGGCGGGACAGCCGGCCTGCGGCCTGGCCCGGCAAGGGCAGAGTCCTAGAGCACGCTCAGTTTAAGTGGAGACACCAAACATGCTCCAACCTCATGTTTTCGCCAGTGTTTGTCCGGCGCAAATGGAGCTGTTTGGGCCGGACATGCTCTAGGCCAAGGACATGGTTCTCGCCGCGCGGTCGCGGATGAGGTCCCACTGTCCCGCCGCGACCTCCGCTGCCGGTGTCAGCCAGGAACCGCCGACGGCCACAACGTTCGGCAGTGCCAGCCACTCCGCGGCATTGGCCTCGGTGATGCCTCCGGTGGGGCAGAACCGCGCCTGCGGGAACGGACCGGCCAGCGCACGTAGTGCCGGCAGGCCACCGGCCGAGGTAGCCGGGAAGAACTTGACCGTCGTGAACCCCCGCGCCAGGGCCGCCATCAGTTCGGACGCGGTAGCAACCCCCGGTAGGAACGGGATTGGCACCCCGGCCGCCGCGGCCAGCAGGTCCGGCGTGGCACCGGGGCTGAGGGCAAAGCTGGCGCCGGCCTCCACCGCCCGGCGCAGATCGTCCGGCGTCAGCACCGTCCCGATCCCCACGACGGCGTCCGGCACTGCCTGCATGATGGCTCGGGCGCCGTCCAAGCCTGCCGCGGTGCGCAGCGTGATCTCGAGCAGCCGCACCCCGCCTGCCACCAAGGCCCGGGCCAACGGCACCGCGTCGTCCAGCCGGTCGAGGGTGATGACCGGAACGACGCGCCCGAGCGCAAGCAGGGCGGAAAGTTGATCCTGGCGGGATAGGGCGGCAGTCATGGCAGCGTCCTTTGCGGCATGGCGTCGCGGGGGATGATAGCTCCGGAATGCTGGACGACGGCGCCCGCCAGGGCATGCCCGGCCCGGGCGGCCTCCTCGGGTGCCGCTCCGTGCAGGCGGGCGGCGAGGTAAGCGGCGGCGAAGCTGTCGCCTGCCGCCGTCGTGTCCACCACGCACGCAACCGGAGGTGCTTGGACCGCGTGTTCCGTCCCTGCATGGAAAACCCGTGAGGCCGGCTGGTCGAGCTTCAGAACGATCTCCGTGTCGTCGGCATGGCGTAGGAGTGCCGCCTCGCCGTTGCTGCCGTGCAGGAGGCACAGGTCCTCGAACGAGGCCAGGACGAGGTGGGCGAGGCCGAACAGATGTTCATAAAGCTGCCGGGCCAGCGCCGGGTCGGACCACCCGCGCGGGCGGAAGTTGGTGTCGAACACGATCTGTGCCCCACGGGCCCGTGCGTCGGCCAGGGCTTGGAGCAGCACAGCCCGGCCTGCGTCATCGAGGATCGAGAGGGTGATTCCAGACAGGTAAAAAACATCGAAGGCCGTCAGCGTCCGCGGGTCCAAGTGGTCGAACAGGCGCCGGGCTGCGGCGCTGTCGCGCCAATAAAGGAACCGACGTTCGCCGTTGGGATCGGTCTGGATGACATACAGCCCCGGCAAACGGCCCGGCAGCCGCTGCACCAGACCGGTTCCGATGCCCTCGGCGGCCCAGCCCGCCAGCATTTCGCTGCTCCAGGGATCGTCGCCCAGGGCGGTCACATAATCCACGCTGGCGCCGAGCCGGGCCAGGTAGACGGCAGTGTTCAGGGTGTCGCCGCCCCAGCCCCGTTGCAGCAATCCGCCCGGCAGTTGCCGCAACTCCACCATGCACTCGCCGATGCAGGCGACGCGGGGCGGCAGGTCAGTCGCTCTCGTAACCGTAGATCTCCGGCAGGATGAAGATCGCGGCCAGCAGTCCGACCAGCGGGAAGATCGCGACGAACAGGGTTGCCCCTGCCTGGCCGATGGCGGTGAACAGCGCCGGAAACAGGAAGATCGCCAGGAACGACGGCAGCTTCACGAACATGTAGGCGAAGCCGCTGGCAGTGCCGCGATACTCCGGCCGGGCGACGACCGTGGGGATCGTCATGCAGTTGGACGCGTCCCAGTAGTGGCCCCACAGCATCGCCGCGGCCGCGAAGGGGATGACGATCCTATTGTCGGTATAGATCGCCCAGGCCGCCACCAGCAGCGATATCAGCACGATGCCGAATCCCGCGATGCTGATGCCTCGCTGCCCCAGCCGTGGCGTCAGCAGCGGACCAACCCAGCCGGAAATCGCGGCGAAGGTGTAAAGCCCCATCAGCGCCAGGTTGGTGCCTATCAAGTTATCGGAGGTGACGCCGACCGTCAGCAGCAGCACCGGCAAGTAGAAGCCGAACGTCGAGAACTCGCTCGCCTGGCAGAAGCAGGCGATCCAGCCATACAGCGTCGCCCGCCACCGTATGGGGTCGCGGCGTATGTCAGCCAGGAAGGCCGATGGCTGCGGCTTGGGGATGACCACGTCCTCGTCGGGCAGCATGGCCAGATCATCGTTATACATGTTGCGGGAAACCTGCTTGGCCTCGCGGAACCGGCCGCGGCGGATCAGCCAGACCGCCGTTTCAGGCAGGTCATGCCGCATCAGCAGGATCACCAGCGCGGGCACCGCGCCCAGTCCGAGCGTGACACGCCAGACCAACTCATGGTCCAGGTTCGCCACTAGGAACACGGCAATAATCGCGAGCGTCATGACCTCGCCCACAGCGAACATGAACTGCCAGCGGTTGCCCATGACCTCACGCTTGCCCTTGGGCATGGACTCCATGATGTAGGTATAGCCGTTGCTGATGTCGCTGCCGAGCGGCACGCCGAGCAGGAGACGCACCACTACCAGCCAGCCGACGCTGGTGACGAAGGCCTGCAGCAGTGCCAAGGCGATGAACATGACCATCGTCGCCAGGAACATGACCCGGCGCCCGATCCTATCCGACAGCCAGCCCCCGAGCAGGGCGCCGACCAGGGCGCCACCCTGCGTGCCGGCTGCGGCTAGGCCGAGCAGCAGGGGATCGGGGCTATACTGCTGCCTGATAAACACCAGGACGAAGGCGATGGAGTACAAGTCCCATGCCTCCACCAGGATGGAGGACATCATCAGCCAACCGATCCGGTTACCGCGCGGATTGTAATTACCGACGAGATGGCGGACCGCGCCGTCCATGGCCGCCTGGTGTGGCATTGTGATGGACACGGCTGCTTCCCCCGATACCGGCATTCTTGGACGCAGCCGCGCGGGGCTGACCACTTGGCTGGAACAATCCGTGATATTTCACAGATGTCAAGCTGCGGGATGGTGTCGCTGTCGTTTCGGAGATGGGAACCTTTGTGACAACTCCGGGCTAGGTCTTGCGGCCTACACCGGGCGCCGTCCGCTTAGACGTGTCCGTCGGCACGGCGAGTCGGTCGCAATGCGGTGACTCCTAGGGCAACGGGACAAAACTTGGGGTTTCCCCACCACTATACTGTCACTTTCATCGCGATGCCGCTGAGCTCCAATGCGTGCGGGTGGTCCTTCTGCCTATGCTGAGATTGGTCCGTCTGCTCGGTTTGA
>CAXTCI010000058.1:0-4194 GCA_964242325.1 uncultured Acetobacteraceae bacterium
CTGTATGAGGGCGAGTATCTCCTGGGCACCAGCATCGCCCGCCCGCTGATCGCTCAGCGGCAGATCGAGATCGCCGAGCTGGTCGGCGCCGACGCCGTCGCCCATGGCGCAACCGGCAAGGGCAACGACCAGGTGCGGTTCGAGATCGCCTACTATGCCCTGAACCCGGACATCAAGGTGATCGCACCTTGGAGCGAGTGGGACCTGACCAGCCGCACCCGCCTGTTGGAATTCGCCGAGCAAAACCAAATCCCGGTCACCAAGGACAAGCGCGGCGAGGCACCGTTCAGCGTGGATGCCAACCTGCTGCACTCGTCCAGCGAGGGCAAGGTGCTCGAAGACCCGGCGGATGAAGCGCCCGAATTCGTCTATCAGCGCACCATCCGTCCCGAGGATGCGCCGGACCAGCCGACGTTCATCAGCATGGATTTCTCCAATGGCGATCCGACGCACATTGACGGTGTGGCCCTGTCCCCGGCCGCGTTGCTGACCCGGCTAAACGAACTGGGCCGCGCCAACGGCATCGGCCGGCTCGACCTGGTGGAGAATCGCTTCGTCGGAATGAAGTCCCGCGGAGTTTATGAGACGCCGGGCGGAACCATCCTGCTGGCGGCGCACCGAGGCATCGAGAGCATCACGCTGGACCGGGAAGCTGCACACCTCAAAGATAGCCTGATGCCCAGGTATGCCGAGCTGATCTACAACGGGTTCTGGTTCAGCCCCGAGCGGCGGATGCTGCAAGCCGCCATAGATGTAAGCCAGCACAGCGTGACCGGCCGAGTGCGCTTGAAGCTATACAAGGGCAACGTGACGATCATCGGTCGCGAAAGCCCAAACACGCTCTACTCTATGAACGTCGTCACCTTTGAGGACGACCAAGGCGCTTACGACCAAGTGGACGCAGGTGGGTTTATCAAGTTGCAGGCACTACGGCTCCGACTAGGCGCGAGGGCAGGACGACTGGGCGGCGTGCTCTAACGCCGCCCCGGGACCGGCTAGCTTATTGTTGCTGACCAGCCTGCTGCGCCCGAATGCGCGCCTCGTCCCGGCGCTTGACCATCGTACCGGTAACGCATCCGGCCAGGGCGCCTAGAACGCCATGTCCGGCCAGGTGTCCACCTGCGGCGCCCACGGCACCATAGCGCAGGCATCCGCCACCGGGCTTGGGGATCTGGCCCGTCGCCTGCTGCTGCTGGGTCTGCGAGTAGCGCGGGTCGGACGTCGCACGGGTGCGGTCGTCAGGCATCGGCTGAATCTGGTCGCCCTGGAAGCTGAATCCACGGTCGGCCGTGGGGGGCGGTCCTTGATACTGGTAGCTTTGAGCGTTTGCAGCCGAAACGGTTAGGATCAGCGCAGCAGCGGTTGCGATATGCTTCATCATGTGTGGTCCTCCATTGGCCAAGCAACGAATTAGAAGCGTGCCGGGTTGCAGAAGGGTCTTACATTGCCGAAATTTCCCCCGCCCGCAGGGGCGAGGGAGCACACGGAAGCCGCCTAAAATCCCAGGATCGCCTTGGCGACGATATTCCGCTGTATCTCGTTCGACCCGCCATAGATCGAAATCTTGCGCCAGTTAAAGTAGGTCGGCGCCGCCTCCGCCGCGTAGTCCGGCCCGACCGGCGGCTCGTTGCTGCCTTCCTCATGGTCGTCATAGGGCAGGATGTAGGGGCCGACCACGTCCATGAGCAGCTCGGTCGTTGCCTGCTGCAGCTCGGACCCCTTCAGCTTCAGGATAGAGCTAGCTGGGTTCGGCTTGCCGCGCTCCCGATGGCGCTCGTCGGCGACGACGCGGAGCTGGGTCATCTCCAATGCCTTTAGCTCCACTTCGACGGCGGCCACCTTTTCGCGGAAGTGCGGCTCATCCATCATGGTGATGTCGCCCACGCGCTCCAGCGATGCCAACTGCTTGATGCGGCGGATGCGCGCCTTGCTGACGCCAACACGGGCGATGCCAGTGCGCTCGTTGCCCAGCAGGAACTTGGCGTAGTCCCAGCCCTTGTTCTCCTCGCCGACGAGGTTCTCGACCGGCACGCGCACCTCGTCGAACCAGACCTCGTTGACCTCTACCCCGCCGTCGATCGTCTGGATCGGCCGGACGGTGATGCCGGGCGTCTTCATGTCGATCAGGATGAAGCTGATGCCCATCTGCTTCTTCGCCGACTTGTCCGTGCGCGCCAGGCAGAAGATCCAGTCGGCATACTGGCCAAGGGTCGTCCAGGTCTTCTGGCCATTCACCACGTAATGGTCGCCGTCCCGCACCGCGGTGGTCCCCAGGCTCGCCAGGTCCGACCCGGCGCCGGGTTCGCTGAACCCCTGGCACCACCAGATGTCCAAGTTGGCGGTCGCCGGCAGGAACTTCTGCTTGTGCTCCTCGGACCCGAACTGCGCGATGACCGGGCCGACCATGTTGGTGTTGAAGCCCAAGGGCGGCGGCACGCAAGCCTGCTGCAGCTCGTCCTGGTAGATATACATCTGCACCGGCGTCCAATCCCGCCCGCCCCATTGGGCCGGCCAGTGAGGCACCGCAAGGCCATGCGCGTTCAGGATGCGCTGCGCCGTCACCTGATCCTCGCGCGACACGTGCTCGCCACGCTGCACTTCGTCACGGATGCGCTGCGGGATTTGCGTCGTGAAGAACTCGCGCATCTCGGCACGGAAGGCGCGCTCCTCGGGGGTGAAGCTCAGGTCCATAGGCGTGCCTCCCTTATGCCAACTCGAACAAGCCTGCGGCACCCTGGCCGCCGCCGATGCACATGGTGACGACGACGCGCTTGGCACCCCGGCGCTTGCCCTCGATCATTGCGTGCCCGGCCATGCGGGCGCCGCTCATGCCGTAGGGGTGGCCCACCGAGATCGCACCGCCATCCACGTTCAGACGGTCCTGCGGAATGCCCAGCTTATCCCGGCAGTACAGCACCTGGCTGGCAAACGCCTCGTTCAGCTCCCACAGGTCGATGTCGTCCACCGTCAGGCCATGCCGGGCCAGGAGGCGCGGGACGGCAAAGACGGGACCGATACCCATCTCGTCGGGATCGCACCCGGCGACGGCCAGCCCGCGGAACACAGCCATCGGGGTCAGGCCGCGCCGGGCCGCCTCCTTGTCCGACATGACGACGCAGGCGCTGGCGCCATCCGACAACTGGCTGGCGTTGCCGGCGGTGATGAACTGGCCCTCGCCGCGGACCGGCTTCAGCTTAGCCAGGCCTTCTATTGTCGTTTCCGGCCGGTTGCCCTCGTCCTGGCGCAGCGTCACCTCCTCATGCCGGGTCTCCCCGGTCACTTTGTCGGTCACAGCCATGACGGAAAGCAGCGGCACGATCTCATCATCGAACCGCCCGGCCTGCTGCGCGGCGGCGGTACGGCGCTGGCTTTCCAGCGCATACTCGTCCTGTGCTTCGCGGCTAATGCCGTAGCGGGCGGCGACGATGTCCGCCGTCTCGATCATCGGCATGTAGATCGCGGGTTCGTGGTCCTCCAGCCAGGCGTCCCGGTACATGTGCCGGTTGAGCGTCGTCTGCACCAGGCTGATGTTCTCCAAGCCCCCCGCCACGGCCGCCGGCACGCCGTCGCACACCACGCGGTTCGCCGCGATGGCGATGGCCTGCAGGCCGCTGGAGCAGAACCGGTTCACCGTCATCGCCGCGGTGCCGTTGGACAGCCCGGCCCGCAGCGCCGCCTGGCGAGCGATGTTGCCGCCGGTCGCACCCTCGGGATTGGCGCAGCCCAGCACGACCTCCTCCACGTCGCCCGCCTCCAACCCGGCGCGCTGGACGGCGTGGCGCACGGCATGGCCGCCCATCTCGGCGCCATGGGTCATGTTGAAGGCGCCCCGCATGGCGCGGCCGATCGGAGTGCGGGCGGTGGACACGATGACGGCTTCGACCATGGACGGCCTCCTGAGATTCTGGTTTGGGATTGGGGAGATCAGGCGCTGCAGCCGCCCCCGGTTACTCCTGGCGCAGTTCCAGCCGGCGCTCGGCCAGGATCAGGCGCACCTCGTGCTCGTCAAGACGGGCATGCAGGGACGCGACGCGAAGCTCGCCGGTGGCCTTGTCCATCTCCAAGGACGTCACGCGAGTCCGCATCGTGGTCATCTCCGCTCCAACCCGGTCCACCTTACCCTCGACCCGGTCGAGGATCGCCCGTTGCTCGGCAAAGCCTTCCTGCAGACCTGCAAACCTTGCCTGAAGCTCC
>CAXTCI010000058.1:4294-14830 GCA_964242325.1 uncultured Acetobacteraceae bacterium
CCGTTCTGCAGTTCAGCAAGGACGTTCGGCAACTCCGCCTGGCCGTTCTTCAGCTCCGCTTGGCCCTTCTGCAGTTCAGTAAGAACATTCAAAACCTGACTCTGAAACCCTTCGCTCATCCACCTGCTCCTGCCTCCGTCCGGCGTAGCTCCGCCGCAACGAGGTCACGCTTCGCCAGCTTGCCCACAGGGGTGTGGGGCAGGTTATCACGCACTTCAAGCGCGGTCGGCATCTCATGCCGGCCCAGCTTGTCGGCCAGGAACTCGCGCAACGCATCCAGGGTCAAAAGCGGCGCGCCGTCGCGTAAGGCTACGAATGCCTTGGCGGCCTGGCCGCGGCGGGGATCGGGGATGCCGATCACCGCGGCCTCCTTCACGTTGGGATGTTCGTGGATCGCATCCTCGATGTTGCGCGGGTAAACGTTGAAGCCGCCGCTGATGATCATGTCCTTCTTGCGGTCAACGATGGTGAACACGCCGTCCGCATCCATGCGGCCGACATCGCCGGTCAGGAACCAGTCGCCGATGAAGGCCGCCTCCGTCTCGTCAGGGCGGCGCCAGTAGCCCGGCGTGACATTGGGACCGCGGATGCGAAGCTCGCCGATCTCGCCGGCCGGCAGCACCAGGCCGGGGTCGTCCAGCGCCACCACGTCCATCTCGATGCCTGGCAACGGCACGCCGATCTCCCCTTGCGCCTGCGGCCGGTCCGGCAGCAGGTTGGTGCCCGCCGGCGAGGTTTCGGTCATGCCCCAGCCACCCGCGAGCTGCAGCCCGGTCAGCCGATGGAACTCCGCTCCCACCTCCGGCGGCAACGCGGCCCCGCCGGAGGACGCCACCTTGAGCGAGGACAGGTCCCGCGACGCGGCGCCGGGATGGTTGACGAGGGCGATCCACATGGTGGGGACGCCGTTGAAGTGGGTGCAGCGCCCGTGCTCGATGTCGTCCAGCGCCAACTCCGGGTCGAAACGCGGGCGGATCACCAGCTCGATGCCGTTCGAGATCGCCCGCAGCATGACGGCCGTCAACGCATAGATGTGGAACAGCGGCAACACGCACATGACGCGGTCGGTCGGTACGTAGGTGCGGTCGATGGCGCTGGCCCATGCGTCGTAGATGCCGACGGCGGCGGTCAGGTTGGCGTGGGTCAGCATGGCGGCGCGCGGCGCGCCGGTGGTGCCGCCCGTGTATTGCAGGAGGGCGACGTCGCTTGGCTCGACATGCGGCCAGTCGAGGTCAGGGCCGTCCAGGTCGCGCAGAGTGCGGGCGCCGGGGGGAACGGCGGCGTCGTGTCCGCCGGGTCCCCAGTCCGAGTCCTCGGCGACGATCAGGCGGTCAATCGCGCCTGCTGCGCGGGTGGCCAGGGCCTGCGGCAGCACTCCGGGAAGGTTGGCGGTGATCAGGGTGCGCGCCCCGCTGTCCGCAAGCTTGCGCTCGATGACGCGGGCAGGGTCGAGCGGGCTGAGGTGAACGACCCGGGCGCCGAGGCACAGGATGGCGAAGAAGCTGATCGGGTGTGCCGGGGAGTTGGGCATCAGCAGCGCCACGGCGTCGCCGGGCAGGATGCCGAGCGCCGCCAGCCCACGCGCCAGGCGGTTCACTCGGGCGCCCAGCTCGGCAAAGGTCATGCGCCGGCTGCGGAACTGCAGGGCGGGCCGATTGGCATACTTGGCAACGGCGCGGTCGAGCAGGGCCGGGAGGGTGCCGGTCGGGATCGGCACATCCCACCTCAAGCCTGGCGGGTAGCTGGCCTCCCATGGATGCGGACGGCCGCTCATACTGCTCCCTCTCCCTCCGGGAGAGGGTTGGGGTGAGGGGATCTTGGCTGCGGAGCGGGGAGCCGCTGGCGCAGCAGGAGCAGGGCTGTGCAGGGCCGGCGGCAGTGCTTGAAGACCCCCTCACCCCGGCCCTCTCCCGGAGGGAGACGGAGAAGCGCGCGCATCATGCGGCCTTCTTTCCAGTGTCGAGGAAGCCGTGGCCTTCATCCGCCAGCCGCGCCAGGAGCGGCGCCGGGCGCAAGCTCTCGTCCCCAGTGGCAGTGTGGAAATCCAGCAGCCGGTCCCGGATGCGCCCTAACCCCACGAGATCGGCGTAGAACATCGGCCCACCCCGCCAGGCCGGCCAGTTATAGCCGTGCAGCCAGATGGCATCGATGTCGCCGGGCCGGGCGGCGATTCCCTCTTCCAGGATGCGCGCGCCCTCGTTGATCATCGGATACACCAGCCGCTCCGTGATCTCCTCCGGCGTGATCGACCGGCGGGTGATGCCGAGCTTGTCGCTTTCAGCCGATATGATCGCGTCCACCTCCGGGTCCGGCGTCGCCGTGCGGCCCTCATATAAAAAGTAGCCTCGCCCCGTCTTCTGCCCGAACCGCCCGGCGTCGCACAGCGCATCCGCCACCGGCGCGCGCTTGTTGAATGCCCGGCGTATCCGCATCCCGATGTCCAGCCCGGCCAGGTCCGACATGGCGAACGGCCCCATGCGAAAGCCGAAAGCCTGTAGCGCCGCGTCCACCTCCGCCGGCGACGCGCCGTCCAGCAGCAGCCGCTCGGCGGCGTCGGTGCGCCGGGCCAGCATCCGGTTGCCGACGAAGCCGAAGCAGTTGCCGACCACCACGCCGACCTTGCCGAGCTTCTTGCCGACCTCGGCGGCGGTGGCGATCACCTCGGGGCTGGTCGCCCGGCCGCGCACGGTCTCCAGCAGCTTCATCACGTTGGCCGGGCTGAAGAAGTGCATCCCCAGCACGTCGCCGGGGCGCGAAGTTGCGGCGGCGATCTCGTCTATGTCGAGGTAGCTGGTGTTGGTCGCCAGCACGGCGCCCGGCTTGGCGATGCGGTCCAGGGTGCGGAACACCTCCTGCTTGACGCCCATCTCCTCGAACACCGCCTCGACCACGATGTCGGCGTCGGCGGCGCCCTCCAGGCCCAACTGGCCCTGGATCAGGCTACGGCGCTGCTCCGCCTGGGCTTGGGTGATGCTGCCGCGCTTGGCGCTTGTGGCATACAGCTCGGCGATGCGGGCCAGGCCGCGGTCCAACGCCGCCTGTTCCGTTTCGATCACCGTCACCGGGATGCCGGCATTGGCGAAGCACATGGCGATGCCGCCGCCCATGGTGCCGGCGCCGACCACGGCGGCGCGGGCGATGGGCCGCGCAGCGGTGCCCGGCGGCAACGGCGCCTTCTGCGCCTCGCGCTCGGCGAAGAAGGCGTGGCGCTGGCCGCGGCTCTCATCCCCGGCCACAAGCTGCTCGAACAGCTTGCGCTCGGCGGCGGTGCCCTCGTCGAAGGGCAGCGTCACGGCGTTGCGGACGCTCTCGACGCAGGCGCGCGGAGCCTGGGCGCCAGACACCTTCAGCAGCGGCGCGGCCACCTTATCAATCAGGCCGGGGTCGGCACGGGCCGGCTCCAGCTTGTCCTCCCGGTCCCGCACCTTGCGGCGATCCGTCACCGTGCCGGCATATTCCACCGCCGCCCCAGGGTAAGGGCCGTCCAACAGGGCATCTACCAAGCCCATGCCATGCGCGTCTTCCGCCGACACCGGCGTCCCCGTCACGATCATGGACAGCGCCTTCTCCACGCCGACCACCCGCGGCAGGCGCTGCGTGCCCCCCGCGCCGGGCAGCAGGCCGAGTTTCACCTCCGGCAGCCCCATCCTCGCGCCGGCCCAGGCGGCACGGGCGTGGCAGCCCAGCGCCAGCTCCAGCCCGCCGCCCAGGGCGACGCCCTGCATGGCGGCGACCACGGGCACCGGCATGTCCTCGATGGCGGCGATGACCTGGCGCAGGTTGGGGTCCTGCATCGCACGCCCGAACTCGGTGATGTCGGCGCCGCCGCTGAACGCCCGTGCCGTGCCAGCCAACACGATTGCCCGCAGTCCCGCCTCCCCGCGCAGCGAGGCCAGTGCCGCCATGATGCCCTGGCGCAGCGCCAGGCCCAGCGCATTCACCGGCGGGTTGTTCATGGTGACCACGGCGACGTCGCCGTCCCGCTCCACCGTCACCGGACCATATTCAGCCATGTCTAGACCTCCAACCATTCGCGCCGCACTGCGGCGTTGCCGGCCAAGCTTGCCGGCGTGCCCTCGAACACGATCTCGCCGTGTCCCATCACATACAGCCGCTCGCTGATCGCGAGGGCGATGTCCAACTTCTGCTCCACGAGCAGGATGGTGGTGCCGCGGGCAGCGACGGCTTGCAGCAATTCGCGCACGCGCTGGACCATCATGGGCGCCAGGCCCTCGGTAGGTTCGTCCACCATCAGCAGCGCCGGGCTGCCCATCAGCGTCCGGCAGATGGCGAGCATCTGCTGCTCCCCGCCGGACAGCGCGCCGGCTGGGGCCGTGGCGCGCTCCTGCAGGTGGGGGAACAGGGCGTAGGCGTCGGCCAGGGCAAAGGCGCCGCCGGGGCCGGGCTTCTCGCCCAGGATAAGGTTCTGCGCGGTGGTCAGGTCCGGAAAGATCGAGCGGTCCTCCGGCACGTAGCCCAGGCCAAGCCGCGCGACCTTGTGCGGCGGCAGCCGGCCAATCTCGGCGCCACCGAACCGTATCTCGCCGTCGCGGACCACGCCGCCCATGATCGCCTTCAGGGTCGTGCTGCGCCCGGCGCCGTTGCGGCCCAGCAGGGCCACGATCTCACCCTTCGCGACCTCCAGGTTGACGCCTCGCAGGACCTGGCTCTTGCCATACCACGCCTGCAGGTTGCGCACGCTCAGCATGGAGCGGCCTGGGCAAAGGCTTCACAACCGCAGAGTGGTTTCTGCTCCCTCTCCCTCCGGGAGAGGGTCGGGGTGAGGGGGTGGGCAAGTGCAGCCCTCAGGTATGGCGGGCCGTGGTCGTCCGGCACCTGCGGTCTCCGCGCGGCAGCCAAGACCCCCTCACCCCAACCCTCTCCCGGAGGGAGAGGGAGCAGCAGCAAGCGCTCGGCCATCACGCCAACGTCTCCGCCGCGGCGCCTAGATAGGCCGTGCGCACGGCGGCGTTGCCGCGGACCTCGTCAGGCAGGCCGGAGGCGATCACCCGGCCCTCCGCCAGCACCGAAATCCGGTCGGCCAGGCCGAACACGACGCCCAAGTCATGCTCAATCATCACCAGCGTCCGGCCCTCGGTCACCCGGCGGATCAGCGCCACGGCACGCTCCGTTTCCGCCCGGCTCATGCCGGCGGTGGGTTCGTCGAGCAGTATCGTATGGGCGCCCCCGGCCACCGTCACGCCGATCTCCAGCGCGCGCTGCTCGGCATAGGCGAGGTTGCCGGCCAAGGTGTCCCGCCGCCGCTCCAGCCCCAACCCATGCAGCAGCTCCTCCGCCCGTTGCCGCAGCGGGGCATAGCCGTCCAGCCGGCGCCAGAACGCCAGGCCGCAGCCGCCGCTGCGCATTGCCGCGGCACGCAGGTTCTCGAACACCGACAGCCGCGGGAACAGGCTGGTCACCTGGAACGAGCGCGCCAGGCCACGGTTGAAGATGGCATATGGCGGCAGGCCGGTGATGTCAGCGCCATCCAGCATCACCTGTCCCGAGTCCGCGCGCAGCCGCCCGCTGATGAGGTGGAACAGGGTGGACTTGCCGGCGCCGTTGGGGCCGATCACGGCATGGCGCTCGCCCTTGGCGACCGACAGCTCGACGCCTTGGATGATCCGCGTGGGGCCGAACGCCTTGTGCAGCCCGCTGACCAGCAAGGCCGTCATGGCGCCGCCGCAGCCACGCTGGCCTCCTGCCACGCCGCCCGGGCGGCCGGCGCGGTCCGGCGCAGCAGCAGCGCCCCTGCCGCCAGCAGCGCCAGCGCCAGCAGCCACGGCAGGATGCTCACAGGGTCGGCCGCGAAGCCGAACACCGGCCGCGGCGACGCGCCATTGCGGACGGCTTGCAGCCGGAACGCCAACTCCGCCAGCCCTACGGTCCCCGCCAGCGCCAAGACGACCCCCGGCACGCACGCCAGGTAACCCGGCACCACCTGCCCCAACCGCCCCGCCCGCGCCAGCGGCAGGTGGGCCAGGATGATCCCGGACAGCCCACCCGGCGCCCACACCACCATCCCGATGAACAGCAACCCACTGTAAAGCTGCCAGGCATCGGTGATGGTGCTGAGCGCCACCGCCAGGAACGTCACCAGGACCGCCCCCAGCACCGGCCCCCAGAACGTGCCGATGCCGCCGATGAAGGTCATCAGCAGCACGCTGCTCGACTCCCCGGCTCCTAATTTGCCCGAGGTGATGATCTCGTCGGTCAGCGCCGAAAGCCCGCCGGCGACGCCCGCGAACAAGCCGCTCAGCATGAACACCAGCCAGCGTATCCGCGCCGGGTTGTAGCCCAGGAAGCTGACCCGCTCCGCATTGTCCCGCACCGCGTTGGCCAGGCGGCCCAGCGGGGTGCGCGTGTAGAGCCACATCAGCAGCGCGCACCCCAAGGCCCAGGCAGCGATCAGGTGATACGCCTGCATCTGCGTGCCGAAGTCCCAGCCCAGCACCGGCGGACCGCCCGACCGGTCGCCGGACAGCCCCTCCTCCCCGCCGAACACGCCGGGCAGCAGCAGCACGATGGCGACCACCATCTCGGCCACGCCCAGGGTGATCATCGCGAACGCCGTCCCAGCCCGGCGGGTGGCGATCCAGCCAGCAGCGATGGCGGCCAGCAGTCCCCCGGCAGCACCCGCCAGCGGCAGCAGCGGCAGCGGCAGCCACCAACCGTCGTCCGCCAGCTTCATGCCATGCATGGCGAGGAACCCGCCCAAGCCGAGGAACACGGCATGGCCGAAGTCCAGCATTCCCCCCTGCCCCAGCAGCATGTTGAACGACAGGGCGAACACGATGGCGATGCCCATGCGGCACAGCAGCGACAGCCCGAAGCCGCCGGGCACGACGTGCGGCAGCGCCAGCGCCAGCGCCGCCGCCAGCACCCAGGGCAGCACGGCGCGGAAGGCTCCTCCCGCCCGGGGACGTACAGCGAGGGTCTGCGCCGGAGCCAGCATCAGGCGGACCTCGTTCCCATCAGCCCGCGCGGGCGCACGGCGAGCACCAGCACCAGCAGCAGATACGGGATGACAGGCGCCACGCGGGCGATGCTGATGCTCCAAAGGTCGGTGAACATCTCGGGCACTGCGACGCCCATCCGCCCCAGCGCCGCGCCGAGCGTCAGGTCCAGGCTGATGCTGCCGACCTGCACGAAGCCGATCAGCAGCGAGGCCACCAGCGCGCCCCAGATGGACCCTAGGCCGCCCATGACGACCACGGCGAACACGATGGCTCCGAGCGACTGCGCCATGCCGGGCTCGGTGGTGTAGGCGTTGCCCGCGATGACGCCCGCCAACCCGGCCAGGGCGCAACCGGCGCCGAACACGAGGGTGAACACCTTCGGCACGTCATGCCCCAGCATCCCCACCATGTCCGGATGCGTCAGTGCCGCTCGCACGACCAGGCCCAGCCGGGTCCGCGCCAGCGCCAGGAACAGCGCCAGGAACATGACGATGGCGACGCCCATCATGAACAGGCGATAGGCCGGGTAGGCGTTGCCGCCGATCTGGAACAGCGCGAAGTCCAGCTCCGCCGGCACGCGGTAGGGAACGGGGTTGCGGCCCCAGATCAGCGGCACGACCTCGCCGATGATGAAGGCTAGGCCGAAGGTGAACAGCAGCTCGGCGACGTGCCCGTGCTTGTGGACGGCCCGCAGCCCCCAGCGCTCCACCGCGGCGCCAAGGATACCGACCAGCACCGGCACCACCAGCAGCGCCACCCAGAAGCCCAGGCGTATGCTGATGGTATAGGCCAGAAAGGCGCCCAGCATGTAGAAGCTGGCGTGCGCCAGGTTCAGCACGCCCATCATGCCGAAGATCAGCGTCAGCCCAACCGACAGCATGAACAGCAGCAGGCCATAGACCAGCGAGTTCAGCACGATCAGAACCGCCTGTTCCAAGTCAGCGGCCCCGGCGCCGATGGGAGGCGCGCACCGCCTTCTCCCTCTCCCTCCGGGAGAGGGAGAAGGCAGCCGCTCCCCGCATGATACCGGGCAGGCACAACGCCACATCAACGCCGCAAGCAGTCCGCAAAAATGCCATCCGTCCCGCCCCTACGACGGTGGCGCCATCTTGCACGTGGTCGGCAGGCGCTGGGCTTCCGGCTCGATCCGGCTGATCGTCTTGAAGCCCATCTTATTGTCCGGGAAGGTGTAGGGCATCCCCGGCTCAAGCTCCGACACGAACATCGGCGTCAGCAGCTGGTGGTTGTCCGGCCGCATGGTGGCGTCGCCCAGCGGCGTGTGCTGGACCATCGTGGCCAGGACCTGGCCTACCTTGGCCGGGTCGCTGCTGTCAGCCTGCTTGATCGCGGCCGCCAGCATGTCGATCTCGTTCACCACGCGCCAGTAATAGAACTTGACCCCGTACTTCGCCTCGAACTCGCTGGCCATCTTCTCGATTTCGGGGGCGCCGACGTTGGCATGCCATTCGCTGATCTGCGCATAGCCGCGCCCACCGGCGCCGGCGCCGGCGATCACGTCGCCAGATCCCATGTAGTACGTGAAGAAGGTCCCCTTGTAGCCCGCGTCCTGCGCCGCCTTGGCCAGCAGCGCCAGGTCCGCGCCCCAGTTGCCTGTCACCACCGCATCGGCGCCGGCGGCCTGGAACTTCTGCACGTAGGGCGTGAAGTCCTTCACCTTACCCAGCGGCACCCGCTCGGCGCCCACGACCTGTAGGTCCGGACGGCGGTTGGCGAGCATTGCCTGTGCCGCCTTTTCCACCGACACGCCGAAGCTGTAGTCGGGGTTGAACACATAAACCTTCTTCACGCTGGCCTGGCTGACCAGGTAATCGGTCAGCGCCCGCATCTTCATGTCCACGTCGGCGTCGAAGCGGAAGTGCCACCAACTGCACTTGTCGTTGGTCAGCGCCGGGTCCACGGCGGCGTAGTTCAGGAACATGACGGCCTGGTTTGGCACGCGGCGGTTGTTCTTGTTGATTGCGTCCACCAGCGCGAAGGCAACGGCCGATCCGTTGCCCTGCGTCACGTAGTGGATGCCGTCATCCACCGCCTTGCGCAGCAGGGTCAGCGACTTTTCCGGGCTGACCTCATTGTCCAGCGCCACCAGTTCCAGCCGGCGGCCCGGCCCCGCGGCCTGCGCGGCATTCGCGCGGTCTATGGCAAAGCGGAAGTGCTGCTCGCCAAGCTGGCCGGTGGCTGCGAGCGATCCGCTGAGCGGGTCTATGTAGGCGATGCGTATGACCTCATCGGCGCGGGCCGCGCCGGGCAGGGCGGCGGCGAGGATGGGCGCTAGCAGTGCGGCGGCAGCGATGCGTAGCATGACGGTTTCCCCCGAGTGGCGCCTGTGGTTCCGGCGGCCAGCTTTGTTGGGGATACCTTCTTCGCCCGCGCAGGATGCGTCAACGGGGTTGTGCGGCAGGCGGTGGTCAATTCACCAGCATAACCAGGTCCGAGTAACGGCAAAGCACCGCATCGAGCGTCAGCAAGCGTGCAGGCACCTCCAACGCCTGTGCAATCAGCAAACGGTCAAACGGGTCGCGGTGATGAAGCGGCAAGTCTGCAACGCGGGTCGCCGCGTCGGCACGGACCGGCATTTCAACAAAGCCCACATCACGGGCATTACGGGCTACCGCTTCTGGGCGTGCCGTGAAGTCGTCACGCCCCAGTCCGGCCTTGATGGCAACCTCCCAGATGCTGACGGCGCTGAACATAACCTCATTCGCGCCGCTTTGGATCAAAGCCTGGGTTTGCCCGCTTAAACGAGCCGGCATCAAGAGCACCAAAAGGAGGATATGGGTGTCTAGCAGAAGGCGCATCAGCGCCCTTCGAGCAAGGCCAGCACGTCGTCGGGAAGCGGCGCGTCGAAGTCGTCGGGAATCGTAAATTGGCCCGCCATGGTGCCAAGCACGCGGTCAGGCTTTTTGGGCGCATCGAACGGCACCAGCCGGGCCACCGGCTTGCCGGCGCGCGCAATCACGACCTCTTCGCCCTTTGCCGCAGCATCCATCAAGCGCGAAAAGTGGGTTTTGGCAGCATGAATATTGACCGTCATCATGTTGCACCCCAACTAAACTAGCTATTAGCTAAGCTGTTCTAAAAAGCCGGTTTTCGCAAGCTTCAACCCGCGGCCGCTTGCGTTCTTGATCCGCCCTGCCCGTCCCCGCACCTTTCCCATCAGCACTCCACCGGAGGCCCGCATGGCCCTGACCGAACCTCTCGCCCGCCTGCTGCGCGGGCGGCTCGCCCTGCCCGTCATCGCCTCCCCGCTGTTCATCATCTCCAACCCGGCGCTGGTGATCGCCCAGTGCACCGCAGGCGTCGTCGGCTCCTTCCCGGCGCTGAACGCCCGGCCACAGGAAGCCCTGGCGGAGTGGATCCATCAGATCCAGGACGCCCTGGCCGACTGGGACGCGCATCATCCTGACCGGCCCTCCGCCCCCTTCGCCGTCAACCAGATCGTCCATCGCAGCAACACCCGGCTGGAGCACGACATGGAGGTGTGCGTCCGGCACCGGGTCCCGATCGTCATCACCTCGCTGGGCGCGCGTCCGGAGGTGAACCAGGCCGTCCACTCCTA
>CAXTCI010000058.1:14930-28423 GCA_964242325.1 uncultured Acetobacteraceae bacterium
CCCAGCCTGGTGGCGGCCGGGCTGGACCCGGACAACCTGCCGCAATCCGACGCCAGCAAGATGAACTTCGGCGGCGACAAGCCCAAGGCTTGGCGGGACATCTGGGGCAGCGGCCAGGGAATCGGCGCCGTGCAGGCAGTGGTGCCGACGGCACTGCTGGTGTCGCGCATGGCCGGAGAATACGCGGCCGCCCGTGCCCGCCTGCAGCAACCGCAGGCTACGATGTCCCGCGTGCAAGCAGCAGGCGTCTGAGCGTCACAATTTCCTGCAAGGCCGGGCTGCCGGCATGAGGACGCAAGCTGGCCTTGGCCGAGGCGGCTAACAGCGACCTTACCGCCGGCGACGGAGTCGCTCCGATGCTGGCCGGTCGCTTCCTGATGCAGCCACGCAGCGTTCGGCGCTGCACGGTATACCGGACGCCCTGCCTCTTATTGCCCGGCTACTGATAGCCCTGCCGGCCCGCATGGCCTTCTCAGCATGCACGACCCTGCCGCACCACGTTTACGTTGCGTAAAAACAACAAGAAGTGTGCGAGTAAGCGCCACGCGCAAACGTGTCTGGAATGCGTTGCTGCACCGCACCATCGTTAGATGCAGTAGTTCGACAACGCCATCTTGGCCTCTGGCTGCATTACGAAAGGCCATCCAATGCCCGGTCTCGGCGACAACATAGCGCAACTGGTCCGCAACCGCCGCCAACGGGAGGCGGCTGCTGGCGCGGCTTCGTCCGGCACCCCGGGGCTGGTGAACGTGCAAGGCTTCGGCTCCAACCCTGGCGCCTTGCAGATGCTGGCTTACGTCCCCGAGGGGTTGCCCCCCGGTGCCCCGCTTGTGGTGGCGCTGCACGGCTGCACCCAGACCGCGGCCGGTTACGACGCCGGCGCCGGCTGGTCGCGGATGGCTGAGCGTCACGGCTTTGCCGTGCTGCTGCCGGAACAGGTGCGGGGCAACAACCCGAACACCTGCTTCAACTGGTTCCAGCCCGCCGACACCACCCGCGGCAGCGGCGAGGCGGAGAGCATACGCCAGGGCATCGCCCACATGGTCGCGACCCACCGCCTGAACCCGGCGCGGGTGTTCATCACCGGGCTGTCCGCGGGCGGCGGGATGGCGGCAACGATGCTTGCCGCGTATCCCGAGGTATTTGCAGGTGGGGCGATCATTGCCGGGCTGCCGCACGGCGCGGCGCACTCCATGCCGGAAGCGTTCGAGGCGATGGGCGGGCGGCGCCATCACTCCGCGCAGGAGTGGGGAAACCTGGTCCGCGAGGCCTCGCCGCACCGCGGCCCCTGGCCACGCATCCAGATCTGGCAGGGCGACGCAGACAGCACCGTGCGGCCCGGCAACGCGGCAGAGCTGGTGAAGCAGTGGACGGACGTAATGGGGCTGCCCGCCGCGCCGTCCCTAGTGGACCAGGTGGATGGGGCAGCGCACCAGGCCTGGCGGGATGCATCGGGCCAGGTCGTGCTCGAGTGCTTCATGATCCCGGGCATGGGCCACGGCACGCCGTTGCACCCTGGAGCTGCCGACCTGGACGAATCGCTGGGCGTGCCGGCGCCCTACATGCTGAACGCCGGCATCAGTTCCACCTGTCACATGGCGCGGTCCTGGGGATTGCTGACGGCGGCAGCGCAGGTTCGGGCCGAGGCATCGCAGAACGAGACGCGGCCCATGGGACAGGCAGCCGGCCAGACAGGGCCGCGGCCGATCCTCGGAGGGCTGCTGGATGGACTGCTGCCTGAAATCAAGCTGCCGGCTGCGGCTCGCTCGAGTGCAGTAGGCGAGGTGATTGAGAAGGCGCTTCGCTCGGCCGGCTTGATGAAGGGTTAGAGCCGTCCGCACCCGGGTCCGCACGCGCCGCGACCAGACCCGGGTGCCAGTTCCTCCATTGAAAATCCAAATTGGTTTGCGGCGATCTAGCCAGTTCCTTCTCCCTCTCCCTCCGGGAGAGGGCCGGGGTGAAAGGCCGAAGGACGGTGGCTACCCCGGTGCAAATCCGGCTGCCCCGGTGCCCGCCTCAACCAACCCCGGTTCCCGACACCGAAGGAGCCGCTGAACATCGTCCTGCCACGCTGCACAGCAGTTGCAGCCAAGCTTGCCGCACTGTCTGCCAAGCTGCCCACCCCCGCCATCCATCCCGGCCGCAGGCCGATGCCGAAATGCCCGCACGTATCCTGCACAAGGGCGACCACAGCAGCCTCCACTGACGGGTCTGCTGCCATGACGGCAATGTCGTTCACCGGAGCCGGGTCAGCATCTGCCACCCGGTGCTCCCAGCCGACGCCCCAGGCCGCCATCGCAAGACCCGCATTCGACGCCGCCCACCTCGCCGCGGCCTGGGCATACAACCCGGCTGAAACGCCCTGGAAGCCCGCAGCATCCAACCCGCGCGCCCGCGCCGCCGCTTCCACGAAGCGCGATGCTTCCCGCGACCTTGCACCCAATACGGCACGGGCGCCGCCGCGGTGCAGGCGGCGCAACGCCTCGACCGCGAACGGGCCGGGGCTTCGGTTCTCGGCCAGTCCGGCGTCAGCGGCCGTCAGCAGCGGCGCTGCCCGGTCCAGCAGTCCGACCTCCGCCAGCAGGCGCTCCAGCAACGGGCGCGGGTCGCGGCGGTCGCGCACGGGCACGACGGCGCAGCGCCCGCCGCAGGTTGCCCGCCAAGGCGCCGCCATCCGGTCCAGGTCGAGCCGCGGGCTGCCCAGCCAGGCCGCCGCGAAGGCGGGGAAGGTCCGGCCCTCGCGCAGGAACTGGGTGCGCCAGGTATAGAGCGAGTTGAGGTAGGCCGCCTGCGGCTTCACCGTCATCACCGCCTCCATCTCGAAGCCTTGGCTGGCGAACAGGGCGGCGAGCCTGCGCGGGATGCCAAGGGCCGGCGGGGCTTGGCACAGTCCTTCGTAGGACAGGACGACCGTGTCGCACGGGGTGCCGCGGAGCTGGGCGGCCAGATCCTGCAGCAGCTCTTCCCGGTCCCGCCGGGGGCGGCGCCCATCCAGGGCCTCGCCGAGATACTGGTGGCTGAGGTGCGGGACGGCGGCACCGCTGGGCGTGAGGTCGGGATACAGCACGCCGGCGCCGGCCAGCCCCGGGCGCAGACGGGTCAGCACGTGCTGCAGGCTGGTGGTCCCGGTCCGGGGGGTGCCGATGTGGACGATGGCGCGGCGCATGGGGCGGAACAGCCGGGCGCTGGGCGACGGTGTCAAGCGCCTTCGTGGCATGCGGTGCGGAACCGGCCTCCGGCTGCCGTCTGGTCCCGCCAGGGGCGCCATGCGAAGATGGGCCGCGACCATAGTACCGCGACGGGGGCGGCCGCCTCGTCCAGGCGGTGATGCCCGGCAGGCGCCGCAGCCGGCAGGCAACGACAGGACCTCATGGAACCTATGTTCATCACCTTTGGCGTGTTGGCGCTGGTCGTGGTTCTCGGCATTGGACTGGGGGTGCGCACGGTCCCGCAGGGACAGGTGTGGACCGTGGAGCGCTTCGGCGCCTTCACCCGGTTGCTGAATCCCGGCCTGAACCTGATGCTGCCGCTGGTGGAACGCGTCGGCCGCAAGATGAACGTGCAGGAGATCGTGCTCGACATCCCGGAGCAGGCCGTTATCACCCGGGACAACGCCGCCGTTGTGGTGGACGGCATCATGTACTACCGCGTGCTGGACCCGGGCAAGGCCGCCTATGGCGCGCAGAACCTGGTGCAGGCGCTGACCAGCATGGCCATGACCAACATACGCAGCGTGATCGGCGCGATGGACCTGGACGGCGCGCTGTCGGGACGCGAGGAGATCAATGCCAAGCTGCTGGTGACGCTGGACCACGCGACGGCGCCCTGGGGCGTGAAGGTGTCCCGCGTCGAACTCCGCAAGATCGAGCCGCCGGCGAACCTGGTCGCCGCAATGAACCTGCAGATGACCGCGGAGCGCGAGCGCCGGGCCACCGTCGCCCGCGCGATGGGCGAGCGCGAAGCCGCCGTCGCCCGCGCCGAAGGCCAGAAGCAGGCGACCGTGCTGCAAGCCGAGGCTCGGCTGGAGGCCGCGATGAAGGACGCCGCCGCCCGCGAGCGCCTGGCCGAGGCCGAGGCCCGTGCCACGACCGTCGTGGCGCAGGCGGCGCGGGACGGCGGGACGGAGGCGCTGCGCTACTTCATCGCCCAGAAATACGTGGACGCGGTGGGCCGCCTGGCCGCGAACCCATCCGGCCGCACCCTGGTGATCCCGCTTGAGACCGGCGCGCTGGCCGGCGGCATCGCCCAGGCGATCGAGGCGATGCAATTGCGCCAGCCGTGAGCCTGCTCCTGACCCCCGGCGAGGTCTGGATCATCGCGGGCCTGCTGGGCTGCGCGCTGGAGATGGCGGTGCCGGGCGTGTTCCTGCTGCCGACCGGGCTGGCGGCGGTGGGGGCCGGCGTGGTGACGATGCTGGCCCAACTGGACTGGATCGGGCAGGTGCTGGTGTTCCTGGCGCTGGTGGCTGTGCTGGTCGGGGCGGCGGCGCTGCTGATGCGGCGGCGGGCGCCAGCGAACCCAGTGAATGCCCCGGCGGCCGGGCTGGTGGGACAAACCTGCCGGGCGCTGGGGTTCGAGGCCGGGGAAGGCCGGGTCAGCCTGGGCGACGGCGCCTGGCCGGCCCGAGTGGTGGACGGGTCGGCGCCGACAGCAGGCACGCTGCTGCGGGTCATGGGGCTGGACGGGACGACGCTGCTGGTGCGGGGACAGGACACAAAGCATGACAGGAACACTTAGCTGCACCCGTCATGCTCCAACCCTCATGCGTGAAAGCATTTTGCCGGCCAGGTGACTTCACCTGAGGCGGCCCCGCCCCTAACGCAGCACCCGCGCCCGGATCGTCCCGTCAATCGCGCAAAGCGCCCCCAACACCTCCCCGCACACCGACGGCTCGCCCTCCGCGTCGATCATCACATACCCCAGCTCCCCGTCCGTTTGCAGCGACTGCGCCGACACGTTCAGGTTGCGCTCGCTGAACACGGCGTTCAGCCGACCCAGCACGCCGGGCACGTTGTGGTGGACGTGCAGGTAGCGGCTATGCCCGGCCAGCCGCGGCTGTTCGACGTGCGGGAAGTTCACCGCGCCGCCGGTGGACCCCGCCTGCAGGAAGCCCAGCAGCTTGCGCGCCACCTCCTCGCCGATGCGCTCCTGCGCTTCTTCGGTCGAGCCGCCGATGTGCGGCGTCAGGATCACGTTCGGCAGGCCTTGCAGCGGTGAGCTGAACGCCTCGCTGGCCGACCTCGGCTCACGCGGGAACACGTCCACCGCGGCGCCAGCCAGGTGCCCCGAGCGCAGCGCCGCCGCCAGCGCGTCCAGGTCCACGACGCTGCCGCGGCTGTTGTTGATCAGGTGCGCGCCAGGCTTCATGGCGGCGATCTCGGCTGACCCGATCATGCCCTTGGTCGCGTGGGTGTCGGGCACGTGCAGGCTGACGACATCGGAGACCGCCAGTAGGGCGCCCAGGGTGCCTAGCACGGCGGTGTTGCCGGTACGCAGCTTGTCGATGCGGTCGAAGTAAACCACCCGCATGCCCATCGCCTCGGCCAACGTCCCAAGCTGGCTGCCGATGTTGCCGTAGCCGACGATGCCCAACGTCTTGCCGCGCACCTCATAGCTGCCGGTGGCCGACTTGTCCCAACCGCCGCGGTGCGCGCTCTCGCTGCGCGGCAGGATGCGGCGGAGCAGCATGACGATCTCGCCGATGGTCAGTTCCGCCACGCTGCGGGTGTTGCTGAACGGGGCGTTGAGCACGGGGATGCCCAGGGTGCGCGCGGCGTGCAGGTCCACCTGGTCCGTGCCGATGCAGAAGCAGCCCACCGCCATCAGCGGCCCCGCCGCTTCCAGCACTTCCGCCGTCAGTTGCGTCCGGCTGCGTATGCCCAGCACATAGGCGCCGCGCACGGCGTCCAGCAGCGCAGCCCCCTCCAGCGCCTTGGCGTGGCGGACGATGTCGGTGTAGCCGGCGGCCTGGAACAGCTCGACCGCGGTTTGGCTGACGCCCTCCATCAGCACGATGCGCGTGGCATCCGGAGTGAAGGGCGGCGGAGCGACGACCCGGGCCGCGGTGATCAGTCCATCCATGTTGCACCCTTTGCTGATGGAGCCGCCGGAGCGGCCATGCGTATCAATGTGCTTGCAGCGCCGCAGCCATGATTGCTGCGCTGCAAGGTGTCGAAGAAGAATGGGTCGGTGAAGGCATCTGTATAGCCATTGGCGAACTCGCCCGCGGCATCCCAGTCATTTAGCATAGGCAGCCGACGCGGCACGCCCTGCCCCGGATCGTTCAGGTACAGCGGGTTGGCCAGCGCGTCGCAGTTCTTGGCCGGGATCGTCAAGGGTCGCGCCCGGGCCGGCACCACTGCTGCGGCATGGCCTGTATCTGGGCCGCAAGTCCTGCCGGTGGCGGCCTCCCCTTTGTTCCGCTGGGTGCGGGATGAGACGACGGTGGCGATGAATCGGCCAGGGCGGATCATGCGAAAGGTCCAAACATGGCGGTTGGTCGCGACGTTGGCGCCGGTTGTCAAGGTTGGCGCGGGATTGCCAGGGAAGCAGAAGGACCGGGCGCAACGGCTCCTTCCCCTGGCGGGCGCACTGCTGCGCTTGCCGCATCTCACGCTCTTGTATCGGCGGCCCCCTTCCACTGCGCCCCTCGCCGCCGCACCCTGGCCTGAACCCCCGGGAGGACCGCCCATCCATGACCGACTACCTCGTGATCGGCGGCGGCACCGCCGGCTGCATCCTGGCCGCGCGGCTGTCCGAGGACCCCGGCACCCGCGTCACCCTGCTGGAAGCCGGGCCGGAGGACCGCGATCCCTGGATACACATCCCCGCCGGCTACGCCCGGCTGTTCGCCAGCGGCCGATACGATTGGCGCTTCGCCACCGAACCCGAGCCCGAGCTGGGCGGCCGCAGTGTCAATTGGCCGCGCGGCCGGGTGCTGGGCGGGTCCGGGTCCATCAACGGCCTGGTGTATCTCCGCGGCTCCCCGCACGACTACGACCGCTGGGCGCAGGCCGGCGCGCGGGGCTGGTCGCATGACGACGTGCTGCCGGCCTTCCGCCGGATCGAGAACTGGGAAGGCGAGCCCGGCACCACCCGGGCGTCGGGCGGCCCGATCACCGTCAGCGAACCCCGCAGCCTATCGCCCGGGGCCGCCGCCTTCATCGAGGCGTGCGCCGCCCTGGGGTATCCCCGGCACCGCGACATCAACGACGGCGCCATCGAGGGCGTCGCGCCCATCCAGATGAACATCCGCCGGGGCCGCCGAGCCAGCACGGCGCAGGCCTACCTTCGCCCAGCCCGGCGCCGGCCGAACCTGCAGGTGCTGACCGGCATCAACGTCCAGCGCCTACTGGTCCGGGACGGCCGCGTGCGGGGCTGCGTTGCCCGCCGCGCCGACGGCCCGCCATTCGAGGTCTATGCGACCCGGGAGGTCGTGCTATGCACCGGCTCCATCATGTCGCCCAAGCTGCTGATGCTGTCCGGCATCGGCGACGGCGCGGAGTTGCAGCGGCTCGGCATCCCCGTCGTGCTGCACCGCCCGGCGGTGGGCGGCAACCTGCAGGACCACTTCATCAGCCGCTTCGGCTACCGCACCCGTCCCGCCGGCACGCTGAACGAGATCACGGCCAGCAGGCTGCGCACGGGCGCGATGGCGCTGGGCTATGCGCTGCGCCGGCGCGGGCCGATGGCGGTCGGGGCGACGGAGGCCACGCTGTTCGCCCGCGTGACGCCCGGCGCCGAGGAGGCGGAGGTGCAATTCCAGTTCATCAACTTCAGCCTGGCGCCCGGCGGCGGCTACGTGCTGCCGAAGCATCCTGGCTTCATGTTCAACTTCGGCCAGTGCCGCCCGGACAGCCGCGGCACGCTGACCCTGCGGGACGCAGACCCCGACAGCAAGCCGGTCATACGCGCCAACTACCTGTCCGCCCCGGGAGACCAGCGGGTGATGCTGCTGGCGGCCCAGGTGGCAAGGCGCCTGGGCCGCACCGCGCCGTTTAGGGACCTCGTGCTGGAGGAGTTGGCGCCGCCGCCGGATGTCGAGGGCGATGACGCCATGCTGGACTACATCCGCGCGACTGGAACGACGGTCTACCATCCCTGCGGCACCTGCCGCATGGGCGGGGATGACGGTGCCGTGGTGGACCCGCAATTGCGGCTGCGCGGCCTTGACGGGTTGCGGGTGGCCGATGCCTCGGTGATGCCGCTGGTGCCATCGGGGAACATACAGCCGGCGGTGATGATGGTGGCGGAGCGGGCGGCAGGGTTCATCCGAGGCTGAGCACCGCGGGGCCGATAGCCGCACGGCCCATGTCAGATCACGTCTTGGCGTTTTCTTTGCGAGGCTCGCTCATGCACCAACGCACGCGCCATTTCACCACGACGTCCGGAGCCTGGAACCCCGGCGATGCAGAGGCCGCTGTCCGCAAGATCGCCTTGGATGCAGTGACGGCGGTGCGGTTCAAATCAGGGCGACGCCCAAAACCGGGAGTCTCGTCATCATCAAAGCCCTATCGACTTCTGGGATTACTTGGAAATGAAATTTTGAACCACGCCTCCTTTTGCTTGGGAGTTTGGTGGATCTGACTCAGCTTGGACGGGAAAATTGATGTCCGAGGCGAGGGTGGAGCCTCCTACTCCGGATAAGACATAGCAAGCCGTTTGCTTAAATCAGTAAAGTTACTTGACGCGTTGTGCGCGGTATATGATGGCGTGCGGCGCAAAGCGCCGCAAGTTGTTGCTGACCATCTTTTCTATGTTTGCAAGTGGGGTGGTGTAAAATTTTACTATGCTGTTGTAATCCTGTTGATACTTTGGCTGCAAGCCTAACGTATATGTGTAGTCGGCTGGTCTAATCATCATGGTGCCAAACAGTCGATCCCATATCGACGTCAACAAGCCGAAATTTTTGTCCCAATCTTGCTTTTCAACGCTATGGTGTAGTTGGTGAGAACGAGGGCTTAAGAACCATTTCTCAAGCTTGCCGTAGTGCAGTGGAATGTGGGAGTGTCGCAGTTGATAAAAGCTCAGCACGTCGCATACGAAGTAAGCGTCAACTCCCAACAACGCCGTATCAACAATGCTGATATGGAACACATAGCTGGTAATTCCCAGCGTGATGCCAGCAGCAATGTTACTAAGTCCACCTTCCCACACAAGTTGCAATGGGTGATGCCTGCGGTTGCTAAGTGGATTCAAGAATTCTGCACTGTGATGGATAGCATGGAATTCCCATAGAACAGGAATCTTATGCTCAAGATAGTGTGAGAACCACACAAAGAAGTCACGCACCATGATTACGAGAAATGTAATACCAATCCATGCTAGAACGTGTGAATTACCCTCATCCCTTTTACCAAACACTTCAGTAAGCCAGTAATACGCAGCATAGCTTACCGTGCTGGTTGTTATGAGCACAATTCCAACAGTTACCGATTCAACAATGCGATTAACAACAGCAAACATATAGTCGCGTTTGCACGAGGGGTGCTTCCACAGTTCCTGCGGGAATACATATGTAAAGAACCCCTTTACATTTTTATCGGTGCAAGGATGTTGAAACACGTAGTGTATGATAGCGCCAACTAGCATGGAAAGCCATGCAGCGGCTATCAGCAGAGTATCTACTCGCAACAAATGGCTGGCCACATAGCCGGCAGCGTTTCCCATTACTTCCACCTCGCAACGATAAAACTGATACCAGAGCAAGGTAGCTGCTGATCCGCGCTCTTATGATACGCAAATCTAATAATGTGCGTTGCTAGCTAATTTTCAAGCAAATTAATGATGCCGCACCTAAAAAAACTATGATATCAGCATTTGCTATCTTTGATAATGCCAGAAATTTATAGAGCACCAAAACGAAATATCAAATGCTATGCTGAAGTCATGTCAGCTACTTTGCAACAAGGCCTAAATGTCAAAAGAATTCCAGGCATAGTTAAATCAGGGTAACGCCCAAAATGGAAAATCTCTTTATCATCAAAGCTCCATCGATTTCCGGCGTTACCTGGAAATAACAATTTTGAACCATGCCCCTATCGGCTACAACAAGGTTCGTGGCGCACACGGCAACCGTGCCAGCCAGAACCACCTATAGGACGCCGTGGAGTTCCGCTTCCTCCGAACGCCCGTGCTTGGCGCCACGGACGCGAAGGCGCTTGACTGAAGCCTCGTTGAGGTTCCGCACGGTCCGAGTAGTGACAGCCGCTTTCGTGCTGTCATCTGCTGCGATGAAAGCATTCCGCCGGCCCAGCCCGAATGCCGAGCAGGGGCCGGGCAAGCCGATCCCGTCGCCAATCTCCACCGTGCCAACGGCGCACACCGGAATTCCGGGCTGCCTTTACCCGCTTGGGCCGACAAGCGCCTTCATAGGGAAGTCGTGCCCTGGAATGGCAAAACCGCCGCCTACGCCGCCTGCGGCTCCTCCTCGGCGATTGCCTCGTTCGTTCCCGGCGCTTCCAACTGCCAGGGCACCACCAACACGGACACGTCCGGCCCACCATGCCGGAGCAGTTGCGTCCGCAAGCGTTGCGTCCGGCGCGTATGCAGCATGGCCTCCCACCAACGGCCACCGGCCAACTCGCTGAGCACCACGATGACCGGCCGGCCGGGGCAGCGGCGTTGCATCGCTTCGACCTCCCGCAGCAGCGGAGCCAGCATGCTGCGGTAGGGCGACGGCTTGACCACCAGGGCTGGCTCGGCCAGGCCGGCTGCCGCGGCGGGCCGTTCGACGAACCGCGCCCATTCCCGCCGCAGATGCGTCTCGTGCTCCTGGGCATCCGGCCCCTCCAGGTCGGTCAGGTGCAGCGCCACCACGTCCGGCGACAGCCGGGCCGCTATCTCCACGGCGCGGTGGGCCATGCGGTCCCAGCGCTCCAGCGGGATCACGACCACCGGCGCCGCGTGGTCGCGAAGGTCCATCTCCCGACGGCTGCCGGCCAGGACTTGGCGCTCCTGGTCCCGGTAATAGCGCCGGGTCAGCTTGAGCAGCATCAGCGTGAGCGGGATGATGACGATCGTCAGCCAGGCGCCCTCGGTGAACTTGGCGGCCAGGATGACGGCCAACGCAGTGCCGGTCGTGAGCGCGCCGACGCCGTTGATCCACAGCCGCACTCGGTCGGTATGCCCCTGCACATGCCGCTGCCAGTGCCGCGCCATCCCGGCCTGACTGAGCGTGAAGGACAGGAACGCCCCGACCGCGAACAAGGGTATCAGCCGATCGGTGATGCCGCCGAACACCACCAGCAGCATGCCTGCGCCGATCGTCAGGAACAACACCCCAGCCGTGTAAACCAGCCGGCGGCCCGGCAGCGCGAACGCCTTCGGCAAATAGCTGTCGGATGCCACCAGCCGGCACAGCCGGGGAAAGCCGACGAAGCTGGTATTGGCCGACAAGCACAGCACCGCCAGCACGCTGGCGATGGTGACGTAATACAGCCAACCCCGCCCCCAAACGGCGGCGACAAGCTGGGATATGACGCTCTGGTAGCCGTCCGCCGTCTCGTCCATCGCGGTGATGCCATAGGCGTGGGCCAGGTAGGCGATGCCGAGCAGCAACAGCCCGAGAACGCCGCAGATCGCCGCCAGCGTGCGATGGGCATACTTCACCGTCGGCTCCTTGAAGGCGCCGACGCCGTTGCTGACGGCCTCCACCCCAGTCATCGCCGTGCAGCCCGCGGCAAAGGCGCGCAGCACGAGCCATACGGTCAGCCCCTCGGTGGCGGTGGACGGGGCGGGCGGCGCCTCCACGGGCTGTGGATGGCCCCCGCCGGCCCAAGCCGCCCAGGCGCCCGCAGCCAGGATGAAGATCAGGCTTGCGATGAACAGGTAGGTGGGCACGGCAAGCGCCAGCCCGGATTCCTTGGTGCCGCGCAGGTTCACCAGGGTGATGAGCACGAGGACGGCCAGGCACAGCGTCAGGGTGTAATCGTGCAGCGCCGGCACCGCGGACGTGAGCGCGCCGACGCCGGCCGAGATGCCGACGGCGACGTTCAGCATGTAGTCCACCATGAGCGCAACCGCGGCGAGCAGCCCGGCATTATGCCCCAGGTTCTCACGCGCCACCGTGTAGGAGCCGCCGTTGCTGGGATAGGCGGCGATGGTTTGCCAGTAGGACAGGAACAGCACGGCCAGCAGCAGCAGGATGGCCCAGGTGATCGGCTGCACCACCCCCAGCCCCGCCGTGCCCAGGGCCGCCAGCACGGTCAGCATGGCTTCCGGCCCATAGGATGCCGAGCCAAGCCCGTCCAGGCCCATCGCCGGCACGCCCTCTAGGGCGCCGATCTTGCGCCCTTCCGCCTCGCGGTTGGCGAGCTTGCGGCCGAGCAGCAGCGTGGTCAGGGACATGCGGGCCTCACAGGGAAAGGAACTCTGGTCAGGGTCGTCCAGGGGCCAACGCGTCAGCGCGTGCAAGGGTTGGCCGACCGACGCATTGCAATCCGACGCCGTGGGACGGCTTTGTCTGCAAGTTGCTCCGCTGCAACGCCACGGATCCCAGCCCGGCCTTCCAACGGGGAGGAAGCGCGATCAAGCCGGCTGGCCATCCATCACAGTCTGTCACGTCGTTCGGAGCAGTGGGCAGCAGGACCGAGATGCCGCAGCGTGTCCGCCGGGCCGACCGTCCAGGCCAACGCGGCAGCCGCCGGTGCACGGTTCCGCATGAACCGCCTTGCCGCTGGGGCCGCCGGCCGCGGCGGCGTCCTTACCCGATCAAGGTCCGCAGCTTGGCGGCGATGGCGTCCGGCGCCGATTCCTGCGTGAAGTTGGCGACGAACTCCCCCCGTGGGTCCATCACGTAGATGATGCTGCTGTGGTCCATCTCGTAGTCGCCATCGGTCCGGGGATGCTTGGCGTAGTAAACTCGGTAGGCCTTGGCTGCCGCGGCTACCTGCTCCGGCGTGCCGCTCAGGCCGGTGATGGGGGCGTTGAAGGCGCGGACGTAGTCCTGCACCACGGCCGGCGTGTCGCGCTCGGGGTCCACGGTGATGAACAGGGCGGCGACCTTCGCCCGCTCCGCCGGAGTCAGGCCGTCCAACGCATTCGCCATGTCTTGCAGCGCGGTCGGGCAAGCGTCGGGGCAACGGGTATAGCCGAAGTAGACCAGCATCCAGCGCCCGCGGAAGTCGGCGTCCGTCACCACCTTGCCGTCGCCGTCCTGCAGGCGGAATGGGCCGCCGATGGCGACACCCCCTCCCCCAGCCGGGCGCGTGCCCATCCAGGCCGCCGCCCCCGCCAGCCCGGCTGCGAGCACGCCCGCCGGCGCCAGCATCAACAATCTGCGCCGGTCCATCAACGCACCTGCCCCGGCATATCAGCGTGGCCTTTGATGCCCGGCGCTGTAGACGCAGCGACGCCCGGCGCTGCAGACGCAGCAACGTCCGGCGCTGCGGATGCAGCAACGCCCGGCGCCGCAGATGCACCGGCGCCCGACGGCGCGGACGCACCCACCGGCGCCACCTGCACCCGCAAGTCTAGCGGCGGGGCTGTCCGAA
>CAXTCI010000059.1:0-27704 GCA_964242325.1 uncultured Acetobacteraceae bacterium
AGCCGTTGTAGATCAGCTCGGCGTAGCGCGGCATCAGCTCGTCCTTGAGGTGCGCCGCGCCGCGATCCAGCGTGATCGACTCGATGCCGCGATGGGCGACCGCGAGGATCGTGCCGCCCGGCGTCTCGTACATGCCGCGCGACTTCATGCCGACGAAGCGGTTCTCGACCAGGTCGAGCCGGCCGATGCCGTTGTCGCGCCCGAGCGCGTTGAGCTTCGTGAGCAGGCTGGCAGGGGACAGGGCCTCGCCGTCGATGGCGACCGGGTCGCCGTGATGGAACTCGACGCTGATGGTGGTGGCGCGATCGGGCGCGGCTTCGGGGCTGATGGTGCGCTGGTAGACGGTCTCGTCGGGCTCCTCGCCTGGGTCCTCCAGCAGCTTGCCCTCGGAGGAGGAGTGCAGCAGGTTCGCGTCCACGCTGAACGGCGCCGCGCCCCGCTTGTCGCGCGCGATCGGGATCTGGTTCTGTTCGGCGAACTCGAGCAGGCGGGTGCGGCTGGTCAGGTCCCACTCGCGCCAAGGGGCGATGACGGTGATCTCGGGCTTGAGAGCGTAGTAGGCGAGCTCGAAGCGGACCTGGTCGTTGCCCTTGCCGGTGGCGCCGTGGCAGACCGCATCGGCGCCGACCTGCTCGGCGATCTCGATCTGGCGCTGGGCGATTAGGGGCCGTGCGATGGAGGTGCCCAGCAGGTACTGGCCCTCGTAGAGGGCATTGGCGCGGAACATCGGAAAGACGAAGTCGCGGACGAAAGTTTCGCGCAGGTCGTCGATGAAGATTTCCTTGACGCCAAACATTTCCGCCTTCGCCCGCGCCGGCTCCAGCTCCTCGCCCTGGCCGAGGTCGGCGGTGAAGGTGACGACCTCGCAGCCGTAGTTGGTCTGCAGCCAGCGCAGGATCACGCTGGTGTCCAGGCCGCCCGAGTAGGCGAGCACGACCTTCTTCACGTCCTTGGCGGGCATGGGCATCCTTCCTTGATTGTCCAGGGCTACCGCATCCCGGCTTGGGCGGGCAAGGGAGGCTAAGGACTCCTTGCTGCTTCGACCCCGTTGCCGCGCCGTGCCGGGCCAGCAATAAGGCGTCGCGCGGGACAACCTGACAGGGCCATGCGCGCGGACTATACCGCAACGGTGGACACACCCAGCCCCCTTGGCGCCCTGGCGCATCCCGAGGCCGCCATCGCCGGCCTGCCCGAACTTGCGGTCGTCATCCCCTGCTACAACGAGCGTGCAAACGTTGGACCAATGGTCGCGCGATTGCGCCTGGCGCTGGCTGGGATCGCGTGGGAGGCGGTGTTCGTGGACGACGACAGCCCGGACGGCACCGCGGCGGCTGTCCGCGCGATCGCAGCAGCCGACCCGCGCATACGCTGCATCCGCCGGGTCGGCCGCCGTGGCCTGTCGAGTGCGGTGATCGAGGGGGCGCTATCTTCCTCGGCCGAGTTCGTCGCGGTGATCGACGGTGATTTGCAGCACGATGAGACTCGGCTGTCCTTGCTCCTTGCCGCCGTGCAAGGGGGCGCCGACCTGGCGGTGGGCAGCCGGCATGTGGAGGGCGGCGACAGCGCCGGGCTATCAGGGGCGTGGCGGCACCGGATTTCGGGATTGGGGATACGTACGGCGCAGGCGGTGCTGCCGGTGCCGCTGTCCGATCCGATGAGCGGCTACTTCCTGCTGCGCCGCGACCTGTTCGAGCGCCTGGCGCCGCGGCTGACCGGGTCGGGGTTCAAGATCCTGCTCGACCTGCTGCTGTCGGCTCGGGCGCCGCTGCGCGTGGCGGAGATCCCGGTGCGGTTCCAGCCGCGCGTGGCCGGGGACAGCAAGCTGGACGTGCTGGTGCTGGTTCAGTTCTTCGGGCTGGTGCTGGACAAGGCGTTGCATGGGCTGGTGCCGCTGCGCTTCATCGCATTCGCGCTGGTGGGTGCGGTGGGCGTCGGGGTGCATCTCCTGGCCTTGCAGCTTGGGCGGGCGTCAGGGCTGGGCTTCGTGCCGGCGGAGATCACGGCGACGCTCGTGGCGATGCTGGCCAATTTCCAGCTCAACAACGCCGTGACCTACCGGAGCGTGCGGCTGCGCGGAACCGCGCTGTGGCGCGGGCTGGCGCTGTTCATCGCGGTCTGCGGCATTGGCGCGGCGGCGAACATCGGCGTGGCGCGGATGCTGTATGCCGCGCAAGGGGGGTGGACCCCGTCGGCGATACTCGGGGCGGCGATCGGGGTGGTCTGGAATTACGCCGTGTCGGCGACGCTGGTCTGGCGGCAACGATAGGCGCAACTTGCCTTGTGGCCGTATTCTGCATGGAAGCGAGAAAACGTAACGACTATCGCCCTAAAGCCCCCGCCACGATCTCCGCCACCGCTGGCCCGGCATCATAGGGATCCACCGCGCGGTCCCGCAGCACCGTGTAGCCATCGCCCCCACCCCGCAGGAAGTTGTTGGTTGCCACTAGGTAGCGCCGCCCCGGCTCCACCGGCGCCCAGCCGCCATCTGGCCCATGCATCTCCAGCGCCGTGATGCGGCTTCCAACCGGGCGGGACAGGTCGAATGCCATGTGCATCCCAGCCACCTGCGGGAACGAGCCGCGGCCGGGCTGCAATCCCTGCTCCAGCGCCGCCCGTACGTCTGCGCCCGTGAGGGTCAGCGTCGCCAGGGTGTTGCCGAACGGCAATGCGTCGAGCACGTCTCCCAGCGTCACCGTACCCGGGCGTAGCCCGGTACGGATGCCGCCCGCGTTCATCACCGCTACGTCCGCCCCGTGTGCGGCGCCCAGCAGCGCCTCGGCAACGATCCCTCCGAACCGGCACGGCCCGATCCGGCAGCCGTTTACATCCAACGCCTCCGGCAGGGTCGCCACCGGGCGGCTACGCACCTCCCGCAGCGTTTCGGCATAGTGGGCGACGACCGCCGCCACTGCCGGGTCTTCCGGCAGGTCCAGGCCGACGTGCCGGCACTCGCCGCCGTAGGCCAGCACCGTGCCGTCCGCCCCCACGTCCAGGTCCAGCCGTCCGAGGTAGCGGCCATAAGCCCCCGCCTGCACCACCAGCGCGCCCGACCCGGCATGGACGGGATGCGGCCCCAGCGCCCCGGCCTCCACGTTGGACAGCAGCGTGTGGGTGTGCCCGCCGATGATTGCGGCGACTCCCGGGGCCTCCATGGTCCCGTCCGCGAACACGCCGAGATGGGACAGCAGCAGCAGCAGGACGGCGCCCTCTGCCCGCGCGGCCGCGGCTGCGGCCGCCAGGGCCGGGCCAGGGTCGTTGAACCTGACGTGCGGGCCGGGGGAGGACGACACCTCGGCCTGCTGCGTCGTCAGCCCGATCAGGCCGATGCGCAGGCCCGCGCGCTCCAGGATGGCGTAGGGCCGCAGCCGCCCGGCCAGCGCTGGCTCGGTCGACGCATCCACGTTGGCCGACAGCACCGGGAAACGTGCGGCGTCCACGAAGGCGCCCAGCACCCCCGGTCCCATGTCGAACTCGTGGTTCCCCGCCGCCATCGCGTCCGTGCCGATCTCGTGCATGACGGCCAACTCCGCCATGCCGCGGTGGGCGGTGAAGAACAGGCTGCCCTGGAACTGGTCGCCGGCATCCAACAGCAGCACGGTGCGGCCATCGGCCTCCGCAGCCGCCCGCTGGGCCCGGATCGCCGCCGCCAGGCGGGCGCTGCCGCCGAAGCAGTCCGGGCGCTCGGCGTTGCAGGTCAGCGCGCGTCCGTCCACCGCCTCGTGCCGCGAGTGGAAGTCGTTCATGTGCAGGACCGTCAGGCGATGCGCCGCATGACCGTGGGCAATGCTGGTCAGCGGCAAGGTCCCTGCGGCAAGCAGGGAGGAAGCGAGCAGCCGGCGGCGAGTTAGGGTCATGGGCCGCAGATAGCACTGGCGACGCCGCGGGAACGATGCGCATTCCGCGGCCCCGGCCTGGCGGCGCAGCAAGGTGCAACCCCGCGAGCAGTGCAGGCGTCAGGCCGGAACGTTGGCTGCCCCGCGCGCAGTGGCCTTGCGCCCATGCCTCACCCTGCTCAAATGTGCGCTAACCGGACCAGCCCGGTCCGCTTCCCGCAGGTGGTATCCATGTTCATCGAGACCGAAGGCACGCCGAACCCCGCAACCCTGAAGTTCCTGCCGGGGCGGGACGTGATGGGGGCAGGGACCGCGGACTTCGCCGGGCCGGACCTCGCAGCGCGCAGCCCGCTGGCGACCGCCCTGTTTGCACTTCCCGGCGTGGCGCGGGTGTTCCTGGGCGGCGATTTCGTCACCGTCACCAAGTCCGACCTGGCGGATTGGCAGGCGCTGCGCCCGCAGGTGCTGGGCGCGGTCATGGAGCACTTCGTCGCTGGCCGGCCGGTGATCGAGGGCGTGGGCGACGACGTCGCCGAGGATACGCTGCCGGAGGACCAGGAGATCGTCGAGCAGATCAAGGAATTGCTCGACACCCGTGTGCGCCCGGCTGTTGCCGGCGACGGCGGCGACATCGTGTTCCGCGGCTACCGCGACGGCATCGTGCGCCTGCACATGCAGGGCGCGTGCAGCGGCTGCCCGAGCAGCAGCGCGACGTTGAAGCACGGCATCGAGAACATGCTGCGGCACTACGTCCCGGAAGTGCAGGCGGTTGAGCAGGTCGAAGCGTAAGTCTTGCCGGACGGCGCCGCCCCTGACACATCATCGGGGGCGGCGCCGAGGCAGAGTAGTTTGAGAAACCACCAGGTTGGCCCATACGAGCTTCAGCGAGCCCGGAATCGGCGCGGCAACGTTCCAGTCAACACGCGGCATGGCGGTCCGTTTCGGTCGGTTCTATGCCTTCCGCGGCCCAAGTCCGGCGCGGCATACCGGCCATAACAGCGATGATTGTTCTCACGCTTGATGCGGCCCTGCCGGGTTGTTCGGCTGGCGTCGTAAGGGATGGCGACGTCGTGGCCGAGCGCCAGTTGGACGGCGCTCGCGGCCATGCCGCAGCATTGCCGGGCATGGCAGCGGCGGTCCTGGCGGAGGCCGGCATTGAAGCCGCGGCATTGTTTATGGTGGTGGTGACGATTGGACCGGGCAGCTTCACTGGGCTGCGGGCCGCCCTGTCCCTGGCGCATGGGATCGGTGCCGCAGCCGGGGTGCCGGTGGCCGGTGTGACGGTCGGCGAGGCGCTTGATGGCCCGGCTGATGGCCGTCTGCACTGGGCGGCGGTGGACACGCGCCGGGGACGGGTGTTCCTGGACTGCGGCGGCGAGGTCCGCTCCGTCGCGCTGGACCGGCTGCCGACGCCGGATCGGCCGGTGACGGTCGGCGGCGATGCGGGAGCGGCTGTGGCGGAGCGGCTGGCTGGCGTGGGTTGCGACGTCCGCCTGGGTCAGGCCCGGCCACAGCCGGCCGGCATCGCCGCGGCTGCCCTGCGCCGTGCCGCCGCCGGGCTGGCGTCGCGTCCGGCGCAGCCGCTGTATGTGGACCCACCGGAGGCGCGGCCGGCGGCATGACGCTGGTTGCGGCTGTGGCCGCCCACGCCGAGGCGATGGCGCTGATCCACGCCGCGGCATTTCCTTTGCCGGAACGTTGGCGCCCAAACGAGATCGCGGCGCAGGTGTCCCTGCCAGGGACTTTCGGGTTGATTTGCCTTCTTCCTGTCCCGTTTGGACTAGAAGAAGCGGGCGGGGGCTTCGTCCTATTCCGGATTGCGGCAGACGAGGCGGAGGTGCTTACGTTGGCGGTCTTTCCGGCATCTCAACGCCGTGGGCTGGGCCGGCGGTTGCTGCAAGCCGCCTTGGATCGCGCACAAGCCCATGGCGCGGCACGCATGTTCCTTGAAGTCGCTTGGGATAACATCCCTGCCTTGTCGCTTTATGCCGGCGCCGGCTTTACGCAGGTCGGCCGCCGCCCCGGATATTATCCCGGCGGGGGCGATGCCCTGGTGCTGCGCCGCGACCTTACCCCCGGCGAAGCAGCAGAAGATGCGATCCGTCCGGCTGGGGCGTGAGCGACAGGACCTGATGCCCCAGCCCAGCCGCGGAAAGCGGGACATTCTGCAACGGCTCTGCACCTTGCAGGCGCACCAGCAATGTCTGCCCGGCTTGCAGTCGGTCCAGCGCCAAGCGGGTACGGACGAAGGTCATCGGGCAGACCTCGCGGGTGATGTCCACCTCCATGTCCGGATTTGCTGGCTGCGCAGCGGAAAACCCGGTCAACACTGTCAAATCGGACAGCACTCGCTCACTCATAATTGTGCCTCTACTTATTCGCGAAGTCATCCATTGCGAAACGTCAGCCTCTGCATGTATATGACACAAGACTCGCAAAGTGAAAGGAGGCTCCAATGGCAGAAGCGACCGAGGTGTCGGACGTCCTTGGCCTGACGGCCCAGATCGTATCGGCCCACGTCTCCAACAATTCCGTGGCGCCCGATGCGTTGCCGAATCTAATACAGGAGGTTTACCGGACCCTGGCCGGTGTCGGCAAGGAGCAGGTGGTCCCCGACAAGCAGCAGCCGGCTGTACCGATCAAGAAGTCGGTGTTCCCTGACCACATCATTTGCCTGGAAGATGGCAAGAAGCTCAAGATGCTCAAGCGGCACCTCAAGACCTCCTACAACATGACGCCTGAGCAATATCGGGAGAAGTGGCAGTTGCCGCCGGATTACCCGATGGTGGCGCCGAACTATGCGCGGCACCGCTCGTCACTTGCCAAGAAGATTGGGCTCGGCACCAAGCCGCGCGGGCGTTGACGCCGGCCTAGCCCAAAGATTCGACATAGGGCGGCCACATCGGCTACCCCGGGGCTGTGTCCGTGACGCCGACCGCTGCCCAAAAGGATCCCATGCAATCGCGCATCGAACGTTTGTGCGTCGAACGGGGACTGAAAATGACCGGCCAGCGGCGGGTCATCGCCCGGGTGCTGTCCGACGCTGCCGACCACCCGGATGTCGAGGAACTGTATCGCCGCGCCGCTGCCCTCGACAGCCACATCAGCATTGCCACGGTGTATCGTACCGTCCGGCTGCTGGAGGAAAAGGGCATCCTTGAGCGGCGTGACTTCGGCGGCGGCCGGGCGCGCTATGAGCCGACGGAACATGGGCAGCATCATCACCTGATCGATGTGGAAACCGGGCGCGTCATCGAGTTCGGCGATGCTGAGCATGAGGCGCTGATCCGCGCCATCGCCACCCGCCTCGGCTTCGATCTCGTGTCCTACCGCTTGGAGCTGTTCGGCCGCCGGACTGCTCAGCCGGAGGCCAGGCCCCGCACCGCGTCCGAAACGCCCGGCCGCCCGGCCCCAGAGCCGCGTCCGCGCCGGACCGAGCCGGACGCCTTGCCGGGCACCGCCACCCCGGCCCCTGCGGCAACGTCCTGAACGGCAGCCCGGCATGACGGACAGCGAGGTGTTGGGCATAATCGCGGCCATTCCGGAATTGCGGGCCGGCAACCTGGGCGTGCGGGTCGCCACGACCCAGGATGAGGTGGATGCGGCGCTGGCGCTGCGCTACCGCGTGTTCTTCGACGAGATGGGCGCCGTTCCAAAACCGGCCGCCGCTGCTGCCCGACGGGATCGGGATGAGTTCGACGCCGTTGCCGACCACCTGCTGGTCGTCGACCACGAGATCGGGCCGGGACCAGAGGGCGTTGTCGGCACCTACCGCATGATGCAGCAGGACGCCGCCGACCGGATCGGACGCTTCTACTCGTCAGATGAGTATGACATCAGCACAATCCTGCACTTCCCGGGCCGAGTACTGGAACTGGGCCGGTCCTGCGTGGACTCGCAGTATCGCGGGCGCGCCGTCATGCAGTTGCTGTGGCGCGGCATTGCCACCTACGTCGCGCATCACGGCATTGACCTGATGTTCGGCTGCGCCAGCCTGAACGGCACCGATCCCGAGGCCTTGGCGGTGGAACTGACCTACCTTTACGAACACCACCTGGCGCCGCCGGCCTTGCGTCCCCGCGCACTGCCGGAGCGCTATGTGGACATGCGGCGTTTGGACATGGAACTGATTGACCCCCGCAAGGCCAACCACATGCTGCCGCCCCTCATCAAGGGTTACTTGCGGCTGGGCGGCTTCATCGGGGACGGCGCGGTGGTGGACCGGGAGTTCAACACCACGGACGTGGCCGTGATCGTGAAGACCGACACCGTGACCGAGAAGTACCTGAAGCATTACGAACGCCAGAACTGACCGCGTCTCCCTTTCCCTCGGGGAAAGGGCCGGGGTGAGGGGGCTCACCGGCGCCACGCCCAACCCAGCCAAGGACCCCACCCCATGAACGTCCTGATGACAGCGCCCCGCCTGGCGCCGCAAGCGGTCGCGCTGCTGGAGGCCGCCGGCGCCCGCATCCACTACATGGACCCGTTCCCCGCCGCGGCGGCCGTCGCGGCCCATGCGGGCGCCATTGATGCCGTTGCCATCTTGTCCCGTCAGGGACCCGTGGAGGTAGCCGCCATGGATGCCGCGCCCAACCTGCGCATCATCGCCCGCCATGGGGTTGGCGTGGATGATGTGGACGTGGCCGAAGCCGACCGGCGCGGCATCCTGGTCACCCGCAGCCCTGGCTCGAACACCCGCGCGGTGGCGGAGCATACCCTGGCGCTGATTCTGGCGCTGGCCAAGGACCTGCCGCGCCTGTCCGCCGGGGTGGCGGCAGGGGGATGGCGCGGCGCGGCGACCATGGTGCGGGACATCCACGGGCTCCGCTTGGGCCTGGTCGGCTGCGGCGGGATCGGCCAGGCGGTGGCGCACCTTGCCGCTGGCTTCGGGATGGAGGTCACCGCCTACACGCCGAGCAGCCGCGACTTGGGCGGCATCCGGCGCGCTCCGGACCTGCGGACGCTCCTTGCGTCAAGCGACGTGCTGTCCCTGCACCTGCCGCTGCTGCCATCGACCCGCGGCCTGATTGGCCCGGCCGAGTTGGCGCTGCTGCCGCGCGGCGCGATCCTGGTCAACACCAGCCGCGGCGGCTTGGTGGATGAGGCCGGGCTGCTTGAGGCATTGGACAGCGGCCAGGTGGCTGCGGCCGGCCTGGACGTCACGGCGCCGGAGCCGCCTGCCCCCGACGACCCGCTCCGCCGGCATCCCGGCGTGCTGCTGACGCCGCACGTCGCCGGGGTGACGGCGGACAGCATGGTGGCGATGGGCGTGATGGCGGCGGAATGTATCGCAGCCGTCCTGCAGGGCCGCCCGGTGCCGCCGGACCGGCTGGTGCGACCGTGATTCTGTTCACGCGCCTCAGCCGCTTGAGCGGCTGGCAGGCGGATCTGGCGGCGGCGCTGCTGGGCGCACTGGCAGCCGCGGCGCTGCCGCCGATCCACCTCATTCCCGTGCTGCTACTGGCCATGCCGGGGTTGCTGACGCTGATCGGCGCGGCCAAGGGGCCATTGGGCGCGGCACGGCGCGGGTTCTGGTTCGGCTTCGGGCACCATGTATTCGGGCTTTACTGGATCACCGAAGCGATCATGTTGGAGTCCGCGCGCTATTGGTGGCTGGTGCCGTTCGCGGTGCCGGCGCTTTCGGCGTTGCTGGCACTGTTCATAGCGTTGCCCTGCGGGGTGGCCCGGCTTGCTCCGCCGGGCTGGCGCCGGGTGGCGATGCTCGCCGGAACCTGGACGCTGGCCGACCTGGCGCGGCAGTTTGTCGGCACCGGGTTTCCCTGGAACCCGTGGGGCAGCGTGTGGGCCATCCCCGGCCCGGTCGGCGACGTGATGATCCAGCCCGCGGCCTGGGTCGGCACCCCTGGCCTGACGCTGGCGACGGTGCTGCTGGCAGCTTCGCCCATGCTCGGCAGACGCGCTCTGGCCGGTCTGGTGGCGATCCTGTTGCTTTGGAGCGGGCTGGGCATCATCCGGCTGCAGGCGCCCGAACCGCCGGCTGCGGACCTGGTGGCGGTGCTGGTCCAGGGCAACGTCGCTCAGGGCCAGAAGTGGGACCGCGCCTCCGCCGTGGCTGCGTTCGACCGCCACCTTGACCTGACGCGGCAGGGTATGGTGGAGGCAGCGGGCCGCCCGGCCGTGGTGATCTGGCCGGAAACCGCCAGCGCGTTCCTGCTGCAATCCGATACGGGCGCCCGGGAGGCTATTGCCGAAGCAGCACGGCCCGCCCTGGGCGCGATCGTCGGCAGCATCACCTTCTCGACTGGCGCCCCGTCCGCCGATCCGGACAACCTGCCGCGCAACAGCCTGGTGGCGATGGACCGGGCGGGCGACATAACTGGCATATACGACAAGTGGCACCTGGTGCCGTTCGGGGAGTTCGCGCCGAGCTGGGTTCCGTTCAGCATCCAGGTCGTGCCGGGCCGCTTCGCCTTCGGCCGCGGCCCGGAAACGCTGCGCATCCCCGGCGTGCCGCCATTCGGCGCCCTGATCTGCTACGAGGCGATATATCCGGCGCAGATCGTGGACCAGGCAGACCGGCCGCGGTGGCTGGTCAACATCACCAACGATGCCTGGTTCGGCAACTCAACTGGGCCGCGGCAGCATTTGGCTGGCGTCAGGCTGCGTGCAGTGGAGGAAGGGCTGCCGATCATGCGCGCCGCCAACACCGGGATTTCAGCCGGGTTCGACAGCCATGGCCGGGAACTCGGGCGCTTGACGGTGGGCGTCGCCGGCACCCTCGTGCTGCCGCTGCCGGGTGCCCGGCCGCCGACCTCGTTTTCCCGCTGGGGCCTGGTGCTGCCTGGGCTGTTGTCGCTGCTCCTAGTCGGTGCTGCTGCCACCGGCTGGCGGGCTAGACCGGCGCGGTCACTATAAACACCCCATTTGGTCCACATTATGAGATGATGCTTGCATTGCATCGGCAATCCCGACACTCTATGGTTGCAACATTAACCCTTTATTCATCCTTTCAGAGTGGTCCAAGGTGGAAAGCAACATGGCAGATACGATCGGGTCGGCATCCGCCGAAAAAGAAAGCCGGTCTAGTCCCGTTGACGTGCATGTGGGAGGCCGCATCCGGTTGCGCCGCACCCTGATGGGGATGTCGCAGGAACGGCTTGGCGAGGCGTTGGGACTGACGTTCCAGCAAATCCAGAAATATGAGCGGGGGGTAAACCGGGTCGGTGCTTCGCGCCTGTTTGACCTGTCGCGTGTGCTGGACGTGCCGATTGCCTTCTTCTACGACGATATGCCGGAACCGTTGGCGGGCCTGCGCGGAACCCATCAAACCACACGCGCCGCCGGTGGCTTTGCCGAGCAGCAGGACGGATTCGGTGCCGATGAGTCTTTGAACCGGCGCGAAACGCTTGAGTTGGTGCGCGCCTACTACCGGATCGTGGACCCCTCCGTGCGTAAGCGTGTGTTCGACCTGATTAAGTCCATGAGCCCGGCCGACGCTTGAGTCGGCTCCGGCCGACGCTTAGGTCGAGCCTGGACGGCGCTTAAGTCGGTTTCCGTCTCGCTCCGGGATGACTGGGGCGAGGGGAGGCGTTGGACGCATATCGAAACGGGACAGCACGGCATTCCTCCGCAGCAGACCGGGCGAAGCTCTGCAGTCCTCCTCAACCCGCGCGCTGGACCGGAGGAGCGGGACGAGCTTATCGCCGCCGGACAGCCCTGCACACGCAACGGTCGCGGCTCGCCGGGGTTATGGCGTATGCTCCCTTGTCCCGTGGCACTCCGGCGCGCGGCTGAACTGGTAGAACAATGCCCTTCCCGACCGTCAACCCGGCCCTTAACCGTACTCTGGCCGCCCGGAACTATGAGGAGCCGACCGCGGTCCAGTCCGCCGTGCTGGTGGACGCCGCCGCCGGGCGCGACCTGCTGGTGTCGGCGCAAACCGGGTCCGGCAAGACCGTCGCCTACGGCATGGCCATGGCGCCGACGCTGCTGGGGGCGGAGGAACGGTTCGGCCGTCCCGGCGCTCCCATGGCCCTGGTCATCGCACCGACGCGCGAGCTGGCGATGCAGGTGCGTGAGGAGTTGGCATGGCTGTATGCCGACACCGGGGCGCGGCTGGCCACCTGCGTCGGCGGCATGGACAGCCGGGCGGAGCAGAGGGTGCTGGCAGGGGGCTGCCACATCGTCGTCGGCACGCCGGGCCGCCTGCGCGATCACCTGGAGCGCGGACGCCTTGACCTGACGCAGCTTCGCGCCGTCGTGCTGGACGAGGCCGATGAGATGCTGGACCTCGGCTTCCGCGACGACCTGGAGTTCATCCTCGACGCCACCCCGGCGGAGCGGCGGACGCTGCTGTTCAGCGCCACCATCGCCAAGGAGATCGCGAGCCTGGCGCGCCGCTACCAACGTGACGCGTTGCGCATAGATGCGGGCGGCGGGCGGGAGCCGCATGGCGACATCGAGTATCGCGCCGTGACGATGGCGCCGCACGATGCCGAGCGTGCCGCAGTGAACGTGCTGCGCTACTTCGAATCGCGCGCCAGCCTGGTGTTCTGCGCGACTCGGGAGGGCGTGCGGCGGCTGCATGGCCGCCTGATGGAGCGCGGGTTCGACGCCGTGGCCCTGTCCGGCGAGTTGAGCCAGCACGAGCGCACCGGAGCCCTGCAATCTCTGCGGGACGGGCGCAGCCGGGTGTGCGTCGCGACCGACGTGGCGGCGCGCGGGCTGGATTTGCCGGATCTGGACCTGGTGATCCATGCGGACCTGCCCACCAACAAGGAGACCATGCTCCATCGCAGCGGCCGTACGGGACGGGCAGGGCGCAAGGGCGTTTCGGTGCTGCTGGTGCCATATCCGAAGCGCCGCCGGGCCGAACAGTTGTTGGGGGCGGCTGGCGTGGATGCGGGCTGGAGCGATCCGCCGAGCGCCGAGCTGATCCGCGAGCGCGATCAGGAACGCCTGCTGGCTGACCCGATCCTTGCGGAGGCTCCGACCGACGAGGACCTGGCCCTGGGCAAGCTGCTGCTGGAGGGCCGCCCGGCGGAGTGGATTGCGGCGGCCCTGGTCCGGCAATACCGCAGCCGCCACCCGGCGCCGGAGGAGCAGTTTGACGCCCCGCCGCCGGTGCGGGACCCGGTGCCGGGCCGGTTCGGCGGCGCAGTGCGTGAGATGCGGGAGCCGCAGCGGACCGCAGAGGGTGGGGCCTGGTTCCGGCTTACCCTGGGCCGGCGGCAGAACGCCGACCCGAAGTGGCTGATCCCGCTGATTTGCCGCTTGGGCGGCGTGACCAAGGCGGATATCGGCGCGATACGCATCTTCGACACCGACACACGGTTCGAGATTACGGCGGAGGCTGCCGACCGCTTCGCCCAGGCGACACGGCATGCGGGGGAAGGCGAGGCCCGGATCGAGCCGGCGACCGCCGGGTCCGACCTACGGACTTCTGGCGCCCGGCCCGGCCGCAGCTACGCCAGCCGCAAGGCGCCACGGGCAGCGCGGGGGTAGCGGCTCTTTTCCCTTTCCCTTCGGGAGAGGGCCGGGGTGAGGAGGTCTTGGCCGCGGAGCCGAGAACCTTCCGCGCCGTCTCCACGCGGCCCTGCGTCGGAAAGAGCGGGCGCAAAGGCCCCCTCACCCCAACCCTCTCCCGGAGGGAGAGGGAGTAGGACGCATCAGCCTCTTCTTAACAGGAACGTGTTGCTGATCCATTCGCCGTCCCGCCCGATGCACCAGTCCGGCTGCACCTCCAGCACCCGCAGCCCGGCGTCGTGCGCCGCCGCAAGGATCGTGCGCTGCGGGACGAAGTGCATCTCCATCCCCACTTGCCTCGCCGCCTCGGACGGCCAGGCGTAGCCGGCGCCATAGGTCGGCACCTGAAAGAACGCGCACCCTCCCGGACGCAGCCCGGCGAATGCCCGGCGCAGCACGTCCATGATGACCGGCGGCGGCGAGTGCTGCAGCGATATCACGGAGTAGAACAGGTCCGTTCCGTCCAGCGTCGCCAGGTCCGCCGGGCCGCGCACCTGCAGAAGTTCGACGTTGCCGATCTCCGACGCCGCCAGGTCGGCTGCGGCAGCGCGCAGATGCGGGGCGGATACGTCGAACGCCAGCACCCGCCGGAAGCGCCGGGCGAGGGCTCGGGTGATGCGGCCGACACCGCAGCCGTATTCGGCGCAGACTCCGCCCGCCGGCAACGAAACGCCAGAACGGTGCAGCCAGGCGTCCAGGCGGCGTGCTTCACCCTCTCCGGTCTCGTGGAAGGCAGCCAGGGCGGCGGCGTCCAGGCTTGGAGCGCGGAAGCGGTCCTCCGTCAGCACGGACCAGTGCGCGTCGGCTTCGCCCAGCCTGGACCAGACGGCGGCCACGCGGTCCCACAAGGCTTGCAGTTCATCCGCGCCGCACTCGGTCTGCACCGCCATGGGTGGCGCGGCGTCGAGCGGATACAGCCGGGACTCCGGGGCGGGCGGAAGTTCCGGGGTGGGCAGGGCGGCGCGGAACTCGTCCGAATCCGCCAGCACCTCCACGAGCCAAGCCATATCGCGTCCGCCCTGCAACGCGGTGGTGTAGCGCGCCAGCCCGTCCGAGTCGGCCGCCCGCCGCAGCACGGCGCGGTAGGCCAGGCCAACTTGCACCGCCGCGTCCTCGGCCTGGAGGGCCGTTACGTTTGCGGGCGGGGTCGCTGGCGTGTCCGCCGCACCCGATGGCAGGGTGACGACGAGCCGTTGCCGGCTACGGAACGGCAAGCGCAACGATCGCCTCGTCCACAACCGGATCCAGGCCCAGCGCGATCCAGGGCTGGGTTTCCGAGTTGGTTTCCCCCGAGATGCGGGAGGTTAGCACCTCCAGCATCGCCGCCCCGTCGTCCCGGTGCCAGCGCATGGACTGCGCCAGCAGGTCCAGGCACAGGTCGCGGCGTGTCTTCAGCCGGCGCCGGGCCGCGGTGTCCAGGTCCAGCTTGCCGGCGTCCGCGGCGTGGGACGCCGCGCGCAGGGCACGCAGCACCATGCCCAGCTTGAAGTTCCAGAACCCGCTATCGGCGTGGTCGTATCCGCCGGCCCTGTCGCTGATGATGTTCAGCGTCGCCACGCTGTCGGCAGCGACCGTGTGGCCGCCGCCCAGGTCTACGATCCCCGAGTAGAGCTTGATGCCCAGGATACCCTCCCGCACCGCCTGCGACAGGGTGCCGCCGGGGTCGCCGTGCCAGGCGGCGCGGGCCAGGGCCAGCACGCAGGACGCATGGTTGTCCAGGAACGGCACCCGCCCGGCCCAGGTGTCCACGAACGTGCCGTCATGCTCGTCCCGTCCGCAGGGCAGCCGCTTCTGCGTGCGAAGGATGATGCTGCAAGCGAGGTCGAGTTGCGCGCGGTAGCGGGCCTCCCCGGTCGCGCGCAGCATGCAATCCAGCGACAGCGCCACGAATGCGATGCCACGGGTGAACACGCGGGTGAGGTCATCGGGCTCGCCCGGCCGGATGAAGTCGAAGTAGCGTTGGGTGTGCCGGTCGTACCAGGTTTGCAGCTGCGCCAGCCGGGCCTCGGACGGCGGCTGGCTGTAGCGGCCCCGGCGGGCAAACAGGATGTGGGCGGCAACGGCATTCAGCTCGGCGCCGATGTCGTAGGTCATGCTGGGGTCGTAGCCGCCGCCGCCCGCGCCGTCCCGCAGCACCGATTCGTAGTGCGCCAGGGCGTCGTAGTAGCCGCCACCGGTGACCATCCGTTTCTCCTGGATGGCAACGGAGCCGCCGGCCGGGACGGCGCCCATGCGGTAGCGATGCAGCAGCCAATGCAGCAGACCCGCCTTCTGCCCGCGCGCCTGCACAGTCGCCAGCCGGGCCCCGTCCGGCAACAGTGTATGGATCGCATAGGAGAAGCCCGGCGACGCTCCCTCCTGCACGATGGACGTGTAGTCGGCCGGCCCCTCGTGCAGCGTCGTGCGGTCGTCGGCGATGCCGCGCACCGCACGGTCCACGCCGCCGGCCCGCACGGCAAAGCCGCGATACTCCACCCCGTGCGTGATGCTGAGCTGGTCCACCGCCGTCGTCAGCACGCAGCCATCCAGCGCGGTGCCGGGATCGAGCTGCAGCTCGACCCGCAGCGCCACGCCGGGGCGGTCCTTGTGGACGGTATACGTGTAGCGCAGCTGCCCCAACGGCTTTGCGGCCTGGCGCAGCCACCGGACGGCGGGCAGGACGATCCGGCTGCTGTGCCAGACTGCCATCTGGTTCTCGCTGGCTTCGACGGCGAAGTCGGTGATGGTTGTCTCGACATCCAGCGTGCGGTCGCGCCGGCCCTGGCGGACGCTGACCATGTTGCCGGTGTGCTGCGCCGCGGTGACGGTGCGGCCGTCGTTGAAGCGCAGGGCGTGGCGGACCAGGCCCTGGGACAGGTCGCCTTCCAGGATGAAGAACGCCGTTTCAACCCGGAAGGCGCGGGGATCGGTGGACAGCACCCGCAGCTCCGGCGGGCCGCAGCGGCGCTGGATGACGGCGCCTTCGGACATGCGCAGCACGAAGTCCAGGGCGGCGTCGGCATAGGTGGGATCGGCGTTATACAGGCCCGGTTCGGCCAACAGCTCGGCGGCCTTGGCGTTGTCGTCGGTCCAGAACCAACTGGTGTCGTTGAAGCGCTCGGCGGTTTCGGCCAGGGCGGGGAAGCGTTGGCCACCCATCTCGGCGGTTTTGACCAGGCGGCGCTTGATGAAGGCCACCATGGCGGGAAGCGTGTCGTCGGGCTGCATCCAGCTTGCATACGGGGACCGGGCCGGGTTGTCAGCCCGCATTTAGCTGGACATTACGACGCAGGGATGGCGCGCCTCGCAGTACGAAGGTGCGGGAGTGTGGCCGCCACGCACCTGGGCAGCGATAACGCGATATGGAATGGTTCGGACGAAGCCGCCAAAGGATTCAGCGTGTCGCCCTTGTTCCGTCCCCTCACTGCCCTGCTCGTGCTGTCCTGCGCCGCCTGCGCGACCAAGCCGCCGGCTAGCGACCCAGACGCCCTGGCGGAGTATCGCGAGGTGAATGACCCGCTGGAGCCGACCAACCGGTTCTTCTACCGGATCACCGACAAGCTGGACACCTATGTGCTGCGCCCGGTTGCGGTCGCCTACCGCGACAACGTGCCTGAGCGTGCCCGGCGATCCGTGCACAACCTGCTGGTCAACCTGAGCACGCCGGCGCAGTTCGCCAACGACGTGCTGCAGGCCAAGCCGCGCAAGGCCGGCGACAGCATGATGCGATTCGTCATCAACAGCACGGCTGGGGTCGGTGGCCTGTTCGATGTCGCGACCGACCTGGGCTACCCGGACCACGAGAACGATTTCGGCAAGACGCTGGCGCTGTGGGGTGTGGGAGATGGCGGCCCCTACCTGTTCCTGCCGGTGATCGGGCCGAGCAACCCGCGGGACGCCACGGGCTACGGCATGCAGACGGTGCTGGACCCGTTCACCTGGGCGTCGTTCGGCGGCGATACGGCGCTGGACCTGAGCCGGCTGGGAACTGGTCTCGTGGACACGCGGACACGGCTGATCGACCAGGTGGACAGCATCAAGCGCGGAGCGCTGGACCCTTACGCGACCTTCCGCAGCCTGTATCGGCAGAACCGTGCCGATGAGGTCAACAAGGCCCGGGAGGACCGGCCGCATACGGTGCCGGCATGGTTCGCACGGCCGGCAGCGGCGCCCTGATCCCGTTCACCAGCGCCACCAGGGCGTAGCTGACCAGCATCAGCAGATACCACGAGCCGAGCTTGCCTGGGCCCACCGGTTCCCATGCCGTCGCCTGGTGCGGATACCGCCAGGCATGGGCGTAGGTGCCGAGGTTCTCGGCAAGCCAGATGAACAGCGCAACCAGCACGAAGCCCGGTAGCAACGGCATGGTGCGATACCTGCGCCAGATGCGGTATCGCGCCTGCGTGCGGGCGAATAGGGCGATCGACGCCGCGAACAGCGCCAAGCGCACATCCGGCAGCCAGTGGTGCGCGAAGAAGTTCACGTAGATCGCCGCGGCCAGCGCCAGCACCGCCGGCATCGGAGGGTGCCGGACGAAGCGGACGTCGAATGCCCGCCAGGACCGCACGCCGTAGCTGCCGATCGACGCATACATGAAGCCGGTGAACAGCGGCACTCCACCCAGCCGCAGCACGGCCGGCTCCGGGTAGACCCATGACCCGGCGGCGGTCTTGAACACCTCCATTACAGTGCCGGCGAGGTGGAACAGCAGGATGACCTTTGCTTCCTCCCGCGTTTCCAGTCCGGTTGCTAGCATGAGCACTTGGATGGCGATGGCAGCCAGGGTCAGGAAATCATAGCGCGCCAGGGCGGCGCCGGGCGGATACCAGAAATGAGTGCCCAGGAGCAGCGCCAGCATGGCGGCCCCGAACAGGCAGGCCCAGGCCTGCTTGACGCCGAAGCGGACGAACTCGTGTAGGAAGGCGGTCGTGGGACGCCTTGCCGCACGTAGGGCAATGCGGCGCTCCCAGGCCACGAAGCCGCGCAGGGCACGCCACCGCGTCGCGGCGCTTGAAGGGGGCGCTTCTTTACCTTCGTGGATACCGGTCTCCTGTCATAGGTCCAGCCCATACTTGCCTCACGGCGCGCGGGATGGACCGCTGGCCCCGTTGCCCGCCGGAGCCGACGGTCCGTACCGGCCGCGGTAGGACCGGCACTTGACGGCGGCGAGGGGAAGGCAGGTCTTCTATCATTCCTTGATCCTACACCGGTTCCGTCGCTTTGTCCGGCTTCGCGGCTTCTGCCGGGCCGGCATTGAGCCTCCCGGGCGAAGAGCCCATCTTGCGGGGGTAATGGGACGGGGGCAGCGTGAAGGACAGCGCCGACATCGAACGACGCCTGGAAGCGGCAGCGTCCGCCTGTGTCCAGGCAGGGGCCCGCTTCACCGGACTGCGCCGGCACGTGCTGGCGCTGGTGCTGCAATCTCCAGGGCCGGTGACGGCCTATGCGTTGCTTGACCGGCTCAAGGAAACACACCGTGCAGCCGCGCCGCCGACGGTGTATCGCGCGTTGGAGTTCTTGCAGCAGCAGGGGCTGATCCACCGGGTCGAGCGGCTGCAGGCCTTCGTCGGCTGCGATGAAGGGGCGGCGCACAGCCATGCCGCACAGTTCCTGATTTGCCGGACTTGCGGCTCGGTGGACGAGGTGGACGACCACGCCATCTCCGACGCGCTGGATCATGCCGCCGCTGTCAAGGGCTTTACTCCGGCCCACTCGACGGTCGAGGTTGAAGGCACCTGCGCCGCCTGTGTCGGGGCGGCGCAGGCATCATAACGCGGTAACGGTCAGCGCCGCCCGCCATCCGCGGACATGTGCCGAGGCTTCTCAGCCCTGTCGAAACTCGACGCAGGCCGGTGTCAGCGCCCCCGCGTCAGCCAATCCTCCAGCAGTGCCACGTTGCGAATGTTCGCCTTGAACGCCGCGTCGAACAGGTCGCCAAGGATGGGCACCGCGCCGCCCGCGACCTCGATGGCCACGTTGCCCAACATGCGCGCCAGCAGCGCATTCGGCGCGCCGAGGTTGCGGGCCTCCCACACGACATACAGGGACAGCGCCCCGGTCAGCACGTCGCCAACGCCTGGCGCCAGGCCGATCAGCGCATCAACGCCGAAGCGGAACCGGGTGCCGGGCAGGCCGAACTGCGCGTCCATCAGCCGAGCCAGCCAGCGCAGGCGGGCCAGGCGGGCCGCGGTATTGGGTAGGGCGGAATAAGCGTAGGTGGCGGCAACCATCGAAACCCCCTTCAAAGCGAGCGCGGCGCATATCGGTGGCCGCAGTCTCCGCTGCAAGCGGGGGGTGCAAGTCCAAGCCTTGCCCGGCGCGCGGACCCGGCAGATGCTGCCGCAGGGGAGGAACGATGGACATATCCGGCTTCGACCTGGCCCGGCTGACCCCGGGGTTCCTGCATGACCCTTATCCGACCTACCGCGCCTTGCGTGAGCAGGACCCGGTGCGCCGGATGTCCGATGGCTCGCTGTTTCTGACCCGGCACGCCGACCTGTCCCGCATCTACCGCGACAGCGCGACCTTCAGCAGCGGCAAGGCGGAGGAGTTCCGCCCCAAGTTCGGCGACACGCCGCTGTATGACCACCATACCACCAGCCTGGTGTTCAACGACCCGCCGCGCCACAGCCGGGTCCGCCGGCTGATCGCCGGGGCGCTCACCCCTCGCGCCATCGCCGGCATGGAGCCTGGGCTGATCCGGGCCGTGGACACCCTGCTGAACCGGATGGATGGCACCGCCGACCTGATCGGGGACTATGCCGCCGCCATCCCGATCGAGGTAATCGGCAACCTGCTGGGTGTCCCACCGGCAGAGCGCGGCCCGCTGCGCGGCTGGTCCCTGGCCATCCTGGGCGCGCTGGAGCCGGTGCTGACGCCTGACGCCGCCGCCCGCGGCAACCAGGCCGTCACCGAATTCCTGGCCTACTTGGAGCACTTGACCGCCGACCGGCGCGCCCGGCCCGGCGATCCCGGGGAGGACGTGCTGACCCGGCTAATGCAGGACGGCCCAGAGGGCGACCGGCTGGCCCAGGCGGAGCTGCTGCACAACTGCATCTTCCTGCTGAACGCCGGGCACGAGACGACGACGAACCTGATCGGCAACGCCTTGGTCCTGCTGCACGACCATCCTGCGGAGCGGGCGCGGCTGCTGGCCGACCCCGCGTTGCTGCGCCCCGCCATTGAGGAAGTGCTGCGGTATGAAAGCAGCAACCAGCTCGGCAACCGCGCCATGACGGCGCCATCGGAGGTCGGCGGGCAGACATATCCGGCCGGAACGCGCCTCACCCTCTGCATCGGCGCTGCCAACCGCGACCCGGAGGCATTCCCGGACCCCGACCGCTTCGACATCGGCCGCACGCCGAACCGGCATCTCGCCTTCGCCGCCGGCATCCACCAGTGCGTGGGCATGAGCCTGGCGCGGCTGGAGGGCGCGGTGGCGGTCGGGCGATTTCTGGCGCGTTTTCCGCGATATGCCTTGGATGGGGCGCCGGAGCGCGGGATGCGGGCGCGCTTCCGCGGGTTTACGCGGGTGCCCGTCGCACTGAACGGCTGATGACGGACTCGGCTGCGTGCATCAAGCTGCGAACAAGGGGTATGCAGAGATGGCCACAACAGGATTTGGACGGCGTGCTGTCCTGGGCGGGGCGGCGACGCTGGCGTTCAGCGCGCGCGGTTGGGCCCAGGGCGCTCCGGTCCGGATCGGCGTGCTGACGGACGAGGGTGGGCCGTATGCCAGCAGCGGGGGCGCCGGGTCGGTGGCGGCGGCGCGCATGGCGGTGCAGGACTTTGGCGGCGGCGTCCTGGGCCTGCCGATCGAGGTGCTGCACGCCGACACCCTGAACAAGCCGGACGTGGCGAGCAGCACGGCGCGCGGATGGTATGACGGCGGCGTGGACGCCATCACCGACCTGCCGGTCACGCCGGTGGCCGCGGCGGTGCAGCAAGTGGCGAAGGAGAAGGGGCGCACGGTGATGATCACCGCCGCCGCCATCACCGAGTTCACCAGCAAGCTCTGCGCGCCCGTCAGCAGTCATTGGGCCGACGACACCCACGCGATGGCCGAAGGCACCGGCCGCGTGGTGACGCAGGGCGGCGGCAAGAGCTGGTATTTCATCGCCGTGGACTTCAGCTTCGGCGCCGCCCTGCAGGCGGAGGCGACGCGGGTGGTCGAGTCGGCCGGCGGCCAGGTGCTGGGAGGCACCAAGTTCCCGCTGGGCAACACCGACTATTCCGCGCAGATCGTGCAGGCACGGACCAGCGGCGCCGACGTGATCGGCTTGGCGGCGGTCGGCGGGGACCAGGTGAACCTGATCAAGCAGGCCGCCGAGTTCGGCCTGCAGGCCGGCGGCAAGCAGACCTTGGCCGGGTTCCTGGTTTACATCACCGACATCCAGGCATTGGGGCTGGACGTGGCGCAGGGTTTCCGCTTCCCCGGCAGCTTCTACTGGGACACGGATGCGGGCACCCGCGCCTTCGGCCAACGCTTCATGGCGGACCGGCGGGCGATGCCGAGCAGCAACCAGGCCAACGTGTATGCGGCGACGCTGCACTTCCTGCGCGCAATGGCGCAGGCGGGGACGCGCGATGCCGTTGCGGTAGGCCGGGCCATGCGGGCGTTGCCGGTGCGCTACTTCGGCACGGAGGTCACGATGCGTGGGGATGGCCGGGTGCTGCACGACCTCGTGCTGTATCGCGTAAAGACGCCTGATGAGAGCCGAGGCGCATGGGATTTACTGGCGCCGCTGGGCACGGTGCCGGCGGCAGATGCGTTCCTGCCGGCGAACCCAGCCTGCACGGTTTAACCCTGCAACGTTCAACGGTGTTGGGCGGAACAGCGTCCGCGTCTTACGATAGACAGTGCGGCTGGGCGGTGGCGGAAGGCAATACCGCTGTTTCGCCCTACGCAGGCCCGCGCCGGTGCTGGTTAGCCCATGATCTCCAGGATCATCTGGCGTAGTTCGGCCTTGGTGAAGGGAGGGACCAGAGGCTCACGCCGGGCGGTGTCCTGGTTGCGGCTGTCGGCGGCAAGCAGGGCATTAAGCGCCCGGGTGTCGGCCTGCTGGGAAACATTCTGAAGTCGTGACATGTGAACCTATTCTTTAGCGTGCCCAGGGCAGCGGTGCCGCCGGCTGGGCTGGGTGAAACCTCCTGGACACAAGCGTACAGGAGAAAACGCTGGCACGATGGTGCGTGGCGTAGCCAATCTTGGGAGGGGTGGGAGGCCCCGTTCCGCACCAAGCGCTTCGCGCTAGCGGAACTACATGCCTCAACCTGCTTCAGGACAGCGTCGCGGAGATTGGTTGGTTCGTTGCCGATTGCAAGGGGTTGTTCCGCAATTTCTGGACACCCCAGGCTGTCTTCCTGACCAGGCGCTGCGGCGTTTACTCCAACGACCGTACGGACATGGTGGGTATCCGGGCGTCCTAGGAGCTCAGGGCTGCCAACTTGGCGGGTTCGCGACGGCAGGGGACTCAGGGAGCCTTGTCCGTTGCAGTTCCTTACCCAAGTGCAATTCAGCGAACAGAAGGGGCCTGCCATGCCTGTCACACGACGCGCCGCACTGGCCGGAGCCGCTGTCGCAACTATTGCAGCGGGACCCGCGCCAAAGGCCGCCTGGGACTTTGAGTTCCCATCCATAGACGAGGGCAAGCTTCGCCTGGCCGACTTCCGCGGCAAGGTGCTCTTGGTGGTCAATACCGCCTCGTTCTGCGGCTTTACCCCGCAGTTCCGCCAGCTAGAGGCGGCGCAACGCGCCCTATCGCCGCGCGGCTTCAGCCTGATCGGCGTGCCCAGCCAGGACTTCGGCCAGGAAAGCGGCAGCAACGGCGAGGTGAAGGCATTCTGCCAGGCCACGTTCGACGTGGACTTCCCGATGGCCGGCATCAGCCACGTCCGCGGTGATCAGGCCGCACCGTTCTATCAGTGGGTGCGTGCGCAACGCCGCTGGGAACCCGGCTGGAATTTCGCCAAGGTGCTGATCGCCCGTGACGGGACGATTGCCGGCACGTTCGGCTCTGGCGACCTCCCGGATGCCGGCAGCGTCAAGGCCGCCATAGACCAGGAACTAGCCCGGAACGTCTAGCACCCGGACGACCGCGGCGATCACCGCCTGGAACATCGGCGTCGTCAGCAGCCCGGTGTTCGTGTTGTAGCGGGACACATGATAGCTGTCGGCCAGGATCAAGCCGCCGGGCAGGGCGGTGAAGGTGCCATGCTGGAACTTGACCCGGCTGACCGGCAGCCCGCAGGCCCGCAGCACCGCCGCATGGGCCAGGACGCCGAGCGTCAGGACCACACGCAGGTTTGGCATGCCCTTCAGCTCCGCCTGCAGGAACTGGTTGCAGGTCCGGACCTCCAACGGCTGCGGCAAGTTGGCGGGCGGGACGCAGCGCACGGCATTGATGACGCGGGTTCGGGCCAGTTCCATGCCGTCATCCGGCCGTGCGCCATACCGGCCGGTGGCCAGGCCATGCAGGATCAGCGTTTCGTACAGCAGCACTCCGGCATGGTCGCCAGTGAAGGGCCGCCCCGTGCGGTTGGCGCCGCGCACGCCAGGCGCCATGCCCACGACCAGGAAGGGCGCATCCGCCGGCCCCCAGCTCGGCACCGGGCCGTTGAACCATTCGGGGTTGGCGGCCTGGTTGGCCCGGCGGTATTCGACCAGCCGCGGGCAAAGCGGGCAGTCGTGCGGCGGTTGTTCGATCATCGTGGGCATCGTCATCTTGGGCACCATAGGACATTAGGCATGAACTGGCGACGCATCCTGGTGGCGATCGGCGCCAACCTGCCGGGTCCCGGCGGCCGCACGGCGCTGCAAAGCTGCGAGTGGGCCGTGCAGCGGCTGGCGGCGCTGCCGGGTTTGCGCTTGGAGGCGGTGTCGGCTTGGTATGAAGCTGCGCCGGTGCCGGCCTCGGACCAGCCGCCATTCGTCAATGGAGTCGCCGTGCTGTCCGGCGCCGCCGAGCCGCACGCGCTGCTGGCCGCGCTGCACGGGATCGAAGCCGAAGCGGACCGCGTCCGGACCGTGCCGAACGCCGCACGCACCCTGGATCTGGACCTGATCGGGATGGACGGGCTGGTGCTGGACGGCCCGCTGCTGCTGCCGCATCCCCGTGCAGCCGGGCGTGCCTTCGTGCTGGCGCCGCTATGCGACGTGGCGCCGGACTGGCGGCACCCTCGGCTGGCCCGGACGGCTGCGGAGCTGCTGCCGGGCGTGCGCGGCCAGGCCATTCGCGCATTACCCTTGCCCGGGAGCGCAGACGCAACTAATTAAAGGGTTCAATTGAATTTGCTGGAGGTCGTGACGCATGGCTCGCGTGACCGTTGAAGACTGCGTCCAAAAGGTTCCGAACCGCTTTCAGCTAGTGCTGTTGGCGGCGCAGCGTGCCCGGAACCTGAGCCGCGGCGAGGAGCTGACCGTTGACCGCGACGACGACAAGAACCCCGTCGTTGCCTTGCGTGAAATCGCCGGGGAAACGGTGGACCTGCCGCTCCTGGAGCAGGACCTCATCAAGTCGCTGTCCCGCGCCCCGGAGCCGGAGCCGGCGGACGAGGAGGTGCTGGACCTGATCCCGACCGACCAGAACATCTTCGGCCTGCAGGACGTGTCCGCCGACGAGGAGGCCGCGTCACTCCCGGTCGAGGAAATTCCGGACGACATCGAGGCAGCCATTGAGGCGGAGTTGGGTGGTCGCCGCCGGTAACGTCCCGCTCCCGCGGGTGCCGGATGGCCTGGCGGCGGGCAATGCGTCCGCACGCCCCGCCAGCCCGCAACAGGGCTTGGTGTCCAAGGTCCTTGCCTATGATGCCAAGGCCGACACCGGGCTTTTGGATGCCGCTTATGAGCTTGCCGCGGCGGCGCATGCGCAGCAGACACGTGACAATGGCGACCCCTACATCACGCATCCGCTTGCGGTGGCCAATATCCTCGCGGGGTATCGCCTAGATACCGCGACCATTGTGACGGCGTTGCTGCACGATGTGATCGAGGACACAGCCGTCAAGCTGCCGGATTTGGAAAAGCGCTTCGGTCCCGCCATCGGCGGCCTAGTGGACGGCGTTACCAAGCTGACCCGGTTGGAACTGCAGTCCGACCGCACCAAGCAGGCCGAAAACTTCCGTAAGCTCGTGCTCGCCATGAGCAAGGATATCCGCGTCCTGCTGGTGAAGCTTGCGGACCGCCTGCACAACATGCGGACCCTGCACTACGTGCTGAAGCCTGAGCGGCGCCAGCGCATCGCCCGCGAAACGATGGAAATTTATGCGCCGCTCGCTGAACGCATCGGCATGGATGCGCTCAAGACCGAGTTGCAGACGTTGTCCTTCGCCCAGTTGGAGCCGGAGGCTTTCGATACCATCCAGGCGCGGCTGAACTTCCTGCGCGGCCAGGGCGCCGACGTGATCGAGGACATACGCGGCGAGCTGGTCCGGGTCTGCGCGGAAAGCGGGGCCGAGCCGCTGGAGGTCACGGGTCGGGAGAAATCCCCCTACTCGATCTGGGAGAAGATGCAGCGCCGAAACGTGGCGTTCGAGCAGTTGTCGGACATCATGGCATTCCGGGTGGTGATGCCCACACGCGACGCCTGCTACACGGCGCTGGGCGCGATCCATGCGGCGTATCCGGTGATCGCCGGCCGGTTCAAGGACTACATCAGCACGCCAAAATCCAACGGCTACCGTAGCCTGCATACCGGTGTGACGTTGCGTGAACCGCGGAACCAGAAAATCGAGGTGCAGATACGCACCGCCGACATGCACGACGTCGCCGAGAATGGCGTGGCGGCGCATTGGGTTTACAAACAACAGGATGCGTCCAGCAGCGAGTTGCAGCGGTTTCGCTGGGTGCAGGATCTGCTTGAGATCCTGGAGAACTCGCAGGCGGCTGACGACTTCCTGGAGAACACCAAGCTTGAGCTGTATCAGGACCAGGTCTTCTGCTTCACTCCGAAGGGGCAGTTGATCGAGTTGCCGCGCGGCGCCACCAGCATAGACTTCGCCTATGCCGTCCACAGCCAGGTCGGTGACCGTTGCGTGGGCGCGAAGGTCAATGGCCGCCTGCTGCCGCTGCGGCACGAGTTGCAGAATGGCGACCAGGTGGAAATCCTGACGGCGCGCGACGGCACGCCGTCCCCGTCATGGGAGCGCTTCGTCGTCACCGGCAAGGCGCGGGCGCGCATCCGGCGCTGGGTGGCGCAGCAGCAGCGGCAGAACAACCTCGATGCCGGGCGGGCGGCGCTTGCCAAGGCATTCCGGCAGGAGGGCGTGGACGGGTCGGAAAAAACCCTGGAACCGGCGCTGAAGGCGTTCAAGGCGGCAACGACCGACGACCTGTATGTGGCCGTCGGCACCGGCAACGTCGGGCCGAAAGATGTAGTATACGCCGCCTATCCCGAGCTGCGGCAGGCGCCGCGCGCGCCGCGCATGATGCCCAGCCTGCCGCCGCGTGCCGGCCGGCCGATGGGCCGGGACGGGTCCATGCCGATCAGCGGTTTGGTGACGGGGATGGCCGTCCACTACGCCGGCTGTTGCCACCCCGTGCCCGGCGACCGCATCGTCGGCATCGTCACGACCGGCAAGGGCGTCACCATACACGTCAAGGATTGCCAGACCCTGGAAAGCTTCGCCGCGACGCCCGAGCGGTTCATAGATGTAGGCTGGGACGCGCCGCTGGACGGGATGCGGGCCAACCACACCGGACGCATCAGCGCAATCGGCGTCAACCAGCCGGCCACCCTGGCCAACCTGACCAACGCAGTCGCCAAGCATGATGGGACCGTGACCAACCTGCAGGTGACGAACCGGCAGCAGGACTTCTTTGAGGTCGTACTGGACGTGGAGGTGCGCGACCTGCGGCATTTGTCCAACGTGATTGCCGGGCTGCGCGGCGCCGGCGGGGTCACCCAGGTCGAACGGGCGAAGGGGTGACCCGGGCGTGATCATCGGCCTCGGGTCCGACCTGTGCGACATCCGCCGGGTCGAACAGGTCATGGCGCGGCATGGCGAACGCTTCCTGCAGCGCGTCTTCACCCCGGTCGAGCGGGCACGGGCGGCACGCCGGACAGAGTCGCTGCACGCCGGGACCTATGCCAAGCGGTTTGCGGCCAAGGAAGCCTGTGCGAAGGCGCTCGGGACCGGGTTCAGCCAAGGCGTGTTCCATTCGGACATGGGCGTCGTGAACCTGCCGACGGGGCAGCCGACGATGACGCTGACCGGCGGCGCCGCGCTGCGGCTGCAGGCGATCACACCGCCCGGCCTGGTGGCGCGCATGGCGGTGACGATCACTGACGAATACCCCTACGCCTTCGCCCAGGTGGTGATTTCAGCAGAGCCGGACGGCAACCCGCACCTGAGCTAAGCGGGCCGCTTGCTTGACAGGCCCGGCCCGTAGCGGCTTTGTGCGGCCAC
>CAXTCI010000060.1:0-27658 GCA_964242325.1 uncultured Acetobacteraceae bacterium
AACCACCGCTGGCTCGGCGGCATGCTGACCAACTGGAAGACCATCACCGGCAGCATCAAGCGCCTGCGCCAGATCGAGGAGATGCTGGCCGGCGATATCCAGGGCCTCACCAAGAAAGAGGTGCTGGACATCACCCGCGACCAGGAGAAGCTGGAGCGCGCGTTGGGCGGCATCAAGGACATGGGCGGCCTGCCCGACATCCTGTTCATCATCGACACCAACAAGGAAAAGCTGGCGGTCGAGGAGGCCAACAAGCTCGGCATTCCCGTCATCGCCGTGCTGGACAGCAACTCCGATCCAGAGGGCGTCACCTATCCCATTCCCGGCAACGACGACGCTATCCGCGCCATCACCATGTACTGCGACCTGATCGCCGGCGCCGTGCTGGACGGCATCAGCGCCGAGATGGTGGCCAGCGGCCGCGACATCGGCGCGTCCGAAGATTTGCCGCCCGAGAGCATCCCGATGCCCGACCACGCCCCGGCCGAACAGCCCGCGGCGTAAGGAGCAGAATTATGGCTGAGATCACCGCCGCGCTGGTCAAGGACCTGCGCGAGAAGACCGGCGCTGGCATGATGGATTGCAAGCGCGCGCTCACTGAGTCCGGCGGCGACATGGACGCCGCCACCGACTGGCTGCGCAAGAAGGGCCTGTCCGCTGCCGTCAAGAAGGGTGGTCGCGTCGCCGCCGAGGGCTTGGTCGCCGTCGTCAGCAACGGCACCAAGGCCGCAATGGTAGAGGTTAACTCCGAAACCGACTTCGTCGGCCGCAACGAGGCGTTTCAGGCGCTGGTGGAGGGCATTGCCCAGGTTGCCCTTCAGGTGGGGGACAACGTGGAAACGATCCGCGCCGCTCATTACCCTGGCACCGGCCGGACGGTGGCGGACGAGATCACCCAAGCCATCGCCACCATCGGCGAGAACATGACGTTGCGCCGGGCCAAGGTGATGACGGTGCCGCATGGCGTCGTCGCCACCTACGTCCACAACGTCCTCAAGCCCGGCCTGGGCAAGATCGGCGTCCTGGTTGCGGTCGAGTCCGAGAACGAGGCATCGGCCCTGGAGACCCTGGGCCGCCAAGTCGGCATGCATGTGGCTGCCACGCAACCTTCGGCGCTGGACATTGACAGCGTGGACCCGGCGGATCTTGCACGGGAGCGCACCGTGCTCACCGAAAAGGCCCGTGCCGAGGGCAAGAAGGAGGAGATGCTGCCCAAGATCGTGGACGGCCAGATCCGGAAGTTCTATCAGCAGATCGTGCTGCTGGAGCAACAGTGGGTCCATGACGGCGAAAGCCGCGTCCGCGCCGTGGTGGACAAGGCTGGCGCCAAACTGGCCGGGTTCGAGCGCTTCAAGGTCGGCGAGGGCATCGAAAAGCAGTCCGATGACTTCGCCGCCGAAGTTGCTAAGGCGGCTGGCGTCCCCAAGGACCCGCAGCAGCCGTCCGCCTGACCCGTCCAACCGTGTCATTGCAAGAAACGTAACGACACGGCAATCCAGGGGCGGCGAGCCCCGTCTCCGCCGCCTGGGATCGTCGCGTCGCAGAGGTGCCTCGCAACGACGGGTGCTGATTGCGTCGCACGAACTTGTGGGGGGCGGCAGCAACCACTAGGTTGCCGCCGCCCCATCCACGTCAAGGACCCCATGCCAGAGCAGCCCCCCTACAAACGTGTCCTGCTCAAGGTGTCCGGGGAGGCGCTGATGGGCCGAAGGGAGTACGGCCTGGACACCGACACCCTGAGCCGCATTGCTTTGGATGTGCGTGATGTCGTCGGAATGGGCATACAGGTCTGCCTGGTGATCGGCGGCGGCAACATCTTCCGGGGCGTGTCCGCGGCGGCCGGCGGCATGGATCGTGCGCAGGCCGACTACATGGGCATGCTGGCGACCGTGATGAACGCGCTGGGAATGCAGAATGCGCTGGAGCGGCGCAACGTACCCACCCGCGTCCAGTCGGCGATCCCGATGAGCAGCGTCTGCGAGCCCTACATCCGCCGCCGGGCCGAGCGGCACATGGAGAAGGGCAGGGTGGTGATCTTCGCCGCCGGCACCGGCAACCCGTTCTTCACCACCGACACCGCCGCCGCCCTGCGCGCCGCCGAGATGAACTGCGATCTGCTGCTGAAGGGCACCCAGGTGGACGGGGTGTATTCCGCCGACCCTCGCAAGGACGCGGCTGCGACTCGCTACGACGAGTTGACATATCTGGAAGTCCTATCCCGCGACCTCGGCGTCATGGACGCCGCCGGCATCAGCCTGGCGCGCGAGAACGGCCTACCGATCATCGTCTTCAACATCCACGCACCCGGCGCCTTCGCCAAGGTCATGCGCGGCGAGGGTCAGTTCACCCGCATTACCGAGCCGCATTAACCGTCCCCAGACTAGCGCACACCGGAGGTTTCCTTGCCCGCCGACCTGATCGCCCTCAAGACCGACCTGACCCGGCGCATGGATAGCGCCCTCGACACCCTGCGCCGCGACTTCGGCGGCCTCCGCACCGGCCGCGCCAGCCCGGCCCTGCTGGAGCCGGTCAAGGTCGAGGCCTACGGCACCGTCGTCCCGATCACCCAGGTCGGCACCATCGGTGTGCCGGAGCCGCGCATGATCACCGTGCAGGTGTGGGATCGTACTCTGGTCGGTGCCGTCGAGCGTGCGGTCCGCGACAGCGGCCTGGGCCTCAATCCCGGTTCGGACGGGCAGGTGGTTCGAGTGCCGATCCCGCAGCTCACCGCGGAGCGCCGGGGCGAGTTGGCAAAGGCGGCTGGTCGCTATGCCGAGGGGTCCCGCGTCGCCATACGCGGCGTGCGCCGGGACGGCATGGACCAGATCAAGGCGCTCGAAAAGAAGGGCGAGATCGGCGAGGACGAGATGAAGGACTGGTCCGATGAGGTCCAGAAGCTGACGGACGGCTATATTAAGCGCATAGATGAGTCGCTGGCCGAGAAGGACCAGGAGATCCGGCAGGTTTAATGGAATGCGCGCGGGCAGGGGAATGGGTGTAGCGCCATTAGCGGCCCGCCCGGCGGCTGCGCCGGTCCATGTCGCCATCATCATGGACGGCAATGGCCGCTGGGCTGCGGCCCGTGGTCTGCCGCGTGTTGCCGGGCACCGCGCCGGGGCAGCGGCGGTGCGCCGCACCATCGAGGGTGCGGTCGAGGCAGGGGTGTCCTGGCTGACGCTCTATGCGTTCAGCAGTGAGAACTGGCGCCGGCCCATCGAGGAGGTGCTGGACCTGACCGGCCTGCTCCGCCACTTCATCCGCCAAGAACTGCAGGAACTCACCCATAAGGGCGTTCGCGTCCGGGTCATAGGGGAGCGCAGCCGCTTCGACCGGGAAACCCAGGCCGAGCTGGACCGTGCCGAGGCCGTGACCTGCGGTAATGCCCGCCTGAACCTGAACATCGCCCTGTCATACGGTGCGCGGGACGAGATCGTCGCCGCCGCCCGGGCCGCGGCGAAGGCCGCCGCCGCCGGCACCCTCGACCCGGCCGCCCTGGACGAAGCCGCGTTCGAACGGCTGCTGTTCACCGCCGGGATGCCCGACCCCGACCTGGTGATACGCACCTCCGGCGAGCACCGGCTGTCCAACTTCCTGCTGTGGCAGTCCGCTTATGCCGAGCTGGTGTTCCAGGACGTGTTGTGGCCCGATTTCGGTGCCGCCGACCTGCAAGCTGCCTTGGCCGAATATGCTCGGCGCGAGCGCCGGTTCGGTGCCCGTCCTGGCTGATCCTGCCTTCTCCGCCGCGCCGTCACCCAGCCGTGCCCGGTCAGCCCGTTGGTCGGACCTCCGGTTGCGCGTCATCTCGGCCGTCGTGCTGGCGCCTGTCGTGCTGGGCTGCCTGTGGGGTGGCGGGCCGTATTGGGGAACCCTGATGGCAGTTGCTGGGGTCGGACTGGCGCTGGAATGGGTTGCCCTGTGCGGCCTTCCTCCCGGGGACTGGCCGGGCTTCGGCGTCGTTGCCGCGGTGCTGGCCGGCGTCGCCCTGACCGCGTCGGGCTGCCTGGAGGCTGGCGCCGCGGCCTTGCTGATCGGCGCCGCGCTGGTGCTGCCGCCAGTCCGCTGGCGCTTGGCCGCAGGGGTGGCCTATGCGGGTGCAGGTGCGGTGGCGCTGGCTTGGCTCCGTTTGGACCCGCTGGCGGGCCGGGCCAACCTGGTGTTTCTGGTCGCGGTCGTATGGGCCAGCGACATCGGCGCCTACTTGGCAGGCCGGCTGATCGGCGGCCCGAAGCTGGCGCCGGCGATCTCGCCAGGCAAGACCTGGTCCGGCGCGTTGGGCGGCCTGGCGGCGGCAATGCTGGCGGGCTGGGCGGCAGGGCAGGCAGTGGCGCCGGGAGCGCCGGTCCGTGCTGCTGCCCTGGCCTGCCTGCTTGCAGCGGCGTCCCAGGCTGGCGACCTGATGGAAAGCGCGATCAAGCGTGGGTTTGGTGTAAAAGACTCCGGCCGGCTGATACCCGGCCATGGCGGCCTGATGGACAGGCTGGATGGGTTCCTGGTGGCCGCCCCGGTGGCGGCGGCGTTGGGGCTGCTGGTTGGGCGGGGAACGGCATTATGGCATTGAGTACGGCAGGCGGCGGCGCGGCCCGGACGGTGACAGTCCTGGGCAGCACCGGCAGCGTTGGCACCAGCACGGTGGACCTGCTGACCGCGAACCCCGGCCGTTACCGCGTGCATGCCCTGGTTGGCGGCCGCAACGTCGCGTTGCTGGCGGCGCAGGCCGTGCAGTTGAATGCTGCCATAGCCGTCATCGCCGAACCATCGCTGCACGGCGCACTGTCCGCTGCCCTGGCCGGGACCGGCATTGCCGCCGCCGCCGGGGACGCCGCCGTGCTGCAGGCGGCAGCGGAGCCGGTGGACTGGACGATGGCGGCCATCACCGGCGCCGCCGGCCTGCCCGGCACACTCGCCGCCATACGCCGCGGCGGCGCCATCGCGCTGGCGAACAAGGAGGCGTTGGTTTGCGCCGGCGAGGTCATGCTGCAGGCGGTCCGCGACGCCGGCGCCACCCTGTTGCCGGTGGATTCCGAGCACAACGCCATCTTCCAGGCAATGGCGGAGGGCAACCGCGACGGGGTCGAGCGCATCGTGCTGACTGCCTCCGGCGGTCCGTTTCGGCTGAGCAGCACTGAGGAGATGGCCCGCGCCACACCCGAGGCGGCGCTGCGCCACCCCGTCTGGTCCATGGGTGCCAAGATCAGCATCGACAGCGCCACCATGATGAACAAGGGCCTGGAGCTGATCGAGGCCGCACGCCTGTTCGGCATGGACGAGGCCGATATCGGCGTGCTGGTGCATCCGCAATCCGTCATCCACGGCCTGGTTCACTACCGGGACGGCAGCGTGCTGGCGCAGATGGGGTCGCCCGACATGCGCATTCCCATCGCTCACGCCCTGGCCTGGCCCGGCCGCCTGCAAACCGCATCGCCCCGGTTGGACCTGGCGGCGCTGGGCCGGCTGGAGTTCGCGGAGCCTGATCCCCTGCGCTTCCCCGCGCTGCGCCTTGCGCGCGAGGCGTTGCGGGCCGGTGGGGGCGCCCCAGCGATCCTGTCCGCAGCCAATGAGGTCGCGGTCGAGGCCTTTCTAGCCCGCCGCCTCGGCTTCACCGCCATCGCCTCGCTGGTCGAGGCGGTGCTGGACCGGATCGGGCATCGCCCGGCGGACAGCCTTGACGCGGTGATGGACCTGGATGCCGCGGCCCGCCGTGCAGCGCACCAGCATATCGCCGCCCGGGCGGCATAACGCATGGCGCCGGTTGCCCCCCCTCTCTGCCCCTGCGTAGCCAGCCATCCGGTGAAATTGCCTAAGCGCAACCTATCTCCATTAGGCAGGGGATTCCTCGATCGCTCCGCGCCTGCAATATCCTTCCCTATTCCACACCACGGCCCCTGAGGTTACCGAGATGGACTCCCTACGCAGCCTGGCAGCCTTTATCGTCGTGCTCGGCATCTTGGTGTTCGTGCATGAGCTTGGCCATTACCTCGCCGCCCGTTGGCGCGGTGTTCATGCCGAGGTGTTTTCCATCGGCTTCGGCAAGGCCATTGCAAGTTGGACCGACCGGTCCGGAACCGTGTGGAAGCTGGCGTGGATACCCCTGGGCGGCTACGTGAAGATGCACGGACAGGAGCGTCCGCAGGAGGTGCCGGACGAAGTACGGGCAAGCTGGATGGAGGGCCGCACGTATCAGGGCAAGTCCGTGCTGTCGCGGGCCATCATCATCGCCGCTGGCCCAGCCGCAAACTTCCTGTTGGCCATCGTGCTGTTCTCGATCCTGATCGGCTCCATGGGCCGGCCAGTGGCGGTCAAGGAAGCAGTTTTTGGCGGCATCGTCGCCGGGAGCGCCGCCGAGCGCGCGGACCTGCAGGTGGGCGACCGTGTCGAGGCGATCGACGGCGCCCCCGTGCCGATGTTCTCCGACCTGCAGCGGATCGTATCCGCCAGTGCCGGCAAGAGCCTGTCCTTCCGGATACTCCGGGCGGGTCAGGAACGCACGGTGGATGTCACCCCCACCAGCCGCGACGTCGGCGGCCAGAGCATCGGTACGCTCGGCGTGAGCACCGCAACCGACTTCGTACCGGTCGGGCCGTTGCAGGCGATTGGCGCCGGGGCGACGCAAACCTGGGATGTGCTCGCCAACACGGCGGCTGCGCTGGGTCAGATCGTCACTGGCCACCGCAGCACGGCGGAGCTGGGCGGACCGATCAAGATCGCCCAACTGTCGGGTCAGTTTGCCGCAGCGGGAATCGCCAGCTTCGTGGGCTTGATCGCGCTGTTGTCCGTCAACCTGGGCCTGTTCAACCTGCTGCCGATCCCTGTACTGGATGGCGGGCACTTGGTGTTCTTGGCGGCGGAAGGCTTGGCTGGCCGCCCCGTCTCGCAGCGGGCGCAAGAATACGGCTTCCGGGCTGGGGCGGCCCTGCTTGCCTGCCTGATCCTCTTTGTTTCGTGGAACGACCTTGCCAGTTCCAGCTTGGGCCGCTGGGTGTCCGGCCTGATCGGCTGACCCTTGCCCCCCTGACGCGCCGGTCGGACCGCAGGGACCGGCGCGCATTGGCCTTGGCGGCGGGCGCATCGGCGCTTACAAGCACGCGTTACCCGCTGCCCTGGAGGGCCTGCCTGTTGACTCGATACCGCCTCCTTCTGCTTGCCACCGTCTGCACCGGCCCACTGTTCATTGTGTCCGATACACGGGCGCAGGGCCGGCCGGCGCCGCAGTCAGGCCGGGGGCGCGCACCAGATGGCGGGGCCACCCAAGCGCCGGCGGTGCCAGGTGGTGCCATCGCCAACATCCAGGTCGAGGGCAACCAGCGCATCGAGACTGGAACCATACGTTCCTACATGCTGGTGCAACCCGGCGACGCCTTCGACCCCGACCGCATAGACCGCAGCCTGAAAACCCTGTTCGCAACCGGCCTGTTCCAGGATGTAAATATCCGGCGCGACGGCAACAACATCGTTGTCAAGGTGGTCGAGAACCCGCTCGTCAACCGCATCGCCTTTGAGGGCAACCACAAGCTGACGGACGACCTGCTTCGGCCCGAGTTGCAGCTCCGTGCCCGTGCGGTATTTACCCCGCAACTGGCGCAGGCCGACCGGCAGCGGATCTTGGACCGCTATGCCAAGGCCGGACGCTTCGCTGCGACCGTCGAGCCGAAGATCGTCAGGCTCGACCAGAACCGCGTGGACGTGATCTTCGAGATCAACGAGGGCGAGACTACCCTCGTCAGCCGCATCGCCATCGTCGGCAACAAGGCTTTTGGCGAGAACCGGCTGCGCGAGGTCATCAACAGCCGCGAGCAGGCGTGGTTCCGCCTCCTTTCTTCCTCCGATCAGTATGACCCGGAGAAGATCAACTTCGACAAGGAGCTGCTGCGCCGCTTCTACCTGAAGAATGGCTACGCCGACTTCGAGGTGAAGGACGCGACGGCCGAACTGTCGCCGGATCGCCGGGCCTTTTTCGTGACCTTCACCATAAACGAGGGAGAAAAGTATTCCGTCGGCAAGGTGGACGTCGACAGCAAGCTGCGGAACCTGAATGGTGAGGACCTGCGCCCGTTGCTGCTGATCGGGGCTGGTGACACCTATGACGGCGACTTAGTGGAACGGACCACCACGGCGCTCCAAGATGCCGTGCAAAACCGTGGCTACGCCTTCGTGGACGTGAAGCCGCGCATCGCCCGTGACAAGGACAAGAAGACCGTTGACCTGGTGTTCGACGTCACCGAGGGACCGCGTGTTTACATCGAGCGGCTGGACATCACCGGAAACACCCGTACCAAGGACAAGGTAATCCGCCGCGAGTTCCAGTTGGCGGAGGGCGACGCGTTCAACGCCGCAACCATACGCCGCTCGCGGCAGCGGCTGCAGGACCTCGGCTACTTCAATGGCGTGACCGTTACGCCCAGCCCCGGCAGCGCGCCGGACAAGGCGGTCGTGACGGCTGCGGTGGACGAGAAGGCGACCGGCGAACTGACCGTGGGCGGCGGCTACTCGACCGACTCCGGCGCACTGGTGAACGCCGGCCTGCGGGAGCGCAACCTGGTCGGCACCGGCATTGACGCCGGGCTGAACGGCGTGCTGGCGCAGCGGCGCAGCCAGGTGGACCTGGCGGTCACGGACCCCTATTTCCTGGATCGCAACCTAGTCGCGGGCTTCGACCTGTTCCTAGTTCGCAACGACAACCAATCCATTGCGGCATATAGTGAGCGGCGAACCGGCGGCGACGTCCGCTTAGGCTATGAGTTCAACGAGCACCTGCGTCAGGCTTGGACCTACTCACTGGTGAGCCGGAACGTTTATAACGTTCAGTCCGGCGCCAGCCTGTATGTTCAGAACCAGGCTGGGACGTCCCTGTTGTCGCAGGTCGGCACTACGCTGGCACTCGACTACCGCGACAGCCGCACCGACCCGCATGAAGGTTTCCTGATCCGTCTCGGCGCCGATTTTGCCGGGCTGGGTGGCACGGAGCGATATGTGCGGACCAAGCTGGACGGCAACTACTTCATTCCGCTGGAGAGCCTGACCGGCGATGCCGACTGGAGCATTGCGATCACTGGGGGCGCCGGTTATTTGGCGCAGCTTGGCCAGCAGGAGAAGATCATTGACCGCTTCTTCCTGGGTGGCGACAACCTGCGCGGCTTCCAGTCTGGCGGTGCCGGGCCGCATGCCGTGGGAACTGGGACCAGCCCGACAATAGACAGCATCGGCGGCCGGCTGATCTACACGCAGTCCACTGAACTGCGGTTTCCGTTGCCGATCTCGGCCGATCTTGGCCTGTCCGGACGCACTTTCGTAGACGTCGGCTCGCTGACCGAAGTCACCAAGATCGCCAACACGGTTGTTACCGACAATGCGACGCCGCGCGTCGGCGCGGGCGTCGGCGTGTCCTGGAAGACGCCATTCGGACTCATCAACGTTGACCTGGCCGACGCCGTTATCAAACGCAAATACGATCAAACCCAGCTTTTCCGGTTTGGTTTCGGAACGAGGTTTTAAGCCGATGCCCCACTTCCTCCGCTCCGCCATCGTGGCGACCGGCGTCCTGTTCACCACTGGCGCCCTGGCACAACAGCAGCCCGGCTGGTTCGTGCCGCCGGCCGGCGGCGGAGGAGGGCCGGCGTCGCCGCGTCCTGGGCAGGCGGCCCCGTCCCGCCCGGTGGCGCAGCGTCCGCAGCCGCGCCCAGCGGCTCAGCCGCTGGTGCAGGTCGCTCCGCCGGGCGGCGATGCCGGCGGCCTTGCCGGGGCCAACCCGCCCGACGCCCCGCCGTTGCAAGTGCAGTTGCCGCCGGCGCCGGAGTTGCCGCCCATCCCACGCGGCCCGACCCCACCGGCCGCGGTCATCGGCGTGCTGGGCATCCCCGACATCATGCATGCCTCAACCGCCGCGCAACAGGTCGAAAAAACCATTGGCGAGCGGCGCGAGAAGCTGACCCAGGACGTGCAAAAAGAACAGGCCGCCTGGCGGGACTTGCAGCAGGCCCTGGTCAGCCAGCGCGCCAGCATGACGCCCGACCAGATACGCGCCAAGGAAAAGGAGCTGCAAGACCGCGTCACCAATGCCCAGCGCAGCTTCCGCGACCGTAACCGCTTCATGCAGGAAGCTGCCCAGGTCGGCTTGTCGCAGATCGAGCGGACACTGATCGGCGTCATCCGCCAGGTCGCCGAAAGCCGCGGCATGAACCTGGTGCTGCACCGGGCGCAGGTCGCGCTGAACGTCAACGAGTTCGACATCACCGAGGCGGTGGTCGAGCAGATGAACAAGGTCATGCCCACCGTGCAACTGCCGCCGGAGGGCGTCTCCGCTGCCCTGGCCGCAGGCCCGGCTGGCCAGCCCAACACCCCGCCCGATGGCCCGGCCGCTGCGACCCAAACTGCTGCCCCGTCTGGGCCGCCGCCGCGCAGGTGATGGATGGCGGTCGCACAACACCAGGCGGGTGACCCGCGCTTCTTCGGCCGGACTGGGCCGCACGGCCTCGCCGCGGTAGCGGCCGCTGCGGGCGGCGGGTTGTCCGTCAACGGTTCGGATCGGTCGCTTCGCGGCATTGCGCCATTGCAAGCTGCAGGCCCCGACGAATTGAGCTTCATAGACAACCGCAAATACGTGGACACTCTAATTGCGACCCGTGCCGGCGCAGTGATCGTGCATCCCGACCTGGCATCGCGGGTGCCGCCTGGGACCGCTGCCATCGTGACGCCCGAGCCTTATGCCGCCTGGGCCCGCGCCGCCGCCCTGTTCCACCCGTCGCCGCCGGTCCAGCCGGGCATCCACCCCTCGGCAGTGGTGGAGCGGGACGCGTCCGTGGACCCAACCGCGGAGGTCGGTCCTCTTGCTGTTATCGGAGCCGGCGCCGTGATCGGGGCCAGGTGCAGGATCGGGCCAGGGGCAGTGATCGGGGAGAACGTCGTGCTTGGCCCGGACTGCCGGATTGGTTCGGTGGCCAGCGTCACTCACGCGCTGCTCGGCGCGCGGGTTTACGTGTATCCCGGCGCCCGCATTGGGCAGGAAGGGTTTGGCTTCGCAATCACGTCCACTGGCTTCATCACCGTGCCGCAGCTTGGCCGGGTGATCCTGGAGGATGACGTGGAGATCGGCGCCAACAGCACGATAGACCGCGGCGCGGCGCCGGACACGGTGATTGGCGCCGGCTCGCGCCTCGACAATCTGGTGCAAATCGGACACAACGTCCGCATGGGCCGATGTTGCGTCGTGGTGGCGCAGGCCGGCATCTCAGGCTCGACCGTGCTAGAGGATTTCGTTGTCGTCGCTGCACAGGCCGGGCTGACCGGACATCTGCGGATCGGCGCCAAGGCGCGTGTCGGCGCTCAGGCCGGCGTCATGTCGGACGTGGAGGCCGGGGCCGATGTGGTCGGCAGCCCCGCCCAGCCGATTCGTGAGTTCTTCCGTGGCGTGGCCACCTTGCGTCGCCTCGCCCGCAAGCCCCAGCCCTTAAACGCCGCCCGCCCGGAGTAGGTTTAGATGGACGGCACACCCACGCAGCCCACGAAGCCGCAACATGCGGCAGGCTCTACGCCGAATCCGCCCGACGATGTCGCGCCCAAGCCCTCTCTGAAGGCGGCCCTGCCGCCAGTCGAGGTCTTGGACATCAAGCGTATCATGCACGCGATCCCACACCGTTACCCATTCTTGATGCTGGACAGGGTGGTGGACGTGGTGCGTGGCGAGTCGGCAGTTGGCATCAAAAACGTGACAGTAAATGAGAACTTCTTCCAGGGCCACTTCCCCGGCCACCCCGTCATGCCGGGCGTCCTAATCATCGAGGCGATGGCGCAGACCGCCGCCGTGCTGGTGGTGGAAACGCTCGGCCCACATGCCGCCGGCAAGGTCGTTTACTTCATGACCATCGAGAACGCGAAGTTCCGCCGCCCCGTGATCCCTGGCGACCAATTGCGGATTTCCATCCACAAGGTCCGGCACCGTGGTCCCGTTTGGAAGTTCGCCGCCACCGCACGGGTGGAGGGGATATCGGTGGCGGAGGCAACATACGCCGCCATGATCGTGGATAGATAGGCGCCAGGGGGCTTCTTGTTTCGGTAACAATCCGTGTCTTGGCCCGGCCCGCTACGCTTATTTAGTCTGTGCCCACGCCGGCATCGCCGGGCCATCGAGGTCGTCGCATGAGTACCTTCCCCCTTTCAGCAGCAGTCCGGACGCAGCCTACGCAGATACACCCGACGGCGGTGATCGAGCCCGGGGCCGTGCTGGGTCAGGGCGTGCAGGTGGGTCCGTGGTGCCACGTCGGTCCAGAGGTCAGCATAGGGGACGGCAGCCGGCTGATGTCCCACGTCGTGGTCGAGGGCGACACCACCATCGGCGACGGCGTGACCCTGTTCCCCTTCTGCGCCGTGGGCCAGGCGCCGCAGGACCTAAAGTATCGCGGCGAACCGACGCGATGCGAAATCGGCGATCGCACCCAGGTGCGCGAGCATTGCACGGTGAACCGCGGCACCGTGACCGGCACCGGCGTGACCCGGGTGGGATCGGACTGCCTGCTGATGGCGGTGGTCCACGTCGCGCATGACTGCGCCATTGGGGACGGCGTCATTATCGCCAACAACGTCGTCATGGGCGGGCACGTCGCCATCGGCGCGGGTGCGGTGATCGGCGGCTCGGCAGCGCTGCACCAGTTCGTGCGGATCGGCCGTGGTGCGATGGTAGGCGGCGTGTCGGGAGTGGAGGCGGACGTGATTCCCTTCGGCAGCGTGCTGGGCAACCGGGCGCGGCTGACCGGCCTGAACGTGATCGGGCTGCGCCGGCGCGGCGTGGACCGTGCCGGGCTGATGTCCCTGCGCGCCGCGGTGCGCCGGCTGTTCGGCCCGGACGAGGTGTTCAGTGCCCGGCTGGCGGAAGTGCGCAGCGCCTATGCCAGCGATCCATTGGTTCAGGAACTGCTGGCCTTCATGGACGCACCGAGCAAGCGCGGGCTGATTCGCGCGGAGTTGGCCGGTTTGGATGAGGGTGAGGCGGCATAGGGTGCGCTCCTTCCTGCTCCCTCTCCCTCCGGGAGAGGGTTGGGGTGAGGGAAAAGCCACCAGGGCGCACGTTAGGGTTCTCGAACCGACGCGCCCTACGCTTGGCAGAAGTGCGTGCTGGCGGCTTCCCTCACCCCAACCCTCTCCCGGAGGGAGAGGGAGCAGGGAGTGACCGTTCCTCTTGGCATCATCGCGGGCGGCGGGCCGTTTCCAGGCCGGGTTGCCGCCGCCGCCCAGGCTGCCGGCCGTCCGGTGTTCATCATCGCCCTCCGCGGCTATGCCGAGCCGGCCGTCATCGCCCGGTTTCCCCATGTCGCCGTGCGGCTAGGCGCGGCTGCGGAGATCCTGGCGAACCTGCGCGCCCATGGCTGCACCGACCTTGTCCTGGTCGGCCCGGTCCGCCGCCCCTCGATCATGGATCTTCGCCCGGATGCGGAGGGTGCGCGGATCATGGCCCGCATCGGCCGGGCCGCCTTCGCCGGGGATGACGGCCTGCTGGCTGCCATAGTGCGTGTTCTGGGCGAGGAGGGCTTCCGCGTGCTGGGCGCCCACGAAATACTAACCGAAGCCGTCGGCCCCAGGGGCGTCATCGGCCGGGTCGAGCCCGATGCAGCGGCGATGGCCGACGTGGGACGCGGGGCACAGGTCGTGCGTGCCCTGGGCCAGGTGGACGTAGGCCAGGGCTGCGTCGTGCAGCAGGGCATCGTGCTGGCGGTCGAGGCCATCGAGGGTACCGACGCCATGTTGTCCCGCGCCGCCACCTTGGCCCGGCCTGGCCCCGGCGGCGTGCTGGTTAAGCTGGTCAAGCCCGGCCAGGACCGCCGCACCGACCTGCCGACCATCGGCCCACGCACGGTTTTGGCCGCCGCTGCCGCCGGGCTGCGCGGCATTGCCTACGAGGCCGGGGGAACCCTGGTCACAGATCGCGCCGGCTGCATCGCCACCGCCGATGCGGCAGGGCTGTTCCTGCTCGGCGTCGCCGCCGACCACGCCGGGGATGCGGCACCATGACAGCCCGGCAAGGCCGCACGCGCGTCCGCGCCGCCGTTGGCTGGCCGGGGACGGGACGCTGAGCGACGACGGCGCCCTGGCCTGGCTGACACGGCGTACCGTCAGGATCGGCGTGACCGGGCTGGCGCGGGCGGGCAAGACGGCGTTCCTGACCTCCGTCGCCGCCAACCTGCTGGCCCTGGGCGCTGGACGTCCCGTGCTGCCGGCGTTGGCCCGGCATGTGGCTGGCCGCGGCTTGCAGGTGTCGCTCGCACCGTCCGGTGCCGCCGGGCTACCGCGGTTCAACCATGCCCAGCACCTGGCGGCGCTGACCGCCGATCCGCCGGCCTGGCCGGAGCGGACCAGCTCGGCCGCCCTGCTGGCGCTCGACCTCGTGCTGGACCGGCAAAGCTTCGGGGTCAGCCTGCCTCCTGCACGCATCCGGCTGGAGCTGCTGGACTACCCCGGCGAGTGGCTGCTCGACCTGCCGCTGGTCCGCACCTCCTATGCCGACTGGTCGGACGCCGTGCTGCGCCGCCTGGAAGGGCAGCCGATGGCGCAGGAGTTCCTGGCCTTCTGCGCCGCCCTGCCGCCCGGCGCCCCGGCGGATGAAGGCCTGGCCGCCACCGGGCACCGCCTGTATCGCGCCATGCTGCGCCGCATGCGCGACGAGGCCGGGTTGTCCCTGCTGCAGCCCGGCCGCTTCCTGATGCCGGCGCCGGGGCCGGAGCCGGTGTGGATCGCCTTCTTCCCCATGGCTGGGCGGCCAGGCGGCGGCGGACTGCATTCCTTGTTGGCGCTGCGTTACGCCGCCTATGTGCAGTCGGTGCAGGCGGAGTTGTCAGAGCCGATGTTCGGCAACCTGGACCGCATCGTCGTGCTGGTAGACCTGCTATCCGCCCTGTCGTCCGGGGAGGCGGCATTCGCCGACGCCCGCGGCGCCCTGGAAGCCGCATCGGGGGCGCTGCGCTGGCGGTGGTCGCTGCTGGACGCAGCCCTGGCGCTCGGGCGGCTGCAATGGCCGCCGCGCACCGTGTCCCGCGTAGCCTATGTCGTCACCAAGTCGGACCACGTGGCCGAACGGCAGCGCGGCAATCTGGCGGCGCTGCTGCGGAACTTGGCGCAGCCGCCCGAGGCCGGATCGGACGTCCGGACGGCCTACCAGCCGGTGGCTGCCGTGCGCTGCACCGAGGATTTCGTCTGGACCCTGGAGGGCCGTCCCGTGTCCGCCGTCCGCGGCCGGCGCATCGGTGACGAGCGGATGCTGCGCTCCTACCCCGGCGAGGTGCCGGACCGGCCGCCGGATGCCGGGTTCTGGGCGCACCCTTTCCTGCAGCTCCCGGTATTCGAGCCGCTTCGGCCCCCCGACGGCGGCCGAGGCGGCGTGCCGGAACTGGGCCTGGACGAGCTGCTGCTGTTCCTGCTGGACGGATCGCTATGACCCTGCCGCCACGTCCGCGGATCGAGCTAGATGACGACACGGGCGACTCGACTGAACCGATCGGCGGCGTTCGGCCCACTCAGGCCCCGGCGGAGCCGCCGGCCCGGGTCACGCTGCCAGAGCCGCGCATCGAGTTGGAGACCGTGCCCGCCATCCGTTTGCAGGCGGAACCGCCAGCCGAGGTCCTGGCCGACCCGGCGCCGCCCCGCCGAGCGCCGCTGGTGCTTGCCGGTGCGGTGACGCTCGCGGCTGGGGTGGGTGGCCTGTCGCTGCTCAACTTCGTGGCGGACCAGTTCGCGCGTGCGGCCTGGCTGGGCTGGAGCACGCTGGCCGTGTCCGGGGTGGGCGTTGGACTGGTGGGTGCCGGGGTGTGGCGGGAGATACGCACCCTGCGGGCGTTGCGTCACGTGGACGGGTTGCGGGCGGACTTGGCTTCCCACGAGCCGCAGCGGATCATGTCGGCGGCAATGGACTGGGCTGCTTCCGTGCCTGGTGGCCCGGCGCTGCTGCCGGCGCTGCGGGCTGTCAACGACCCCGACGCTGCCCTGGCCCTGCTGCGTGCCGGCCCTGGCCAGGCGCTGCGGGCGGAGGCGGACCGGCTGGGCCGGAGTGCCGCGGTGCAGATGGTGGCGGGGATCGCCGCGATGCCGTCGCCGGCGCTGGACGTGGCGATGGTGGCCTGGCGCGGTGTCCGGCTGGTGCGGCAGGTGGCGCAGCTTTACGGGGTGCGGCCGGGCACGCTGGGCACCTTGGCCCTGCTGCGTCGGACGGCAGGGGCTGCGACGATGGTCGGTGCGGCGGAGTTTGCCGGCAACGCCGCTGCCCACGCCGTGCTGTCCCATCCCCTGCTGGCGCATCTGGCCGGCGAGATGGCCGGCGCCGGCGTCGCCGCCCGGCGCATGGTGGTGCTGGCGCGGGCAGCAGCGGCGGCTTGTGACCCTCTCGTAGCCCCGGTTTCCCCGCGCGAGCCAGGCTGATTGCCGGGACGCAAAGATTCAAACTCACCCACTACCGTCTGCTAAAGTCCCCACTTTGATCCGCTTTCCGATAGGACGATTTCAGTTGGTTCGCCACAGACGTCGATCGATGGCCCGCCCAGATCGTTCCAGCGAAACAGGTTTAAGTGCCAACCGCCAGGTATCTGTCTTGACCGATCAATAATCCCATCGGCACCGACTGCCCTGGCGGCGTCGGCATTGCGCCATGAGGCTGGTTCGATACCGGCAGCTAATGCTGGTCGCCACGATTGGTTCGATGCCTCGCGGTCAATGCCGAGCAAGTTGCACGCTTGTTCATCATGCTGGTCGAGGACGGAAGCAGTTCCCACGAACAAGGGAATAACAACCCGCGGACGACGGTCCTCGCGCATATAGCCAGAGACGGCAATCGTGGCCCATTCAACTGTTGGGCTCATGTATAGGATCGCTTGTCCAAGGCGGTGGTAGCGGCCAGCGCTGGTGGGAAGAGGCAGGGCCAGCACGCTTTCCATCCGATCCGCCAACACTGACCGAAAGAAGTGGCCGCCAACTTTCCGGAGCGGCACCGAGGGCCTGCTGAGACTCATTGGAAAAAGCTCCGCCCATTGCTCGAACAGAAGCGGAGCCGCTAATTCAGCAACTCTGTCCCGTCAACGCCAGTCCAGCATCATATGTCCGCTTTGAGTCGTAAGCCGTCCTTCAAATTGAGACACTGCCGTCATTGTCAGTCGATTGCGGCTCGGCAATCCAGAAAGGCAGGGCGACGGCGCATGCAGCACCCGCTTTGCCGCGTCGCTGCGCTTCTCGCAACGACCGGAACGTTGGAAGCCAGGCAAGTGGCAGCGTTGCGCGAAGCCCGGCCAAATTGGCTCAGGGTTCGACTCGCTCCGCCCCGGTGAACACCGTCATCGCGTCCCCGCGCGCCACGCCCACGAGGGTGATGCCATGATGCCGCGCTCGCTCCACCCCGAGCGAGGTCGGCGCGGAGATCGCCACCAGCGTGCTTGCTCCCAGGGCCGCCGCTTTCTCCACCATCTCGTAGGAACACCGGCTCGTCACCAGCAGGAACCCGGCAGCCGGGTCCACCCCCTGGGTCAGCACGGCGCCGACCAGCTTATCTAGGGCGTTATGCCGGCCAACGTCCTCCCGCAGGCAGGTGATCTCACCAGACAAATCTACCCAGGCCGCGGCGTGAACAGCGCCGGTTTCCTGGTTCAGGGCCTGCAAGCCCGGCAGCGCGTCCAGCGCCCGCCGCACCGCCGCCGTGCTGAGCCGGGCCAGGCCGGCCATCCGTTGCGGAGTGCGCGGCACGGCAGCCAGATCCTCGATCCCGCAGACGCCGCAACCCGTGCGGCCGCTCATGGAGCGGCGCCGGGCCAACAGGGCGTGGAAGCGCTCTGGCGCCAGGTTCACCACCAAGCGCAGGCCGTCCGGGTCATCTTCCACCCGGGTGCCGCGTATGTCAGAGCGCCCCTGGATGACGCCCTCGGTCATGCTGAAGCCGACTGCGAAATCCTCCAGGTTGGCTGGGGTCATCATCATCACGGCATAGGGGACGGTGCCGTAAACGACATTGACCGCGGTCTCGACGGCCAAGAACCGCTGGCTATGCTGGGTTCCCCGTCCCTCGAAGCCCACCTTCGCCACGTCGGACGGAACGGAGGTCGCTGCTTGGCCAGTGTTGGGGAGCGCGTGGTCCGCAAAGGATATTGTCATGCTGGTTGTCCGCGGTCCTGGCTGGCTGGAGGGTGCATGCCGGTATCTGAGAGCGGGTAGGAGCTGCAATGCCCCATCCATACCGTCCGTCACCCGGCTTCGATGTTGGCCTGTCCGCCAGCGCCAGGTGCCGGGCCAGGCGTGCTCGCATCCAGCGCCGCCTGCAGGATGTAGGCCGCCGCCATGCTGTCCACCAGGGCGGCCCGCTTTCGCCGGGTCAGGTCCATCTCGCTGATCAAGAAGCGGTTGACGGCAGACGACGACAGCCGCTCGTCCCACAACGCCGCGGGCAGCGCCGTCCCATCGGACAGTGCCCGCGCCCAATCCCGCACCGCCTGCGCCGCCGGACCCATCGTGCCGTCCATGGACAGCGGCCAACCCACCACAAGTCCGCCCGCGCCTTCCTTGCGCGCCAGGGCGGTAATATCACCCGCAGCCGCGGACAGCTTGCCCCGGCGCAGGCTGCCATAGGGGCTGGCGAGCATCAGACCCACATCCGACAGCGCAACCCCGATGAGTTTCGCTCCTGGGTCCAGCCCGATCAGCCGCCGCCCCGCCGGGAGTGCGGCCCGAAGCTCCGCCATGTTGAACAGGGGCATCTCGGCCGGTATGCTTTCCATTTGATGCATCGCCCTGTATGGGCGGAGCCTCCTCCATACCATAGGATAACCCGCCCAATGTCGCTCGATCCCGCGACCGTCCGCCGCGTCGCCAAGCTGGCCCGCATCCGCGTCGAGGAAGCCGACCTGGCGCAACTGGCGCAGGAACTCGGCGGCATCATCGGCTGGATCGAGCAGTTGAACGAGCTGGACGTGGACGGCATCGAGCCGCTGACCGGCGCTGCCAACATGGCGTTGCGCCTGCGTGCCGACGAGGTAACGGACGGCGGCATCACCGAGCAGGTGCTGTCCAATGCCCCGGACCGCGCGGGCCTGTTCTATGCGGTTCCGAAGGTGGTCGAATAATGCTGACCGACCTGACCCTGGTGCAGGCCCGCGATGGGCTGCGCCGCAAGGATTTCACGGCCGTCGAGCTGACCGAAGCGCACCTGGCGGTGGTGGACGCGCTCAACCTTCGCCTGAACGCCCTGATCACCGTAATGGCCGACAGCGCCCGGGCCGCCGCCGCGGCGGCTGACGTGGCGTTGGCGTCCGGGGATGAGCGCCCGTTGCTCGGCCTGCCGCTGGCGATCAAGGACCTGTTCTGCACGGCGGGCACCCGCACCACCGCCGGCAGCCGCATCCTGTCGCCGTTCGTGCCGCCGTATGAGAGCACGGTGACCGCCAACTTGCTGCGGGACGGCGCGATCTTCCTGGGCAAAGCGAACATGGATGAGTTCGCGATGGGGTCGTCCAACATGACCTCCGCCTATGGCCCGGTGCAGAGTCCCTGGACCCGCGGCAACGAGGCGGCGCTAGTGCCCGGCGGCTCCTCCGGCGGTTCGGCAGCCGCGGTTGCTGCGCGCATGGCGCTGGGGGCGACGGCGACAGACACGGGGGGCTCCATCCGGCAGCCCGCTTCGTTCACCGGCATCGTGGGGGTAAAGCCGACGTATGGCCGCTGCTCCCGCTGGGGCATCGTCGCCTTCGCATCATCGCTGGACCAAGCTGGGCCGATGGCGCGGACCGTGGAGGACTGCGCGGTGCTGCTGGGCAGCATGTCCGGGTTCGACCCCAAGGACAGCACGTCCGCGGACCAGGCGGTGCCGGACTTCGCCGCCGCCTGCCGCCGCGGCGTGCGCGGGCTGCGGATCGGGGTGCCGCGGGAATACCGCTCGGACGGGATGCCGGCGGAGATTGATGCGCTGTGGCGGCAGGGGCTGGAGTGGCTGCGGGCAGAGGGCGCGGAGATCGTGGATGTCAGCCTGCCGCACACCAAGTACGGCCTCGCCACCTACTACATCGTGGCGCCTGCGGAGGCGTCCAGCAACCTCGCCCGCTACGACGGGGTCCGGTTTGGCGCGCGGGTAGACGGCGAGGACTTGACCGATCTGTATGAGCGCACCCGTGCCGAGGGCTTCGGCGCGGAGGTCAAGCGCCGCATCATGATCGGCACCTACGTGCTGTCGTCCGGCTACTACGATGCGTATTACCTGCGGGCGCAGAAAGTGCGGGCGCTGATCCTGCGGGACTTCACCGAGGCCTTCGCCAAGGTGGACGCGCTGCTGACGCCCACCACGCCCAGCGCCGCCTTCGCCCAGGGCGAGAAGATGGACGACCCGGTGAAGATGTACCTGAACGACGTATTCACCGTGCCGGCCAACATGGCGGGCGTGCCGGGCATGTCGGTGCCGGCCGGGCTGGACGGGCAGGGGCTGCCGCTCGGTCTGCAGGTGATCGCCCGCCCGTTCGACGAGGAAACCATGTTCGCCGTCGGCGCCGCGCTGGAGCGCGCAGCCGGCTTCTCGGCGCTGCCTTCCATCCGTGCGGGAGCACACGTATGAGCTACGTCATCGAGGGCCGCACCGGCCCGTGGGAGCTGGTGATCGGGCTGGAGGTCCACGCCCAGGTCGTTAGCAAGTCCAAGCTGTTCAGCGGCGCATCCGCCGAGTACGGCGCCGCACCAAACAGCCAGGTCAGCCTGGTGGATGCGGCGTTCCCCGGCATGCTGCCGGTCATCAACCAGGAGTGCGTGGCGCAGGCGGTGCGGACTGGGCTAGGCCTGGGCGCGCACATCAACTTGGTCAGCCGGTTCGACCGCAAGAACTACTTCTATGCCGACCTGCCGGCGGGCTACCAGATCAGCCAGTTCGCACACCCCGTCGTCGGCGCAGGGACCATCGAGATCGAACTGGCGGACGGCAGCACCAAGCAGGTCGGCGTCACCCGCCTGCACCTGGAGCAGGACGCCGGCAAGTCGCTGCACGATCAGGACCCGGTACGCAGCTTCATCGACCTAAACCGCTCCGGCGTCGCCCTAATGGAAATCGTCAGCGAGCCGGACCTGCGCACGCCGGAGGAGGCCGGCGCATACCTCCGCAAGCTTCGCACCATCCTGCGCTACCTCGGCACCTGCGACGGCAACATGGAGGAGGGTTCGCTGCGCGCCGACGTGAACGTCAGCGTCCGCCGCCATGGCGAGCCGTTCCGCACCCGCTGCGAGGTGAAGAACGTCAACTCCATCCGCTTCGTCATGCAGGCCATCGAGGCGGAGGCGGCGCGGCAGGTCGAGGTTTGGGAGGGTGGCGGCGAGGTCATCCAGGAAACCCGGCTGTTCGACCCGGCGCGTGGCGAAACCCGCAGCCTCCGCAGCAAGGAGGACGCGCACGACTACCGCTACTTCCCCGATCCCGACCTGCTGCCGTTGGTGCTGGACGAGGACTGGGTGGCCGACCTGAAGGCGCACCTGCCGGAGCTGCCGGACGCCAAGCGCACCCGTTTCGTCGCCGAGCATGGCCTGCCGGCCTATGACGCCGCGGTGCTGGTGGCGGACCAGGAAACGGCGGCGTTCTTCGAGACGGTCGCGGCCGGGCGCGATGCCAAGCAGGCGGCGAACTGGATGATGGGCGACTTCTTCGCGGCGCTGAACCGCACGGGCCGCACCATCTCGGACAGCCCGGTGTCGGCGGGGTCGCTCGGCGGCTTGCTGGATTTGCTGGCCGACAAGACCATCAACGGCCGCATCGCCAAGGAGGTGTTCGAGGCGATGGTGGAAACCGGCGAGCACCCGGCCGCCATCGTCGAGTCACGCGGCCTGCGTCAGGTCGTGGACACCGGCGCAATTGACGCCGCAGTGGATAAAGTGCTGGCCACCAACCCGGACAAGCTGGCGGAGTATCGCGGCGGCAAGGACAAGCTGTTCGGCTTCTTCGTCGGTCAGGTAATGAAGGCGATGGCCGGCAAGGGCAACCCGGCCCTGGTCAACGAGGCGCTAAAGGCAAGGCTGGGTTAGCACGCATCTGGGCATGGGCATCTTCTCCCTCTCCCTCCGGGAGAGGGTCGGGGTGAGGGGGTGGGCAAGGGCGGTTGTTGATCTGTAGAGGGTGTTGATCCGGCCATACCCGCATTACCCGGCTCCACAGCCAGGACCCCTTCACCCCAACCTTCTCCCGGAGGGAGAGGGAGCAGGTCTGCCCCCCTCTGCAGTAAGCCAAGCCACCCCGGTGCCAGCGTCAGGCGTTGGAGCCCAGCATCCCGCGCAGGCGCGATGCCGCGGCAGCGCCCTTTACCGCATCCCGCCACATTGCCTCGGCAACGCGCTGGTGCGCGGCTATGGCCTCATCCGCCCCGGTGATCATCGCAACGCCCGTCTGCGCTGTCGGCACGCTGTCGCTGCGGAATGGATTGGCTGCCAGCATCGCTCGCTCACGCGAGCGGAGTATCTTGAAGCTTTCCGACGGGTCCGGCCCGGCCAGCAGGCCGAACTGCAGGCCCATCGGCTCGGTTTCCATCAGGCTTGCGATGTGTTCGACCTCCCGTGCCGCGACCGCCCGGCATTGCTGCCGCAACGGATCGGACAGGCTCAGCCCACCCAGCAGGCCCTGGTCCAGGAACGCGCGTATTGAGGAGGCCGACAGCAGCGCGATGATGCCAGGCTTGCGTTGCTGATACATGCGCTTGCGGGACGACAGGATGCCGAGCACCTGGTCCGCGGACGTCCGGAACGCCCCGCGGTCCGCCCCGGCGGCCTCCGCAGCCTCACCCAGCCCGTCAGCCATCGCCTGGTCGAAGCCATCAGAGGTCGTCAGGTAGCTGATCGGCCCGAACACCTGCAGGACCTGGTCGGCGCTTTCCTCGATCTGGCGGATGCGCTCGAAGTAGCCGACCGGGCGGCTGTAGTACTCGACGCCGATCCCAAGCAACGACAACGGCGACACCTTGAGCAGCTCCGCCAGCCGCTTCACGGTGTCGAGCTTGATGACCTCGCCCTTCTCGTAGCGATACAGCGCCGCCCTGGACACGCCCAGCCGCGCCGCAATCTCCTCCGCACGCAACCCGGACTCGATCCGGTAGGCTCTTAGCTGTTGGCCAATCTCTGCAAAGCGCATCTCACCTTCTCCACTCGTGTCTCCCGTCACTCAGCACAGGGAAACCGACTCCACGATGCGAGTCTACAGGAAAAGACGAGTCGCCGTACAAGATTTCTGCATCAGTTCTGAACATTCATCCCTTTTGGCGTCGAATGTCCAAGAAACCAGATTAGTATCGATTCCGCCATGTTAACCCAGCGACAGTATCTGCGGCCGGCCGGTACTCGCACCCGACCCAGCCGGCGTATCCCAGGGCATCCAAACGGGGCAGGACGTTGGCCCAATTGATCTCGCCGGTGCCAGGCTCGTTGCGACCGGGCACGTCGGCGATCTGCACGTGCCCGATGATCGGCATCAGTGCTTCCATATGCCGGATCAGGTCGCCTTCGGTGATCTGGCAGTGATACAGGTCGAACTGCAGGGCGACGCGGTCCCGGCCCAGTGCCTCGACGATGCCTGCCGCTTCCCCCGTGGTGTTCAGGATATAGCCGGGCATGTCGCGGTGGTTGATCGGTTCCAGCACCAGGCGCAGCCCGGCGGCTGCGGTGCGTTCCGCGGCCCATGCCACGTTGGCGACGTAGGCGGCGAAGTGCGCGCCCGGCACCGCGCCTGCCGGGGGAATGCCGGCCATGCAGTGCAGCAAGGGGCAGCCCAGGGCGCCGGCATAGTCTATGGCCCGCTGCACGCCGTCCCGGAACTCCGCCTGCCGGCCCAGCAGACCGGCGGTGCCGCGCTCGCCCGCTGCCCAGTCGCCCGGCGGCATGTTGAACAGCGCCAGCGCCAGCCCGGCATCGTCCAACCGGGCGCGGATGTCCGCGGCCGGGTGGTCGTAGGGGAACAGGAACTCGACGCCCTTGAAGCCGGCCTCGGCCGCCGCGGCGAAGCGGTCCAGGAACGGCACTTCGTTGAACATCATGGATAGGTTAGCTGCGAAACGGGGCATCGGCGTTCCCTTGGGTTGCTTGCGGGGGACGCTAGCTTTGCCGGCCCGGCATGGCCAGGGTAGGATAAGGCGACCGCACAGGCAGACGCCTCATGACCCCCAACTCCAATATTGCCGAACGCCTGCTGATGGGCCTGCTGCTGGTCGGCATCGCGGTCGGCTGCATCCTGGTGCTGCATCCCTTCCTGTCGGCGATCCTGTGGGCGGCGATCCTGGCCTACAGTACCTGGCCGGTGTTCACCTGGGTGCGGGTGCATGGGCGGATGCGCCGGGGCTGGGCCGCCGGGGTGATGGTGCTGCTGACGACGGTGCTGATCGTGCTGCCGCTGGCACTCGCGGCGCCTGCAGGCGCACAGGACGTGGCGCAACTCCGCGCCTCCATCGAAGCGGCATTGAATGCTGGCCTGCCGGGCGCCCCGGCATGGCTCCAGGCGCTTCCCGTGATTGGGCGCACCTTCTCCGAATATTGGAACGAGTGGGCGGCGGACCTCAGCGCGATGGTCAGATTCTTCCAGCCCTACTTCGGCATGATGGCGGAGCAGGGGCTGAACGTCCTGCTGGGCATCGCCGGCGGGCTGCTGCAGTTCCTGATTGCCTTGATGATCGCGTTCTTCTTCTGGACCTCGGGCGACCAGCTCGCCGGGCACCTGCTGCGGATCATGCACCGGATCGCCGGGGTCCATGCGGCGCGGCTGGTGGCGGTCACCGGGGCAACGGTGCGCGGGACGGTTTACGGCATCCTGGGCACGGCGCTGGTGCAGTGGCTGCTGACCAGCTTCGGGCTGTGGCTGTCGGGCGTGCCGAGGCCCCTGCTGCTGGGCGCCCTGGCCGGGCTGCTGTCGGTGCTGCCGGTCGGCGCGCCGGTCATCTGGATTCCCGCGGCGCTTTGGCTAATCAGTACGGGACACATGGGCTGGGGCATTTTCCTGGCCTGCTACGGCTTGTTCTTCATCACCGGCGCCTACAGCCTGATCCAGCCCTACTTCATCGCCCTCGGCGCCAAGCTGCCCTTCCTGCTCACCATCCTGGGCGTGCTGGGGGGCGCCCTGGCATTCGGGCTGCTCGGCATCTTCCTGGGGCCGGTGCTGCTGGGCGTGGGCTTCACCCTGGTCGCGGAGTTCGCCGGCGCCGGGGATGTGGCGTCGGACTTGCTTGACCCCTCCGTGAAGCCAGTGAAAGAAAGGGCGCCCGCGACGGCTGACCACTAGGGAGCGCACGATCCGCCGATGTTCGCCTTCATCATCAGCCGCCTCTTGCAGGCCGTGCCGGTCCTGCTCGTGGTTGGGTTGATCGCCTACGCCATGTTCGCCTTCGTCGGCGACCCAGTGACCATCATGCTGGGCCAGGACTACACCGAGGCGCAGCGGGTGGCGTTGGTGCAGCAGCTCGGCCTCGATCAACCATTCTTCGTGCAGTACGGCAAGTTCATGTGGAACGCGCTGCACGGCAACTTCGGCGTCAGCTACCGCCTGGCCCGGCCGGTGATGGACCTGATCGGCGAGCGCCTGCCGGCGACGCTGGAATTGGCTGCGACCGCGGCGGTGTTCGCGATCGCGGTCGGCGTGCCGATGGGCGTCTACACCGGCATCCGGCGTACCGCCTTCAGTTCCCGGCTGTTCATGATCTTCAGCCTGATCGGCGTGTCGCTGCCCACCTTCCTGATCGGCATCCTGCTGATCCTGGTGTTCAGCGTCTACCTGGGCTGGCTTCCCTCGTTTGGCCGGGGCGAGGTGGTGGACCTGGGCCATTGGACGACCGGCTTCCTGACCGTAAAGGGGCTGAAGGCGCTGGTGCTGCCGGCCATCACCCTGGGCCTGTTCCAGATGACGCTCATCATGCGCCTGGTCCGGGCGGAGATGCTGGAAGTGCTGCGGTCCGACTACGTGAAGTTCGCCCGTGCCCGGGGCCTGGGCACCCGGGCGATCAACTTCGGCCATGCGCTGAAAAACACGCTGGTGCCGGTCATCACCATCGCCGGGCTGCAGATCGGCGGCATCATCGCCTTCTCGATCGTGACCGAGACCGTTTTCCAATGGCCCGGCATGGGCCTGCTGTTCATCCAGGCCGTGCAGAACGCCGATATCCCCATCATGGGCGCCTACCTGATGCTGATCTCCGTGCTGTTCGTGCTCATCAACCTGATCGTGGACCTGCTGTATTATGCCGTTGATCCCCGGCTGCGGATCGGCCGGGCAGCGGCGGGGGCGGCGCGGTGATCGCGGCCGTTGCGCGGTTCTGGGATGGGGACGTCGCCTACGGCTTCCGCCGCTCGCCCGTCGCGATCGTGTCGGCGCTGGTGCTGCTGGTGCTGCTGGTGGGAGCCATGCTGGCGCCAGCGATCGCACCCTATGACCCATTCGACTTGGCCAGCCTGAACCTGATGGACAGCCTACAGCCGCCGGCCTGGGCGGCGGACGGCACGCGCGACCACCTGCTGGGCACCGACAACCAGGGGCGCGACCTGCTGTCGGCCATCATGTATGGCACCCGCATCAGCTTCATCGTCAGCTTCGCATCCGTGCTGTTCGCGGTGGCGGTCGGGATCGTGGTCGGGCTGCTGGCGGGTTATGCCGGCGGCGCCACCGATGCGGCGCTGATGCGGCTGGCGGACGTGCAACTGTCCTTCCCGGCCATCCTGATCGCGCTGCTGGTGGACGGCGTGGTAACGGCGGCGCTGCCGCGCAACCTGCATGAGGCCCTGCAGATCTACGTCGTCATCTTCTCCATCGGCATCAGCTTCTGGCCGCAGTTCGCCCGCACCGTGCGCGGCAGCACCCTGGTCGAGCGCGGCAAGGAGTATGTCATGGCCGCCAAGGTGATCGGGCTGTCGGGACCGCGCATCATGCTGACGCACATTCTGCCCAACGTGCTCGGCCCCGTGCTGGTCATTGGCACGCTGACCCTCGGGCTGGCGGTCGTCACGGAGGCGACGCTGTCCTTCCTCGGCGTCGGGCTGCCGGCCAATAAGCTGTCCATCGGCACCCTGATCCGCGTCGGCCAGGATTTCCTGTTCAGCGGGGAATGGTGGGTCACGATCTTCCCCGGCATCGGCTTGGTGCTGATGGTGCTGTCCATCAACCTGTTGGGCGATTGGCTGCGCGACGCCCTGAACCCGAGGCTGCGCTGATGCCGCTCCTGGACGTGCAGGACCTGGTGGTCGAGTTCCCCGGGCGCCGCGGCACCCTGCGGGCGCTGGACGGCGTGTCGTTCGGTATCGAGCCCGGCCAGGTGCTGGGCGTGGTGGGCGAAAGCGGCGCCGGCAAGTCGCTCACCGGCGCCGCCATCATCGGGCTGCTGGAGCCGCCCGGCCGGATCGGCGGCGGCCAGGTACTGCTGGACGGTAAGCGCATTGACAACCTGCCCTACGAGCAGATGCGCCGCATCCGCGGCAAGCAGATCGGCGCCGTGTTCCAAGACCCGCTGACGACGCTGAACCCGCTGTATACCGTGGGCCAGCAGCTTGTGGAAACCATGCAGGCCCACCTGCGCCTGTCCGACGCCGACGCCCGGGCGCGTGCGGTGCGCTGGCTGCAGGACGTCGGCATCCCGGCTGCGGACCGCCGCGTGGACGCCTATCCGCACGAGTTCTCCGGCGGGATGCGCCAGCGGGTGGTGATCGCGCTGGCGCTGTGCGCCGA